>NZ_JCAMOP010000014.1:0-223024 GCF_059512345.1 Bradyrhizobium sp. Unk1
TGCCGCCATAAAGCTTTGGAGGGACGCTTTCGGCCAAGGGGGCGAGCTGGGCGATGCGCATCGGCGCCTAATCCCCCGACGCGCATCGCAGCGCCAGCACGACGGTCGCCGAAATGAGAGACCAGATGGCCAGCAAGGTCCAACTGGGTCTTGTGCTTCCGCGAGCCATCCGCGCGACGAACATCTGCATGCGCGTCAGCATTCGTCCGGGGGAAGCCGGTGCAGATAGGCAAGGCCGAAGCCTGTCAGTTCTTCGGAACCGCTTTCTCGCTCTTCTCCTCTTCGTTGTTGTAGGTGACGCTCGAGCAGGCAGCGGCGGCTGTCTGATCCATCAACGCCGGGACGCGTCGCCCTGAAGATCGACCACGCCGCGTCTGCGGCCCTTTTGACCGTAACCTCGTCCACCATTCTCACGCTCCGGCGACTCGGATCCAATCACTGGCAACTCAACTTGCTCCGTAAAGTTTCCAGTTTTTCCCGAACGTACAGGCTCCCTTTGGGCGGGGCATCCGCGCGCTGCTACGGCAGGGCTCGTTCAAGATCTCAAGCGGAAGTAGGTTCGTCGGCCTCCCATGCCGGGGCCGCGCCCCTCTTGTCAGGATGGCGTACCAGCCATATCCCATCCATACAGATGGTGCAAGGATGGCGAGACGAATGCCCTCGAATGTTCAAGAACTGAGGCCGAAGCCTCCGGAAATTGAAAAGATCACCATCAATCTCGGCTTCGTCGACCTGGGCCACGTCGATCTGATGGTGAAGGAGGGGTTCTATTCGAACCGCACGGATTTCATCCGGACGGCGATCCGCAATCAGCTCGAGCGTCACGCCGACGTAGTCAAGCAATCTACCGCCCGTAAAGGCTTGGATCTCGGCCTCCGGAATTACACGCGCGCGGATCTCGAAGCGGCGCGGCGAGCCGGCGAGTTGCTGCACATCAATGTGCTTGGCCTTGCCAGCATCGCGCTGGACGTCACGGCCGAACTCGCCCGCGCCACCATCGGCTCGGTTTCCGTGCTCGGAGCCCTCCATGCCACTCCCGCGGTCAAGGCCGCTCTCGCCGACAGAACAAGGTGAACACGATGTTGAATCACGACACGCTGCGCGAAGCGACGCGTTTGACGCGAGCGGGGCAACTGACCGAAGCCACGGCGCTGCTGCAGCGCATGTTCAAAGGCGACCATGCGCCCGCTGCGGCATCGCCCGTCCCGCAGCTCGTGGTCTTCCAGGCGGCGTTCCGCCCAGCATCGACCTCAAGTCTGCCCGCGTCGGCAGGGCCGACCTCCAAGCTCCGGCTACCACGGCACGTCGGCACCCGCCGCTGTTCGATCGGGCCAAGGACGGCACCTGGCTTGGCCTGCGGGGCGCCAAGCACGCGCCTGCTTCGATCACCGACATCGTGCCGGAAGGGACGAAGTTCATCGACGGCACCTACAGCAACGAGGCCGGAAGCCGGATCTACAAGCTGTTCATCCCCAGCGGCTACCAACGAGGTCAGGCGGCGACCGAAGGTCAGCCGAGAGCGTGGCGGTGCGGACGACACCCTCCTTCCAGCCGACGCCCGCAATCAACAGTAGGTCGGACGAGTCTGGACGATATTGAAGAACCTTTACGTGGTGGATTTCCACGGCTCGGGCAATTTGGAGCACAGCTTGGTCCAAAAAACGCTCGACATCGGCGTCTTCCATCGAAAGACGACCAATATCGACCAAAATGCGGATGTGGCGCCGGAGTTTATCCAGGGCGTGGCCTTTAGTCGCTTCGGTCGAGCGGTCTTCCATTAGCCTCTAACTTCTTGCCTGCCGGATGGTGCCTAAGCGCCTTAATTCCGTCGAGCATGCCACCAAGGGGGCGGCTTCCGCTTTGACCCTCTAAGCTGACGTTAGGAGTACACGCCGCTCAGATCGAGCCTCTCACCGCAGATCCGGTCGCGAATGATCCAAGCCCGTTGGGCGCCGGTGACCCGATGCGGGTGTCGCTACGCCACCGTTGGCTGGGGCCGCGATCCTGGGGCCGGCCAGCAGAAGACCGCTCAGGGAAAAAAGGCGGCCTCGCACGATTTCGCTCGACGTCGGCCGTCTCCGATTCGAGGCTGCCAGGGCCGGCTCGATGAAGCCGGGGAAGGGCGCCTTGACGCCCAGCGCTTCCGGCGTTTTTCGCTGGAAGGCCATCGCTACACCAGGCGAAGACTGAATTGCTGCAGGTCTTGTGGTGAGTAGCGATCCACAAACTCCCGCAGGTAGGACGGCACGTCGCTCAGTTGCAGATTGCAACGACGCTGGATCTCTCGGGCGATGTCCTCGGAAACATCTTCCGACCACCGCTCAGCTGGGTTGAAGGCGACAACCCGGATCGGCTTGCGATATTCTCCGGCAAGCAGATCCTGGATGACGATTTCTACCGCCCTCTCCAAGTCTGCTTCGCACCAGTCGCTGCCATTGCGACCGAAGTTGTCTGGAACCAGGTAGACAGTCTCGCCGCCGTTCGGGGCGATCGACAGAAGCCATCGGAAATGAGGCATAAGCAACTCACGCAACGGAACCGGGATTCAATTTGAACAAGCAAAGAAGAGCTAGGCGGCTCTTCACGTGCGCTAAGATCTGGACGTTCGCTTAATCCTGATCTCTACAAAGCCTTTCAGAATACTGCGAGCCGACAGTGAGTTGCCGGGAGGAATCACCCGAACCCACCCTTCTTCAGGATTTGCCGCAGTGTATTCGATCTGCTCCGCATCGTTCAAGAAAACGCGGATCTCGAATCCGTCAAACATGATTGCAATAATTGCGATAGCCTTGTTCGTCGCAACTTCTTGCAACCGGTCCATGAAACTGCGGCTTTCCGATCAAGAGCTACCCGTCTTCATTACCAACGCGTGCCACGACAGCAATGCTGCGACAGATGGAGCCGTTCCTAACTTCGGGTCCGGCCGGCACCACTTTCGCCGCGCAGGCAAAATTCGAACACGGTACGCATACGCCGCAGATAGGGTGTGAAGCCGGTAGAAGAAGGGGCCGCCTTTGTGGGGCGCCCTGTCCAAAGTCTATCGACGCCGGTCAAAAAATAGGTTCGAGGAAAGCCAGCCCGGGAATGAAACTACTAAGGATACAAAACACCGCGCCCGGTTGGGGGAATGAAAGCAGCGTTTTGTTTAAGGAATTTTTCGTCGCTGCAGTTCCGCGAAACCCGCAGCCGCGCATGGGCAGCACCAAGTTTAATCCAGCACGCTATACATTTGTTAGAGCCTGCGATGAATCCCGGGGCGGAGGTGTGTACCGGTGCCCAGCGTTGAGTCGGCGCATCGGTAGCGGTCCCGGCGTCCCTCCTCAGCCAGCCCCGGAGGCGCTTGGCGCCGCTCACATCCGTATGGGCGCCTCAGTGCCGCCAGCCGTCCTTGTCGAAGGCGCCAACTGAGGCGGCCTTACTCGTCGATCTCGCGGAGCTTGTCTTCCAGTTCCCGAACGAGCGTCTGGATACGCTCATGGGTCTCTGGGTCGTGGGCAAAACGTTTGGCTATTTGCCGATAGCGGAGTATCCGCATTTCCAGCTCAACGCGTTCGTTCTTGGACTGCACGGCACCAATTCCATCACCTTTCTTTAAGTATGCCGGAACAGCCGTTTAGTTTCGATTGTGGCCACCGCCCGTCTCCCGAAAGCTAAGCCGTCGCGCTTGGACGAGGCGCTCAGGATATTGAGGAGTACTTCCGAGAAATCATCAGAAGTTGCGCCGAAGATTGATTTAAGGCCGCCTCGTTGGCGCCGCCGCCCGTCAGTCATCGACCTTCGCCCGTGTATGTTTACAACCCATGAAGGGAAAGGGCGTTCCTCATGGCAGACCGCTTTGTCGTTCGGTACGAGCATCCCAAGAACGGCCGATTCATAGTGCTGGACACTTCAACAGATCAGCCTGCAGTCACGCCGGACGATACGCCTTTAACTGGACTCTCTCATTCAACGGCAGAGGTTGTGGCCGAAAAGTTGAACAAGGGCGAAGCTCCGCCCGCCCTCAATCGTAAAACAGGCAGCAGACTGCGCCTGCACATGGCTTGAAAGAATCGAAAGTTGAGAGCTGCCTGGTCCCCCTGCTTGGGCCCCAGCATCGGGCCGGGGGGCTTGATGATGCTGGGGCCTCCGGACAGGCTAAGCCTCGTGGGACAGAGGCAGTCACCGCACACACAAGCCATCCGCCTACAGAGCGGTTCCAGTGTGGCCGAAACTCCCCGCGCCTGTGTCCTGATCGCAGCAGTCCTTACAGATTCGAAGCCTTAGCCCAGTCTCCGTGCGAAACTGGAGCATATTTCGCGTTTCGGAGGGGAAGACCGATGCGCTTGTATTGCCTATGTCGGAATTGGCGTGTGTGTCGCTACCGCAACTTGGCTCGCGCTTTACCTTCAGGTGTTGGCGTACCCTTAGAAGCAGGGCCCCCTCAGGCAACGCGAAGCGGCAATGACAGCTGGAGATCGAAGGCCATCGTCGAATTAAGGGCGATGAAGGCTTGCAGCTTGGTCGAAACCTCGGCATCCGTATTGAGGGCACGCTGAACCACGACGTCGGCAACCTCGGAAGTTGCGTCTCTGGACCGGCCCTCAATGGCGTTGAATGCGACGATCCGGACCGGATAGGCATAGTCGCCGGAAGGGACGAGGTGGACCACGGTCTCAAGGTCGGTGTCAGCCTCGTCAGTCTCGCGCCAGGCGCAACCGGCGCGCGCGCCGAAGTCTTCGAGCACCAGATAGATGTCGCGGTCGAGGGGGTCACCCGATGCTTGCTTGAACGACAAAGAGCAGCCTGACTATTTTGCCAAGTTTTCCCGAATTAGTTACGTCCTCTTAGTGGTTGGGGATACAAGGCGGGATAGGTTCGGGTTTGCCAAATGCCGACAGAAAAAGAGCAAGAAGGCCGCTGAGTCTCCTTCGAGCATCCGTTGCCCGCGCAGATGATGGCTCGACGGCACTTGGCGTCGCGCCTGCATGCTTAGGGATGTTTCAGACGTCGGAGCCAGACTTCAAGTTGAGACCTCGATTGAGGGATAGACCCTCAACGAGTTCTTTCTTCTGCTTTCCTCCACCGGACTGGCCTACCGCCGTTGTCAGCTCGACCGGGTCAACGGCGAAGAACTGGAGGTCAACTTCCTCCGTCAAAAAGCTAAGGCCAAGAGATCCTCTGACAGGGACTGAACCATCGTCTCTGGAGTTTGCCGAATTTTCCCAGTAGCTCGGGAACTTTCTCCTTGTGTGCACTTTGTAACGTCCAGTGCTCATGCGCCAGGGGAGACTTTGCCGAAATGCTACCTATAGTCCTGGTGATTGAAGACGACGATACGATCCAGGGCATCGTCGAAGATGCTTTGAGCGAGGGAGGCTTTGAGGCCGCCATCGCCACGACCGGCGAGGAAGCGGTGACGCTGCTCAAGGGGCGGCTTGTCGCCTACCGCGCTCTTGTCACGGACATCAATCTCTTGGGAAGGTTTAGCGGCTGGGAGGTCGCGCGGGCGGCACGCGATGTCGATCCCAATTTTCCCGTAGTCTACATGTCGGGCGTAGCAGCCCACGAATGGCCGGCACAAGGTGTTCCCAACAGCATAATGCTCCAGAAACCCTTTGCGCCGGTGCAGCTTACGACTGCGATCTCTCAGCTCCTTAATGGGCTCTCGGTGGCCGGTTCGAGCAGAGATTGAGGCAAGTCATGACGCAAGCATCGATACTCCTTGTCGAAGATGAAGCGCTCATTCGAATGATGCTTGTCGCGATGGTTGAGGAATTGGGGCACAGAGTCATCGCCGAGGCGGGAAGCGTAGATGAAGCGCGACCTCTTGCAGAACGCGAGAGCTATGATCTCGCGATCCTCGACATCAATTTGCAAGGCATCAACGTGCAGCCAGTTGCCGAGGTAGTGAGGGGCCGGGGGCTGCCCTTCTTTTTTTTGAGCGGGTACGGAAGTGCAGGTCTGCCCGACGGATTTGAAAAAATGCCCGTCCTCGTCAAACCCTGTACGCCGGATGCGCTCAAGCACACAATCGATGCTGTCCTACCGAACGGAGACAGACCTCGGGGAGCAGCGTAAATTTGGGGGGCCTAAGGGACGGCCGCCCAAGTCGTTCAGGGCACGAGGTCTGGCATATACTCATGCAGAGCTTCGTTCTGAACTGTCACAAGGCACCTCAGTGTCGCCAGCCGTCCTTGTCGACTTCCACGCGAAAGCCCTCTGGCATGCGCGGCACTTCACCCTCGCCAGTCACGTTGCAGGCCGGGCAGGGCGCGCCAGCCCCACCACAGGTGTAGGCACGCGGGCCGTCCCAAGGGAGGAATCAATGAGCGTCTTTGTTTACGTGAACACCGCGAAACAGATCGGTGACGTCGAGCACCTCAAGATCTTTGCGACCGAAGACGCTGCCAAGGATTGGCTTGACGAGAACGACCCCGAGGGGGTGGCCTTCGAGTACGAGGTGTTTGGGTCCGCCACCGGCAACCGAGAGGCCGCCGACTGAGGCGGCCTTACTCGTCGATCTCGCGAAGCTTGTTTTTCCAGTTTCCGAACTAGGTCTTTGATGCGCTCGGCCCTCTCTGGATCGTGAGCAAAGGGCCGGGCCATTTGCCGACAGCGGGTATCCGCATTTCCAGCTCAACGCGCTCGTTCTTGGATTGCTCGGCACCCACCAATCCCACCACCTTTCCTTAAGTGTGCTGGAACAGCCGTTTAGTCCGATTTAGGGCTGCCGACCGGGCGGTACTGGGCAGTTCGGTTGTGGCGCCGCGGGCTCCGCCTGCGGCGGGCGTGGCGCAGACGTCCGGCCGGACTTCAACTGCAACGCCGTGGGGCCGACCGGCGGCATGGGGTATCGGTAGGCACCGTTTGGAATAAAGGACCACCCAGCTATAATCGCTGACGATTCTTCATGGCATCAGTTGAAATGGCAAAGGCATCTAAGCTCGTTGCAGCCAAACGTGGCAAAGTTCTTTTGGTGAGGCGCCGGTCGGACGGCCTGTGGATGTTCCCGGGCGGCCGTAAGCGTTCGCGCGAGTCCGAGAAGGACTGCCTGCGGCGGGAGATCAAGGAAGAGCTGCCGAAGCTGAAGCTCGGCGGGATCAGCCTGTGGAAGGAAGTGAAGGCCAGGAATAAGCGCTCCGGTCGCAAGATGAGCGACGCGATCTTCATCGCGAGAAACGCCAAAGGGAAACTAGCAATCGGCGACAAGAAGGAAATCGACCGCGCCGTGTGGCAAAAGCCCCGTGGGGTGCCGCTGACGCCAACATCACGCTTTATTCGCGACCGGCTATTTCCTAGAAAATCGAAACGGTGAATTACTGGCCGAGGCTGGGCTGCCTTTCGAGGAGCAGATAGAGGCAGACGGCCGCATTCAATACGACGTTCTGGAGTAGGCCGTACCGGCGGGCTTCTTTTTGCGCACTCTGCACAACATTTGTGCTCCACGATCGGCGCGCTAGGGCGTTCATAGTTTGTGCGGGTCCTTGGTGCGACACCTCGTTCGCGCGAGCCTCGCGCCATCCATCCGCGAGCCCGCGCTCCCTAACGGTGGGCGGGGGCTTTGCTTTGGCATCCGTTGGACATCATGTTCCATGCCGCTGTTTTCGTTCAAGCTCATCAATTCCCACTTTGTCTCGGATTTTGGAGTGCATGACCTGCCGAGCGAAACGGACGCACAGATAGAGGCAATCAGACTTGCTCGGTCACTGCGCGAAACTCGCCCGGAGCTGGTCGGCCGTCGTTATTCGATCTTCGTCAGTGACGATGATGGCAGAGGCGTGTGCACCATTCCCCTGGATGTTATCTTGTGACGGGGCTGATCGGGCCCGCCAGCGTGAATCGGCGGGCCCGGTCTTTAGCGCCTTGGCAGGCAGCTTCCACCTGAATTTGTAGGGCAGATTTTTTTCTAACCTAAGTTAGTTTTTTCTATGCCCAGTGTCGACTAACCCCAATTTTTCTGCGCGTAGAGCAAAGGGGGCGGCCGGGTGGTTCAACAACTGGGACTGGAGGATTGGGCCTGGCAAATCGCGGCCGACGTGTATCGCTTGAATCTGTATAGCCGACTCACCGGACGAGCGGACCCGGGGGGCGCCGTATCGGACGAACAGCTTGCCAGAGCAATCCGCGAAAGCTTTACTCAAACGAACGACGCTGCTTATCGAGAAATGGTTGAGTTGGCGACCGATGCCGCTATATCGGCCTTCGATCGCGTCGTCTCACGCAATGTCAAACAGGCGCGCGCTCAAGTAGCGAACTAGCGGCTCGTCGGCGGACGATGGCTAGCCTGCAACGCAAGAGAAACCCGCCGACCTTGTGAGCCGGCGGGCTTATCTCTACCGCCTCAGCCACCGGCGGCACGTCATCATCCGCTGCCCGTCGCGCGTCCTGTGCTATCGGCCATCGAAGATTAGGACAGTTTATGCCGCCGGACTTCTCCCGGTTTCATGTTCAATGACGCTGCCTGCTCGGCCGATAACTCACGTTCTATCAAACTAACGGTCCAGCCCTCGGGAATGGCGTCGAGCACTTCTTCGACAGCCCTGTCGCGATCGGTCGCCGCAAGCCAAATCTGACGTTCGCCGCTGTCGGTGATGACACGTAGCAAATGAACCTCTTTCATCCTCTAATAAACACAAAAATCGGCTTTTGTTTCTACGCCCCCGTACAGGGGAATTAAACCGCTACCCTCGCCCGTTGAATGAAGAGGTCGACAGGCATCAAGCGTGAACAGCTTTGATAGGCCGTCGACCTTCTTGCGCATCTGCTGACCACTTTTTCCATGCCAGGGTAGGACCACACTTTGGCGTGGGCCTTGCGCTCCCCCTTTTCAATCCGGCGCATGATCATCGGGACACCAAGCTTGGGCAGATGGCTCAAGGCGTCCTCTGCTTACGCATAAAACTTGACGGTCTCGCCATCGAAAGCCTCCCAGAGCGGGACGCTGATCTCCGCACGCCGATCCCGGACGTCGCGAGCGAATTCCGGAGTCTCCGGCATTGCGAAACGCAAGTAGAGGCCGACGCCGACGGCAACGATGCTGAGAAGATACAGCATGCGCCAGCCCCCGCTTAAAAGTGCCTGCTGCGGCATGGTGCTGGTCACAAGACTGAAGACGCCGAGAGAGAGCGCAATGCGATGAAGACACCGGACGCCGCGAACGTACCATAGAATCCACGGCGGCTGGGTTTTTGCTCTGCGAGCAGAAGCGCTGCGCCACCGGATTCCGCTCCGGCTCCCAACCCCTGGATTAGTCGCAACGCGACCAGCGCGATCGGTACCCAGATCCCCACCTGATCAAACGTTGGCAGTAGGCCTATGAGGCTCGACGACACTCCCGTGAACCGCTAGCGTTGCTGCAAGTATCGACTTTCGCCCGATCCGGTCGAAGACAATTCCGCCAATCGGTCTTGATAGGAAACCGACTGCGAAGGTCGCGAACGAAGCAAGCGAACCAGTGACGGGCGACAGTGTCGGAAAGAACAACGGTGCAAATACCAGTGCCGGGTAAAGCCGTAGAGACTGAAATCATAACATTCCAGGGCAGATCCAATCAGGGCTGTGACGATCAGGCGGGCAAATCGGCGGGCTTTTGTCTGCATGCCTCTGGGGCGTCGGCATGCTTGCCTTCCGATTTGGCGGGCGGCTTCTGCCTAACTTGGCACTCCCCCATCAGATATGGAGAGAGCATCGGTCGACACCCGATGCTTCATGCGCTTGGGCATCCACTAGAAGGATTGGAGGCAATCTGAAAACATTCGGCTCGGTCGCGAGCTGGACTTTTGGCGTAGCTGCTTCTGTTTACAGCGGCGGACTGTTTTGCGGCGCAACACCCTTGCCGGGCCGCTCGATAGCTGCCGCGCCGCCGGGTGAGCGCGCTGGGGCTCGAACCCAGGACCCCGTGATTGTAACTACGGCGATGTGTGCGACCCTATCAGGGAGTTCATGCGCCGAGTTTTTTCACCATATCAGGTCCATTGCTGACACATGTCGAGGTGAGCTGCTGCCGATGGTCGAGCGGGCGCACCTTCGGTCGAGATGACGTGTCTCGCTTTCGTTTTAAGGCTCGAACGTGCGCCGGAACAAGCCGGCGATCCGAAACGTTTGCCCATTTTCCTATTGATCACCGCAATCATCCCGAAACGACGGCCTACCCTCCAGCCGCGGCCGACGATTCGATCAGTATATTGCTACACAATCAAATCGTGAGCCGCATGGAGACTGGCGTGCCCCGAGTGATCGTGCTGCGCAGCTGAAAGATTAATCGCGTCAGTATCCTGAACGGGCACCGGCCCCTCGTGTGGGACGACATGCTGACCATCTCCAAGTGCTTTTTCGCTTCCATGGCCCAGCTGCTGTAAATCAAGAATTTCTGAAGAAGCATTTGTGGCGCCATTCTTGAAATGAAAGGAATCGCCAAGTTCGGTGCCAACCGTTGATTTGGCTTGACCGGCGTCGTTGGAAGAAGGCCGTTCCTTCCCTTCAGACTTAACCTTCAATGCCGAATGTGCGTCGGTGGCAGGGTTTTCGGACGCCGTTGGCAAATCGTGCTTCGGGTTGCCGATATTCAAAGCATCCGCCTGTGGATACTGGCCGTGTTGCTTGCCGGCCGCGGAGCCTTCTTGCGAAGTCAACAAGCCGTGCGCCTTCCCGTTATTCGAATCTTCTCCCGGAGCCTCATGCTTGGCATGCCCCTTGGCGGCTCCGGAGCCGTTGTCGGAATCATCCAGGCCCTTCTGCGATTGACCGTGATTTAAACCGTTTCCCGAGGCCTCATACTTGGCGTGCCCTTTGGCGGCTCCGGTACCGTTTTCGGACGCATGTAGGACCTTCTGCGATTGGCCGTGATTTAATTCGTCTCCCGAGACCTCATGCTTGGCGTGCCCCTTGGCGGCTCCGGTGCCATTGTCGGAGTCATGCAGGGCCTTCTGCAATTGACCATGATTTAATTCGCCTCCCGAGGCCTCATGCTTGGCGTGCCCCTTGGCGGCTCGGGTGCCGTTGTCGAAATCATGCAGGGCCTTGTGCGATTGGCCATGATTTAATTCGTCTCCCGAGGCCTCATGCTCCTTGGCGGCTTCCGAGCTGTTGTCGGAAGCCCGCAAATCCAGTTGCGATCGACCCTGATTGGACCCGTTGTCCCGGCCTGCCTGCGTGGGGTCACGCTGCGGGGCTTCGTTCGCGGCCGCCGCAGCAACGTTAACGGTCCCGGAACCTTGGGAAATAGTGTTCCCTCGGTTGCTGCCGCCCTCCGGGCGGGCATCGCCGACATAAAGCTCGCTGCCGTCTTTGGCTATCGTATCGCCTTGGATGAACTTGAATGCGAACGCCTCATCGTACATGGCCGTGCCGTCGAAATTTGCGAAGCCGGGAAGTGCGGCTGCCAGTCCGTTGGCATCGTTTGCGGCAGATGAAGTGAAGCTATCAGCCGGGCCATCGCCGAAATCGAAGGCTTGCGCGGCGTGGGCGGCACCATCGAGTTCGTAAATCAAGGCTGCGAAAGCTGCAATCATGAAGATGCTGAAGCTGCTCGAACCCGGCTTCGGCGCGTTGAGCGCTGCCTGCGCAAATGAACTCGCGGCAATCTCGACTCCGGGATCGACGAGCCTGCCGGTCGGCGTCGACGTGCCAGCCGCCGCGCCGGCGCGGTCCTTGCTCGCGGCCTTGGCCGGGCTGCCACCCGTTGCTTTTTCCTTGCGGCTGATTTTGATCGTGACGACCTCCGCGGAGCCGTTTGCGGTCATGACCGTGAAACTTTCGGTCGCGGCGTGAGCGGCTGAATCGTCCAGCGCTGCGAGGATCGCAGCTGCCAGGATACTCATCGCGCCATAACGGCGCGACAGGGCGAGCGCGGCGAGCTCCGTTCGGCTGGCGATTCCGAGCTTCTGTCGCGCGTGGTCGATGTGAATCCTAACGATGTCCAGAGAGACACCGAGCACCCGGGCAATCTCACTGTCAGACAAGCCTTCGGCGACGAGATCCATGACCGTTCGCTCGTTGACGGTCAGAACCGCCAGGACGTTATTGCCGAACGAGGCGATTCCATTGGCTTCGTTACCGATCCTCGCTAGGTCGGACCCCGATTTTTCCAGCCTCAAAGACTGCACCACCGCTTCCGGTTTGGCGTTCATTGGAATCGCGCCGCAAGCACCGGTCGCCATTGCCCTGGCAAGATCGCCGCCGGCGACAGTAGCAGTGAAGAACACCAACCGGGATAAGAGGCCTTCGTCGTCCACGACGGCGAGGATGTCGGAGGCGGTTACATCGGTGAACCCGTCCTCCAGCAACACCACATCGGGTGTCAATCTGCGAATGGCCGCAACGCAACTGGCTCCATCGAGACAGCACGCAACCACTTCGAAATCGGGCTGCACTTCGAATAGCGATACAAAACCCTGCAGAACAATGGGACGTCGATCTGCTATCACAAGTCGAACGCGACGCATGGGCTTCCTTCGCTCGGCCTCGCTACAGATGACAAGCGGCGACTCAACTCTGCTCGGCTGATTGGGTTCCTAATTTTCATAATGGAGTTCGTGCGGCGCTTTTTGACGATAGGTTTAATCAGCCCCTCCGTATAGCTCCATATGGTTCGCCCTCACTCGCCGTTCGTCACCGTCGCACCGTTCCAAGTTCGCCCAGGCTTGCTGTAGCTAGGATGTGATTGCTGGTGATCCCGCTCAGGTAAATACTTTCAAAAAACTGCTGTCGATCTTGCAGGGTGCGCCTACCTGCGCGAGGCAAGGGTTGGACCCGGAGTTTTTGCCTGATCGGGCGGGTCGCTCTGCAGCGTCGCTCGCCGTTCGGCGACGGCGTGATCGAACAGTTCAAGAACCAGTCCGAAAGCGGCTAAGTCATCTTGTTCGATCGCTCCATCATCGTAGCACTTCAGTGTTTCGCCGATAATTGCGTCGACTTCCTGTTGCGATGTCAGAAGGTCCTGTTCCGAGCCGACATTGCGAAGCTCCGAAACCACGGCGAGAATCCGGTTGCGATGGCTGGTGGTGTCGTCCCGGTCGTCTCGGTTCAGATAGCGACGCAGCCAGGCGGCGGCCGAGCCGATCCCGGAAAGAAAAAGCAAGGCGAACCAGAAGTAGTCGCTGTACTTGTCCAGAAAGGTTCGCTCGGTCCCGTTGATGACCGCCGCGGCGCCCCGGTGCACTGAGGGAACCGCCTCCTTTTCTGTCTCGGGTTTCGTGATGTGTGCGGCGCCGGCGACACGTTGCGTGATCGTGTCGCGTACCGCAAAGAGCTGCCGGTAGAAGGCCGCCGCCTTGGCTTCTGACAGCTCTTTTCGGGCCAGGATGAGATGGTTGACGCTGATGGTGTCGACTTTGTCCTCGGGCCACGCCGGTTTTGCGTTGAAGACACTGCCCGGAATTTCTTCGGCTTCGTAGCGGGCGTTCTTCAGAGCGATCGCCTCGGATGTGTCGACCGGAAGAAAGTCCGGAGCCCCGCGCGATCGCGAAGTCGCGGCGATCGCGGCGGCAGTGATCTTGCTGTCGAGCGGACTGACGGCGAGATAGGCATCGAGGGTGGCGTCTTGCGCAAGTTTTTCGATATCTTCGGTCCCGAATTGGACCGTCGCGACTTTATCCGGCTCGACTCCGGAGCCCACCAGAATCGTCCGCAGGAGTGCGAGGTTGGCTCCGGTCCGTCCTATAATGCCGACTTTGCGACCCGCCAGATCGGCGATTTCTCCGATCCTGCCGGTGGCCTTCTTCTTGGTGTCTTTGCCCGGTCGCCCGGAGGGCGACCAAAGGACGACGTAGTTCTTCCGCAGGACGGCCAGTGTCTGCGCGTCGGCAGGCATGCCAAGGTCGCCGCGACCGATTGCCAGGTCGGCCTTGCCGGCGCCTAGCAGGGCCAGGGATTCGGCCGCTCCTTCCGTCGTGATCGGGGAGAGCTTGACCATCCTGCTTTCCTCTTCGAAAGCCTCGGCCATCGCTTGGACCACCTGATGATCGTCGCTGCCTGCGGGTCCGACGGCGATCCGGAGGGTCTCGGGCTGCAAGACGTAGAACAGGGTGGCCGCAGCGGCGCCGAAAACAACAAATCCCAACGCCAGCACGATCAATAGCCTTCGTTGGCGTCGATCGTGAACATTCCTGACTGGGTAATCGGACGGCGACATCAGCAGAACCTACGTGAACAAGACGCCTACTTTGGGCTACAAGTGCGCTCACACCGGTCGACGTCTCTTCACCGGTGCAAATCGATCTCGACTGCGATCCGGACGAGGTCGGAGTGATTTCTGGCGCCGAGCTTGGTCTTCAGCGTGGAGGTCGTGTTGGCGACAGTTTTATAGGAGATGCCGAGTTCGGACGCGACTTCTGAGATGCGGTCGCCGCGACCCAAAAGCCTCAGGATCTCAAGCTCGCGTGCGCTCATCTGCGTCAAGGGACTGCCCTTGATCGCGGCGCCCGCGAAGGTCGTCGCTTCAGCCAGACGCGGCGAGACGAAGCGCTCCCCTGCTGCAACCTTCCGGATGGCTTTGACCAGGAGCCGCGGATCATCGCTTTTCGAGACATACCCCTGAATGCCCATGTCGACCGCGCGCACCACGAACGCCGGATCCTCACTCACGCTGAGCATCACGATCTTGGCGGCAGGATCATCCTTGCGGATCCGCCGCGTCAACTCGAAGCCGGTAAGGTCGGGAAGCCTCACGTCCACCACCGTGACGTCGGGATGCTTCTGCAGGAACGCTCGGTGGCCCTCCTTTGCATTGGAAGCCTCCAGGATCTCAACGGAGGGATCCGACGTGAACAAGGACCGGCAGCCCGTCACGACAACGGGATGGTCGTCGACGATCAGTATCCTCATCCCGTTCTGGCCCTCATTACCCGTCCTCGCTTCCTCCAGTTGTGAAGAACGACGCGAGCGCTGGAATGGTTCAATATCCGAGCGTGAGGTCGGGCGATCCGACCGAGGCAGCACGAAGTGCAGCAGGCGTTGGCGGGACCTAAACGGGAGCGGAACCGGCGGTTCATACACCATTCAAGTCTCGGGGCCTAACGAGACCCTGCCACCGGGGACAACTGTGAGGTGGACCATGTCGGGTTCGGGAACTGACTTCGATCCCATTGGAATCGTGATTGATTGGTTGGATGCATGCCGCGAGCGCCGTTTGGAGGACTTGCTGCCGCTCTATGCAGATCAGGCTACGCTTGATTGCTGCAGCGGAGAACGGTTCGTCGGACGGCCTGGTTTGCTTTGCTATTGGCCGGCTAAATTACGCGGCGCAATCGAGCCCGCATTCGAACTGAACGAAATCCATCCGGAGCAGGAATGCGTTCGGCTTTTCTACCGAGATTACGACGGCAGCGCTGTAAGTACGAAATTTTGGTTCGACGCAGGGGGCCGTATCACCAGAACGATTTGCATACCTCTGCTCGGTGCGGGATCGAGGGCGGCCTAGCGATAGGGGATAAACCCAACACACAGATCGGGAAAAAGTGGTAATATTCCATCCTTGCTCAGGAACTTCAGCGCCGTGGTGATGTTTTCGCTGCGTCGCATCTAGCGGCAAGGAGAACATGATGAAAAAATTACTGCTGATGTCTGCGGCCGCTGCGCTGCTCTCGACCGCTGCGATGGCCCAGTCTACGGTTGTAACAACCACCGGCACCGGCCATACCGCCGCCGTGCAAATCGAGCCGGAATACCGCACCAAGATCCGCTCCTATGTGACGGAGCACAAAATTCGGCCCATCGAGAGCCGTGAGAAGATCGTCGTCGGCTCGCCGGTGCCGCGCGAAGTCGAGCTTGAGGCGGTTCCCACCGATTGGGGCCCTTCGCTGACCAGGTACCGGTATGTCTACTCGGGCGAACGCGTGATGCTGGTCGATCCATCGACGCGCACGGTCGTGCAGGAAATCGACTAGATCCTTCGAGGCGGGTCGCTGAAAGAAGCGGCCCGCCTCACGTCAATCCGGCCCGCCGATAATCTGATTCCTTCTTTGCGAGCGGCCGTCCATGCCAATCATTCGATATTTCGTATTCGTCGGCGGGCTGCTGCTGGCGCTGCTCTTCGCTGCGGACCGGTACCTGCCAGCGCCCGTCGAGCGTACGGCTGCGGCCGATCCCGACAGGACCATCATCCGGATCAACTCGGCGAGAAGCCTTCCGGAGAAGATCGTCTTCGACACGCGTCCGCGTGACGATGTGCCGAAGATTGCGCACGCCGACCAGATCGCCGAACCCCAGCAGCAAGTCCGCGAAGCCATGGCCGCTATGCCTGCAGCACCTCCCGCCCAGATCAAGAAAGAACCGCCTATCCGCGTCTACGCGGTCACGCATCCGAAGCGGTCGGCAGGACTGTCCAAAAGGGCGCCCGAACGAAGGCTTGCCTTTGATCGGCAAGACCCATTTTCCGGCGGCTGGAGGTGAGCGGGGTTTTCGCGCGTAAGGCAAAGGGAAAGGCCGCGCCTTTGGGAGCGCGGCCTTTGTTGCGTTTGGATCGACCGGTTTCACCAATGGGGGTGATGCCAGCAGTGCCGCACGGCCGGATAAGATCCGCGGTAGTAGGCATAGGAGGGGCGGACAACACGGCGATAGCGATGGCCGTAGGAGCCCGGCCCCGTGTAGTACGTGGTAGTGTAGCCGCCGCCCCAGCGGTACGGCTCATCGTATCCGTGGTCGTAGGCGTAGGGGCCGCCATAATAGCCCGCTCCATAGTAGTAGCCATAGCCGGGCCCCCAGCCGTAAGCCGAGGAGGCAAGCCCGCCGATCACGGCCCCTGCGACCAAGCCGCCCGCGATGCCGGGTCCCCAGCCGCCCAGCCTGAATGCGCGGCTGGCTATGGAATCGGAGGTCGGACACGACCGTCGCGCAGATCCAGGCCTAGCTTGACCAGGCCAAATGGGAGCTCGAGCAAACAACGATCCGTGCCGTCGGCGACGGCGTTGTTACGATCATGGCCCTGGCGGTTGGAGACCGCGCCATGCCGGCGCGATCGGTAATGTCGTTCGTCGTCACGGACGATATCCTCATCACGGGCATGTTCCCCCCAAACGGATTCAAGACCATCAAGCCCGGCGCCCGCGTCGAGCTCGTGTTCGACGACGTCCCGGCCGCATCCACGAAGCGACGGTCGGGGCCATCCCGCAGGGCGTGGGGCAGGGCCAGATCGCGGTCTCGGGTACGCTGGCGCGCGTCGGCTCGATCGGCGGCGCCAAGGTCTATCCGGCTGTCATTTCCGTACCGAAAACCATCGACCGCAGTCAGCTCAAGCTCGGCATGCCCGGCACCGCCACCGTGTTCGCGGACAACGCCGGCGTCATCGGCTTGCTCATGTCGATCCTGGTGTGGATCGGCTCGTACACGGCATATTTATAGACGCCTCCCTTTCACTGCCGGCTCCAATCGGAAGTCAATCCAGGTGTCCCCGGAGAAAAAATGAGTCTTCGATCTACAGGCGCTACTGCGGGCATCGTCTCGGTCACTCTTCTCGCCCTCTTGTCCTCGGGCGCCCGCGGCTACGCTCAGCAATCGACAGGCCAATTGTTGATATCATCGGGGTAACCCATCGCCGCCACCACGCCGGAGATGTTGAATTGGCTGATGTCGTTTCCACCCAATCAGTTCCAACTGCGGCAAAGGGACGGGCGTCCTACTATGTCTACGCGGATCCCTCCGGATGCACCTGTGCGTATGTCGGCAGCGTGGCCGCCATGAATAAATATCGCGCCAGTTATGGCGCATTGCCGCCAGATACGCTCTTAGCAGGTGGCTTTACGGATCCCGAGCAGAACCTGATCAACAGCATGGACAACGACGAGGCGTCGGCCCAATTCAACAACGACGTGTTCGGTCCGGACTTTTGAATACCCCTATGGTTGACCGGTGAAGCTGGTTACGCTCCAATTGCATGCCAGTGCACAGAAAGAGCGCCTTTCGGCCGGGATAAGTCGAGGGGTGAGACTGGCAAGTCTTTGATTGTTCTCAACCCGTGGCTGTCTCTTAATCAGCGGATCGCAGGTTCGAGCCCTGGTGCGCCCACCAAAGGAAAATCATTATTTTCCAAGACCTTCGTGGAGGGGGTGCCGAGATCAGGCAGTGCAATCACTATGATCGTGCGACGAATGCCCACTTTCGGTCGGATAAGCCCAGTGGTGCGACCAGTAAGTCATTGCTTGTTCTCAACCCGGGCTGACTCTTAATCAGCGGCTCCATCGGAAGTCTGTGCGACCAACTCCAATCGGCACGCGCGGCCCCGTCACTTTCGGAAGGTCCGCCCTGCGAGAGGCGCTTCTTTATTTGGAAAGAGCTGCCAAGCTATTGATATTTTTGAAGTGCGTTTTGGCCCATTTTTCCAAATGCGCTTTGAAATCGTTGCATAATCAAGCGGGTTTTGATTCCGCCATTCGGAGGTTCGATCCCTCCCGCCCCAGCCAGCTGATATTGCTTGCTAAATTGCCTTTTTGATTGCTTGATTTGGAAACGGTGCGCTGCGCTGCCCGTTGAAGAGAGATCGATATTTCGTTCGTCGCCCATCTCTCATGCTCGCTCTGGACTTGCGCTTGTCGTGGCTGGCCGGGTTGGAGCCGATCAGTTGGCCCGCCATTCACTCGGCGCTGCGCCTGACCAGCGCTGAAACGCATGCGTGAAGCTGCTGGGATCGGCGTAGCCGAGCGCGAGAGCGATATTGGTGACATCCATCCTTGTGCCTGCGAGCAATTGCCGAGCAACTTCGAAGCGTGCTTCGTTGACCAATTGGCGGAAGCTCTTGCCCTCTGCTTGCAGTCGTCGGTTCAGAGTCCGGGGTTGCATGGACATCTCGCTCGCGACCGCTTCCAGCGAGATATCAGGAAAAATCACGCGAGCACGAAGCATGCGGGTCACCGTGTGCGTCACGGTTGGTTGCTCGACGGCCCAATAGGCGGCAACCGCCTTTTCCAATATCTGGCGCAGTTCGCGATCTGCGCCGCGAACAGGACGGCTGAGCAAACTTGTAGGGAAAGCCAATGCGTACTGTTCTGCATCGAACCGCGGTGTAAAGCCGAAGAACCGGCAATAGGGAGCCGTATTGCCGGGGGCTCGACGAGAAAGCAGGATCTCGTCGGGCACCAGGTCCACCAGTTCTCTCGCCATGTTAAATGCCACCGCCATCGCGCCGTCGCTGATTTGCTCGATTGCTTTCAGGCCCGGATGATGGACGGCGTATCCCCAGAAAGCGATGTCATTCTGGATCACCAGATAAGCAACAGCACCGTGCACATAGCGTCGCTGGTTGGTGCATAGATCCAAGATCGCATCCTTGAACGTTGGGGCAGTCCGCATCAATCGTCCTACCAATCCAAGACTGGCGGTCGATGACCGTTGCCCAACGAGAAGTCCGAAATGCTCACATCCTGTCGCAGCAACGCAAGCCTGTACAAGGCGGTCGAGTTCGGCGAACGAGAGTGAATTTTCAGGACTCCGCAGCACGTCAGGATTGATACCGGCACCGACGATCACCGTCGCCGGATCCTGCCCCATGTCCCGCAAGACCTGGGGGAGTTCGACCAAAACTCCGATACGTTGCTGCCCTTCCATCATTGCAACTCGTTGGGAGCCCAGCCCATAGAGAACAGCATCTTCAGCGATAGGAAGTCTTGCCAAATCTGTGTCGTAAAATAGCAAGCAGCCACTTTTGATTTAGATCAAATGGGTGGGGGCGGCGTCGCCCCAGGCTTTGGATTTTCACAATCCAATTGTGCAGCACGGCAGGGGTGCGGCAATGGGTATTGCAAGTGTAAATTTGAGAGCAGCAGCAGGATTGCGCGCGATCGTGCGTTGGCTCCACCTCCGCGCTTCGCTTTGCTGCTGATCACGACTCTCCTCGGGTCTACTGCCGAAGCGCTCGACCAAATATCGCTGCAGCTCAGTTCATGAGTTGCGCACTAGCGACCGCTTGAGATGCGCCGCCAGAAATTGAGGGATTGGATTTATGACCAGCCTCTTGACCCATTTTGAAATCTACGGCGATGACCCCGCAAAACTCGCGCAGTTCTACGCCGGCCTGTTCGGTTGGCAGATCGAAAAGGCGCCGGGCGTCGATTATTGGCGGATTCAAACCGAACCGAAGAGCGGCAACGGTTTCGACGGAGGCTTGACGTATCGCCCCGTGGACGGTCCCGGCTCCTGGCGGAATTACGTAACTGTCGCTTCAGTAGACGCCGCACTCGCCCAGGCGGAATGCATGGGCGCGAGCATTGTACGCCCGAAAACAGCGGTCCCCAGAACCGGTTGGTACGCAGTTCTTGCGGACCCGCAGGGAAATTCCTTCGCCATTTGGCAGGCTGACACCACTGCATTTCCACCGCCGGAACCGGACTAACGCGGCAACCGGATCGTCCGGAGCAATACGGGAGTGTTCGCCGCAACGGGAGTCACATCAACCACGGAGATAAGCATGTACCACACCGATGATTCGATTTTGCCCGAGAACATGGCGCCCCTGATCATCACCGCGGCCCCGTACGGGCCGGAGTGGATACCCGGCGATGCCGATATCCCGGTGACGTGGGATGAACAGGTTCAGGCCGCGGTGGACTGCTATAACGCCGGAGCCACGATGCTCCACGTGCATGTGCGCGATCCCGCCACGGGTCACGGATCAGTGGATTTCGAGCAGTTCAACTACTTCATCGGACGGCTGAAGAAGGCCGTGCCGAAGATGATCCTGCAGGTCGGCGGCTCGATCTCGTTTTCACCCAAGTCGGCCGACGCGAAGGCGAAGTGGCTCGACTATGATACGCGGCATATGCTCACGGAGCTCGATCCGAAGCCGGAATGCGTCACTGTGGCGACCGGAACGACCCAGTGGGACATCATGTCCTGGATGTCGGCCGACGACATCAAGGGGACGCATCTCGAGAACAATCCGAAGGTTCAAGCGGCATGGGCAGGCATGTGGGTTGATGCGGGCCCGGCCTTTTACCTCGAGCACCTGAAGCGGCTGAGAAAGAATCGGATTCAGCCCTACTTCGTCCCGGCTCATGTTCATCAGCTCGAGCTCATCGAGCGGCTGATCCGCGCCGGCGTGTACATGGGTCCCATGAACCTCGCCATTGCCGGTTATGGTGGCGGCACGCTGGGCCGCAATCCCTACCACTGGATGGAATTCCTTCGCCAGGTTCCGCAGGGTGCGAGTGCGACCTTCTGGACCAGCATGCGCGGGCTGATCCCGATCTCCGCCATGGCGATCGTGCTCGGGCAGCACGTGCGTGTCGGCAACGAGGACAATCTGTGGGGCCCGGACAAGGAACGCCGGACCACGGTGCAGCAGATCGAAGGTGCCGTGCGCATCTGCAAGGAGTTCGGTCGCAAGGTCGCGACCGCCGAGGAAGCGCGCCAGATCATGAAGATCGGCGTCTGGTATGACAGCGTCGAGGAGACGCTGCACAATCTTGGCCTGCCGCCGACCCGTAAGGACGGCCAGACTGGCTTCCTGGTATGGGAGACTGACGGCAAGAAGGCGGTCGCAAAGACCGGTGGCGACTCTCACCCCATGGCCTACTGCATGGTGCCGCCGGCGCAGGTGGCGGCGGAGTAGAAGCCGGCGCCGGGCCCTGCGTTTCATCGATGCGGGGCCCGGCAGCATTGGCGAGACTGCGCAGTTCTCATTCGAGGTGCCCAGATGACGCGAAATCAGCGTGCCGAACAGACGACCGCAATCGGTTCGTCGCATCAGTCGGGTCCATGGGATGCAGCAGTTGTGAGTAAGCTCCTCGAATGGGACCCTACCTGGACTCGGGCGTGCGTGAAGATGACCACCAATCCCTGCGCTCGGGAGGTCCTGCCTGGCAAGCTCATTGAGTTGGTCAGTGTCGCCCTCAATGCCGCCTGCACGAACCTCAACCCGGAGGGCACGCGCCGTCACATTCGCGCCGCGCTCGAAGCGGGCGCGACGCGGGATGAAGTTCTCACGGTCCTCAAGATGGCGTCCGCGATGTCGATTCACTCATGCAGCCTGGGTGCACCCATCCTGCTCGAAGAAGCCAAGGCAGCGGGCGTGAGCCCATCGAAGAAACAGGCGCCCACGACGCTGGCCTGCGACAAGATGAAAACAGTAGGACAGTGGAATGCCGCATGGGATCCATTTTACGAGCTCGATCCTGTCTGGACCGATGAATTCATGGCGACCGGAGTCGGAATCTACGGCAACGGCGTGTTCTCTCCCAAGGAGATCGAGCTTCTGAGCATCGCTTTCGATGCGTCCTACACGCACATGTACGCACCGGGCACGCGCCGGCACATCAAAGGCGCCCTCAAAGCAGGCGCGGTAGTGGAAGAGATCATGGAGGTGCTGAAGCTCTGCGTCGTTCAGGGCGTTCAGGCCTGCAATCTCGGAATTCCGATTCTCGCGGAGGAGTTAGAGCGATCGGAGCCAGCAGACACAGATATGTCGGTTGGAAGGAAATGATCTTTGCTGGAGTAAATGGGCCGAGAGGCATTGGGTGTCGGGAGGTCGGACGATGGTCGGCGATCAACTCAACCAATTCAAAGAGAAAGGCCTCAGAGAGCTGAGGAGACTCTTCTGGATATTTGCATATCTCTGGGTCCTGCTCGGCCTATTCGCTCTTCACAAATCGATCATTCTGAACCTGCCCGACCCGTTCTATCATCAGGGGTTCGCAGTCATAAATGCTCTGGTGCTGGCAAAGGTCATCTATTTCGCCGAAGCCTTCAACGTCGCAGACAATCTCAAGAGCAGACCTTTAGTCTACCCGATCACATACAGGTCTGCCGTATTTTCTCTGATGCTGATTTTGTTCCACCTCATTGAGGAGGTCCTCGCAGGAGCGTGGCATGGAAAGCCGGTCGCTGAAAGCCTCGCTGCTTCCGGCGCTGGAAGTGCAAAGGAAATTCTTGTCTTCGGCCTGATCATGTTCGTCGCGTTGATGCCGTTCTTCGCATTGAGAGAAATAGCCAGAGATATCGGCGACGGTAGATTGTTCGAACAGTTCTTTGTGCGAAGAAGCACATATGCTCCGTTGCAATCCCAATAGGCGAAGCATTCGGCCATTCGGAGGTTCGATCCCTCCCGCCCCGGCCAGGTGATATTGCTCGTCAAATCGCCTTCTCCGTTGCTTTATTTGGAAATGGCGCAGTCCGCTGCTGTTAAAGAGAGATCGGGCAGCGACAGCGGCACGGTGAGGCCGTTGGCGATTGACGGTCAACCCGGTGTTCGCTGCTTGCTGCTGTTCGATGATGGGCCGGCTGAGGCTTGCCGTTCCTTCGCTTCGTAATATTCAGCCGAGAACTTGATGGACCATCGCGCGAAGAACGAACGCAATTCCTGAGTGGGCTTCTCGACGCCGAGATGCTCTGCGACATGCGCCTCGCGCAACCACCGCACCGCCGACGTGAGGCCGGCAATGCGCTCGAGCCTCTCAACCGCCGCGGTCCCGGCGATCTCTGCCTGCCGATAGCGAAGGCCGACCTTTCTGATCAGATGCGCGCGCTTGATGATGTCGTAACCCCTGAAGATGAGCCGAACGAGCGGGTGCTTTCTGGCCTGCGGCCAAGCTGCCGGATAGACCGGTAGCACCAGAAGCTTGCTCTTCGCGATGACCGTAGCGAGCGGATGCAGGAGTTGCATCCAGGCTGGCCAGGACGTGACCTTGGCAAACAATACCGCATGCATCGCCGTTGCCGCCGCGAAAGAGATCGGCAGCCAAAGCACCGCGCACAGGATCACGAGCAATGCGGCGTTCGGCGTGAGATGTCGGCATGTTCTGAACACCCATGCCATGCCGCCCTCAAAGGCATCATGCACCGCTTGCTCGAACGCCCGATAGCTGATCTTCCGCCGCAACCACAACCAGTTTCGGCGAATCGATCTGACCCACTGTCGACGCTTCGCCGCGGATAGGGGAAGCAAGCGCACCGCGCCATGGATGACAGTCATGATGACATCGCCGACAACCCTGGCCGCGAACAGCGGAAGCCAGACGATCTGCATTGCAAAAGGGAAGGCGTAGTCAAGCATCCGCATCAAGATCGAAAGAACGAAACGCAGGATCTTGTTCGTGGCGAGCGCGACAACAACAAGCGGGATGATGATCACGTCGTCGAGCGCACCGCGGAAGCGGCTTTCCTCGGTCCATGCCGGGTGACGACCATCGGTCACGGTGCACCGTCCGGGCTGAGTGCCGGCTCAGATTAGCACATTGCAAGCTCGAGGGGACCAGTCGTTAGGCGGCGGCGAGCACTCCGCATAAGGGGCCGGTTCGCATGACCCGCGTTAACCCTGTCTTTGATCTTGTCCCGTGGCCGCGTCGGCTGGTTCAGTTCTGCCGCCAAGCCGCCTTATTGGATGTCTGCAATTGGTCTCCGATTTACGGGAGCTTATTTTCGGCAGGCCTTGAACGAGCGTCTCGTTCGGGAAGCGTGAAATCAGATGAAAGCGGCTCTCATCCTCGTTGGCTTCAGTACACTCGCGGTGATGGAGCTTGAGACCGCGCCGCGCATGACAAAGCCCGTGAACGCGCCGCCCGTTCAGGCGACCGTCGGATTGCTCGCCTCAGGCGATACGCTGACGACGGCAGATCGGCTCGGGACCCCGCACATGCACATGCAATTTGAAGCGCCTCCGCAGCCGGTCTCCTTGAGCGAACCGATGCCTCCGCCGGATCAAACAGCGACTGTCGCGCCAGAGCCTTTGAAGATCATCGCGCCACACCAGCGCACCGCAAGCGGGAGAAAATTCGCGGTTATGCTGCCCAGACCTCGGCCCGTGCAGGGAACGTCCAAGGCAATTGTGAATGCCAAGCGCGCCAAGCCAGTCGCGGAGGTCAAGCCCTGCCGGTCAGGTGTCTTCGATGGCCTGTTCAAGGCATTGAACCTGTCAGCGGGCTGTCAGAGCTAGCTCTAAGATCCCTCTGCATCGGCGATATCGTTTCCGCCACGCCGGGTTCACGCGGCCACGGTATCAATTGAGCGGCGGATCACCTGGCGCACCTCCGCATTCGACAGGAACAGGTCGTGGTTGATGACGCCCCAGCCTGCCTCGGACGCATCGACCACGCGCACCCCGAGCCCTTCGATGGCGGTCTTCTCGGCAGCGCCGACCCGTGTCATCCCGCCAGCGATCTGCCCCGACAACGCCAGCGCGCGGTCGTTCGTTGCGGCGATGACGGTGATCTTGCGCGAAAGCGGACCGATGCGGCTGATCGACGACGAGAACACGTCCATGTCGATATCAGGCGCGGCAAACACCACGGCCCCGATCTTGCCCGCAACGGCGTCACCGGATCGCGCATAGAGCTGGCGCAGGCTTTCGAGCGTCAGCATGGTTCCCATGCTGTGCGCGACGATGTGGACGCGGCCGGCGCTTGAACTCGTCACGACAGACTGCAGCACGCGTTCGAAGCCATCGCGGGACCACATTGCGCTGTCGCGGTCATAGGCGTAGTCGAACAGTCCGGCTTTCGAGGGCCAGGAGAATACCATCGTCTGGCCGCGGAACCTGATGCCATCGGAGAGATGCGCGGCATCGAGCGCAGCTGTCTCGAACGTCTGCTTGAAACCGTGCACGTAGATGAGAACGTCTGGTCCGCCGCCGGCCTGCGCGACAAGACTGCCGACATCGCCCGATACCGGCTCGACCCCATCAAGGCGCCAATCGTCAAGTCCGGCTGCAGCCAGAGAGAAACGGCTGTCACCAGGCGCCACAAGCTTCGCTCGTGCGACGGTCATCGTAGAAGCCCGCTCCGGCCCGAACCACGGCTTCGCGCGGGCGCCGCTCACTGGCTTGCGCGTGGTTACGACGAGCAGCGTAGGGTCGACCGAGAGCGATGAAGCGTCGTAGCGTGCGCCGGTAGCACCCAGGCTGGCGCATCCGCCCAGCGCGACAACGCAGGCCGAGGACGCAAGCCCGCCAAGGAGCGCGCGGCGGGACGCAATCACTTCGTGTTGCACTAAACGTTGGATGATCACGCAGAACCTTTGGGAACTGCCCCCTGGAGGAGCCCGCCCCCTGCGCGCGTTCCTGAATGATGATGGCGGCGAGAATAAGGGCGGGGCGCGCCGCGCCGCTTGTTCCAAATGCGGATTGAAACAGTCGAACATCGAACAGGTCTTGGTTCCGCCATTCGGAGGTTGGATCCCTCCCGCCACAGCCAGGTCGCGCCTGGCTGCCGGCCGGCTGCGGCGAACTCAGGACTTCGTGGGGCTGCGGACCGCCACGCCGGGATCGATCGTCTGCGACGGTAGGCGGCGTTCGGCGGGGCGCGCGACCAGCAGATACAGGACCAGAGCGAGTAGCGACGTTGCCGCCATCACTGCGGTCATCGACAACGCGGTCCGCCCGTCGAAGCGAAGTGCGACCAGCCCGCTCGATATTGCGCCGGCGGTCAGCTGAATGCTTCCGGCGGCGGCGCTGACGGCGCCCGCGATCTCCGGGAGACGCTGCATCGTCGCGCTCATCACGTTCGGCACGCTGAACCCGAAGCCGAGTGCGACCGCCATCAGCAGCGCAACCACGAGTGACGTGGGCATCCACCCGGCCAACGTCATCGCGAGCAGGGCGGTGCTGGCGGCGGCCGACAGCGTCAGCCCGGTTGTGAGCATGCGGGCGGATTCTACGCCGCGCCGGCCGAGCTGGCCGTCGAGAAAGGCGCCGACCATGACGGCCCCCGAGCATGCGCTGAAGATCAGGCCGTATTGCTCGGGGCGCAGTCCGACGGCGCCGACGAAGAACAGTGAGGCGCCGGTGACGTAGGCAAACACGGTCGCGCCGCCCGCGGCGCCGACCAGGATGAAAGGCAACGACACCGGATGCGTCAGCACCTGGCGGTAGCTGTCGATGACCGCCGAAAGCCCCAGGCGGCCGGAGCGGTCGGTCGTCGCGGTCTCCGCGAAGCGAAACATCACCACGACCAGCAGCATGAGACCGATCCCCGCCTGGGCGGCATAGATCGATCGCCAGCCGGCGATTGCCAGCAGGGCGGCGCCGGCCGTCGGTGCGATCACGGTCGCGACGTTGACCGTGACCATGACGTTGGCGATCTTGCCTCGCGCGGCGTTGCCGTCGAAGAGATCGCGAATGATCGCAAAGGTCGTTGCGGTGCCGGCGGCGCCGATGCCCTGGACGAAGCGACCCAGCAACAGAACCGGCAGCGAGGACGCTTTCGCGCAGGCAAGGCTTGCGGCGACGAACAATACGAGGCCGAATGCCAGAATCGGCTTGCGGCCCAGGCGGTCGGAGATCGGTCCGTAGATCAGCGGCGCGGTGGCGAGGCTGAGCATGAAGGCGCTCATGGTCAGCCCGACATCCGACGCGCTCGCGTCGAGCGTCGCGCCGGTTGCTGCCAGCGCCGGCAGGTTGATGTCGATGCCGGAATAGGGCACGGCCGCCAGAAAACCGAGCAGCAGCGTGAAGGCGAAGGATGCGGGGTCGATTTGCATGACGGATATCCGATTCCGGCTTGGTCGATGTGCATGAGGTGATGGAGGCGCGGTCGCCCGCCCTCCATCGTCGCGTTTGGCGATTACGCGCGCCGTTCGGCGCGCCGCCCCCGGGTTGCCGCCATCGCTCCGGTGTGCGAGCTCTCGTCGGCCACGAGCTCGCCGATGACCCGGAGGATTTCGGCCCGCGTGTCGATCCCGGCAAATTCGTCCGCGATCTGCGAGGCTCGCGACTGGAAGCGGGATTGATCGAGCACCGTCCGCACTGCGTCGCGCAACGCCTTCGGTGTCGGCTCGTTGGTCGCGAGGTTGATGCCGACCCCGGACCATGCGACCCGCGCGTTGACGTCGGCCTTGTCTTCGGTCAGCCCCGCGGTGACCAGCGGGATGCCGAAGCTCATGGCCTGGTTGACGCTGCCGTAGCCGCCATTGGTGACGAGCACGTCGACGTTCGGCAGCAGCCACTCGAACGGCAGATAGCTGGCGATGCGCGCGTTCGACGGGATCTTGCCGGGGATGGTGTCAATCGGGCGGCCGCCTGCCGTCACGATCACCAGGATGTCCTCCTCGTCCGCGAGGGCCGCCAGCGTCGGGGCAACCAGCAGATTGAAATTGTGATTGGCCACCGTTCCCTGCGTCACCAGAACGACCTTGCGCGATCCGTCGAGCTCTTCGGCCCAGGGCGGCGGCGGGACCTGGTTGGCGATGATCGGTGGGGTGCCGACGAAATGCACTGAGGGCGGAATCTCGCGAGGAAATTCGAAGCTTGGCACCGACAATTGCAGATAGGCATCCCCGAGAGCGACCACGGAATGGAAGAGCGGCATCGCGATCGGTCCGACCCCAAGAGACTTCAACGCCCGGTTCAGGCGCATTGACACCGGCTGATCGACTGCCGCATCAAAGTCCCGCGCCATGGCCGCATAGTGATCGCGCTCCTCGTCGGTCTTTGCCGGGGGCAGGCCGAGGAAATTCGGCGCGCCGTCCTCGCGCGCCCAATGCAGAAACGAGGTCCCGCAGAGCGCGATGGGAGGCCGCTGCGAGCGCGGTCCGAGCAGCATCGGCAGTACACCGAACAGCATGTCGTCGGCGACAATGATGTCGGCGGGGAATTGCCGCAGGATTTGCAGCAGCCCCTGGTGCTGGGCCGGAATGGCGTCGACGAAGATGCGCTCGCAGGCAACACGGAACCACTCCAATCCCGGCGGGATGGTCTTGAGTTCGGGGAACCGCGAGAAGACGTCGTTCGGATCAAAGTCCGCGTCCTCGGGAAGGGGAAAAAACTTCACGCCGCTGGCTTCGACGCGGGCACGAAAGGCGGTGCCCGTCAGGAAGGCGATCTCGTGGCCATCGCCACGCAGGATTTGCGTGATCGCCAGCATCGGATTGAGATGACCCGTCGCAGGTGTCGAAGCGATAAGAATCTTCATGTGAGTTGACCTCTTGATGATCGATGCACGGTCGCCCCCGGGGCGTCCGGTCGAGTGAGAGGCAATTGAAGTGATCGCCGTTACGCCACGGCTTCCGGCGGCAATAAAAATGGTTACGGCGGCAACGCATCGTGGCGCTGCCAAGGCCAGGCAAAAGGCCAGGCAAAAAGGCTCGGTGCAAAAACCGGTGACATCCCGCCGGAAGCCGATAGCTGGCACAGGATTACAATTGTAACGCGAGCGGCGGGCGATGAAACGGCACGGAAACACCGCGCTGCTAACCCGGCAGACCTCCGCATGGCACACCTTCGCAGATATTGGAGCGTTGGCGTCGGCCGAAAGTGATTTTTGACGATTCGGATGTCGCGCGGCATCGGTCGCGCCCAATTCATTGAGGACTGGCATGGAAAATATTGTCGCCCTGATTGCGATGGTTGCGTTCATCGCGTTTCTGGCCTGGCTGGGCGTTCGCGCCTCCCGGACGAAATCTGCCCTGGCGAAGTGGAGCGGCATGGTGCTGACGGCCATGCTGGCCGTCTCGGTGTTCGGCGTCGCCGCTTTGACCGCGGTCGGTATCGTGCGGCAACGCGCCCGTTCCGCACCGGTCCCGGATGTGAGGATCGAGGCGACACCGGACCAGATTGACCGGGGCAGGGCCGTGGCCGACGGCTTTTGCGCCGCATGTCACTCGCAGACGGGGACGCTGACCGGCGGCGGCGACGTCGCCAAGGATCTCCCGATTCCCATCGGCTCGTTCGTGCCGGCCAATCTCACGCCCGCCGGCGTCTTGAAGAATTGGTCGGATGGCGAGATCTTTCGTGCCATTCGCAATGGGCTCGATGCGAGGGGGCGCTGGCTGGCGATTATGTCCTTCACCAATGCCGGCCGGCTCAGTGACGACGACACCAAGGCGGTGATCGCCTATGTCCGCAGCCTGCCCGCGAGCGGTGCGCAGACCCCGGATCCGCCGGATCGCTTCAGCCTGCTGGGCATCGTGATGCTGGGCGCGGGATTGTTGCCGGATGCGAAGCCCGTCTTCACCGGCGTGATCACCGCGCCGCCGAAGGCGCCGACGGCGCTCTATGGCAAGTACCTGCTGTCCTACCAGGATTGCCGCGAATGCCACGGCAGGGATCTCGGCGGCGGCGTGCCGGGACAATTGCCGCCGCTCGGACCGGACCTCGGTATCGTCAAGAACTGGAGCCTTGCGCAGTTCGTCGACACCATGCGCTCAGGCGTTGATCCGAGCGGGCATCGGCTCGGTGAGCAAATGCCGTGGCGGCCGATCGGGCGGATGGATGACGACGATCTCGCCGCGATCTACCAGTACCTGATGGCTCTGCCGGGCTCCTGATGATTGCGCGAAGCCCGCAGACGATCGCGCCCGGCGTGGCGGGCAACAGTTTGCGCAGCCGATCGCAGTCGCTGAACGACAGCGCAGGCCGCAGACTTGCTATCGCCCAAAAGTAGCAAACACTGGGATCACAATTATTCACGTATGCGACATCCGGCGGAATTAGCCGCAGAAATACCCTGTTGCGGCGTCATCACCGGATCATGGACAGACTCAGTGTGTGCCGATGGCTTCGGATACCCCATTCTATTTTGAGCGATTCCAATTCGGACGAGATCATTTCCCCACAGCCGGACGTTGACGTTCGCAATTCTTAAGTACAGCTCAGTTGGCGGACGGCGAATTTTGAGAGTACGGAATGCTTGCAGATATTGGCCACATCGTCGTCGTCGATGACGATCCGACGTTAAGGCAAATGGTGATCAAATATCTCGAGGAGCACAACATCCCGACAAGGGCGGCCTCCAACAGATCGGAATTGAACCACTATCTCGATGGCAGCCAGCCGAGCCTGATCATCCTCGATCTTCGGCTTGGTCAGGATGACGGTCTGGACCTGTTGAGGGAAATCCGTTCGCATTCCGACGTGCCGGTCATCATCACGACGGGCCATCGCCCCGACGAGATCGATCGCATCGTCGGGCTCGAGCTCGGTGCCGACGACTACATCATCAAGCCGTTCTCGTTGCGCGAACTGCTGGCGCGCGTCCGCGCGGTGTTGCGGCGGCAGGAGATGGGACGGGCCGCGCGTGCCCGCGATCCCGAGCGCGGGGGCTATCGCTTCAGCGGCTGGAAGCTCGAACGCCGCAGCCGAAAGCTGACCGATCCCGACGAAGCGCCGGTGCCGTTGAGCAAGGGAGAATATGCGCTGCTGCTGGCCTTTCTCGAGGCGCCGCAGCGTCCCCTGACCCGCGAGCATCTGCTGCAGGCGACCCGTATCCATGAGGATATTTTCGATCGCAGCATCGACGTCCAGGTGCTGCGGCTGCGACGCAAGCTGGAGACCGATCCGAGCGCGCCGCGCGTCATCCAGACCGAGCGCGGCGTCGGCTATGTCTTCGCGGTGCCGGTCGATCCGTTCTAGAGGAGATTGGAAATTGCAATTGTAGCCGTTTTGCCGTTGACCGTGACCTCAGCGTAACAGCGGGCCGCCAGATTGCCTCCCACCAACATCATGTGGGAGACTTACGATGAAGAAGCATTCTCTCGGCGTGAGCCGCGTTGCCTTGCCGGGTAACATGGGGCTCGACGGGGCGAACTGGGTCGCACGCTCGGATGGTCGCGGCATGGTCAGTCTCCGTGCGATTGCCGCGGGTCATTCCTTGCCCGACATCGGTTCGCCTTCGGTCGCGCCGCCGGCCGCGCAAGACCAACCTGCCACCACATTCTGGTGGGCCGTCTTCGCGTCCGTGATGGAAGGCTTTGCCCTCTACGGCGCCGCATTGCATCCGACCGCCGCCGTGCCGGTTCAGGCGATGCTGGATGCTGTGCGCGAGTCGCGGCCGCCTTCGGCGGATCGCACGCCGCCCGCGCCGGCGAAGAGCGATGGCGCCGGCGACAGTGGGAATATCGTCCTGTTCGATCGGGTCCCGCCGCGCGATGCACGACCCGCGCGCAGCTGGCTGCACGCGCTCGGTGCGGCTCTCGGGACTGTGATGGCCCTGCCGGCACACTGGCGCCGGGAATGGGAAATCAGAAGGGCCGTCGCAGGGCTGATGGAATTCGACGATCGGACCTTGCGGGACATCGGGATCAACGGCCGATCGGAAGTCGAGCGGGTGGTGAGGTACTGTCGTGATTGCTGACGCGATTTGCATGGCCCTGGTGGGGCTGGACTTCTGTCGAGCTGCGAGCCGGTCGATCATGTCGATTGACGTCAAGGCTGGCTCTTCCGATCTCGCACCGCCAAGCCGACCACCACCCTCGGGACCTCATCCAGCTTCGATCAAAACTCCTTGAGCAGACGCGACAATTCTCGCTTCACCCCCACATTTCAGGGCGTGAAGCAGTTCGCCAGATTTCTCGGGGCCGGACGAGGTGCCGGCCTTCGACGTTGCGCGATCGTGATTTGCGCACTGGTGCCGTGCTCCCTGAAGGTCTCTCCCGCACCGTCGCAGTCGCCGCCCGCTCTCGTGTCGGTCCGCAAGGATGAGCCCATCACGCCCATTCCGGCGCCGCCCGCAATCGACCCGCTGAAGGTCAAGCTCGGCGAACGACTGTTCTCCGATCGCAGGCTGTCGCACGACAATTCGCGCAGTTGCGCTTCGTGCCACGATATCGCGACGAACGGCGCGAGCCCGAGGTCGCACGATGTCGGCCTCGACGGAGCGGAGATCGCGCTCAACACGCTCACCGTCTTCAATGCGACGCTCAGCTTCCGATTCGGCTGGGAAGGAAAATTGCGCAGCATCGAAGCCGATACCAGGGCGTCGCTGGAAAGCCCGCGCACCATGGCGAGCAGCTCGGTCGAGATCGCAGAGAAGCTCAATGCCGATCCGGACATGCGCGAGAGCTTCCTCGCGGCTTATGGCCGCCGCCCGGAGCACGGCGATGTCGTCGACGCGCTCGCAAGCTTCCAGCGCACGCTGGTCACGCCGGGCGGCAAGTTCGATCGCTGGCTGGCGGGTGACGCCGCGGCGCTGTCGGACGACGAGCTGGGCGGCTACCAATTGTTCAAATCGCTGGGCTGCGCGTCCTGCCATCAGGGCGTCAATGTCGGCGGAAATCTGTTCCAGCGCCACGGCATATTCCACCCGCTCGCATCGCCCGAGCCGAAAATTCTGCGCGTGCCGAGCCTGCGCAACGTCGCGACCACGCCGCCGTATTTCCATGACGGCAGCGCGCCGACGCTCGATGATGCGGTTCGCAAGATGGCCTTTGCCCAATTGAACGCGACGCTGACGCAGCAGCAGGTCAAGGCGATCGTCGCCTTTCTGAACAGCCTGACCGGCACCTATCGCGGCGCGACTGTCGGAGGCTCCCCATGAAATTTGCCCCCGCCGTGATCGGCGTAACCTGCGTGCTGGCCCTGCTGACCTGGCTGTTGTTGAACGGGCTGAACTTCAATTCGGTACGTTACGACCGTCAGCTCCAGGCGCTTGGCGACTTCACCCGGTTCGAACGCGCGATGACCAGGGAAGTGCTGACCGCGCGCGCCGGCCTGTCGCGCAACTATGACAAGCTGGTGCAGATGACCGATGCGTATGACGATGCCCTGACGCGGCTGCGCGAAACGCCGGGTCTCAACGCCGAAGAGACCAGGGCCATCGATGTGCTGTCGGCGCGTGCCCTCCGGCAGGAGGACCTGATCGAACGGTTCAAGAGCCGCAACGCGTTGCTCCAGAACTCCTTTGCCTATTTCGGTCTGTTCAGCGACAAGTTGGCCGAGTCGGATCAGCGGGCGCTGGTCACGGCCGCCTCCGCATTGGCGGCAGGCATGCTGCGCCTGACGCTCGATACGTCGGACGTCGTGGCGCGCCAGGTCCAGGATCGATTGGAAGAGCTGGCGCTCGTGCAAACGCCGCCGCAGGACATGGATTCGGTCCGCGCTTTGCTGATGCACGGGCAGATGCTGCATGACCTTCTGCCCGACATCGACATGATCCTGAAGGCGCTCGTCGCCGAATCGAACAACCGCGAGCAGGATGCCGTATTGGCATTGATCACCAGGCGTCAGCTGGCCTCGCGAGCGTCGGCGCGCCGGGTACGCCTGTTGCAGTTCATGACGTCGCTGCTGCTGCTCTGCGGCGTGGTCTATTTCGGATTGCTATTGCACCGGCGCGCGGTCACGCTGCGTCGCCGTGCGGCCTTCGAGCACGTCATGGCCGGCATCTCGATGCGGTTCATCGATTCGAGCCGCGAGAGGATCACCGCTGACGTCGAGACCGCGCTGCAACAGCTCGCCGGATGCATCGGTGCGGATCGCGCCTATTTCGTCGGCGCGACCGGGACGACGATAAGCACCTATCGGTGGTCCCGCGACGGGATCGCATTCGAGGCGGGTTGGCCGGATCGCGCGCTGAGCCTCGCGCCACGCTTCGACGGTGGCGAAGGCGGTATCGTCTATATCCCCAAGGTCAAGGCCACCCATCCCGACGACACGATGAACCTGCTCGAGGACGCCGGCGTCGGCGGCTGGCTGTGCGTGACGGCGGTCCGGGGACATCGCGATGAAATCCTCGGCTTCGATACCGTGCCGGCCGGGGCGCTCGCATACTGGTCCGAAGTCTCGTTGTTTCGCATGGCGTTCGACGCCATCGGCAACGCGATCCGCCGGGTGCGGCTCGAAGGCGAGAAGGAGCGCTTGCAGGCCAGCCTGCAACAGGCTCGCCGCATGGAAACCCTCGGCACCTTTGCCAGCGGTATCGCCCACAACTTCAACAATATCGTCGGTGCGATCCTCGGCTATGCCGAGATCGCCGAAGCGCGTATCCGGTCGGGGGGCCGGCCGGCCGGCAGCCTTGCGGAGATCCGCCGTGCCGGCGAGCGGGCGCGCGAACTGGTCGAACAGATTCTCGGCTTCGGCCGCCGCGGCGAGGGCAGGCGGGAGAGTGTCTGCGTCAGGACCCTGATCGACGAGACCAGATCGCTGCTGGCAGCTTCGTTGCCTTCGCACGTCCAGTTCGAGGTGGATGAGACGTCCGAAGAAGCCACCGTGATGGGCGAGCCCGCGCAGTTGCAGCAGGTGATCCTGAATCTCTGCAACAATGCGGCACAGGCGATGACGGAGCCGGGTAGCATCGAACTCGGCATCAAGGTGCGCGATCTTCAACAGCCATTGTCGATCGGACGCAGTGAGGTCGGCCCCGGCCGCTTCACCGTGATTTCGGTCACCGATCCGGGGCCGGGAATGGACGAGGCGACGCTGGAGCGGATCTTCGAGCCCTTCTTCACGACGCGCCCTGACGGCAACGGCATCGGGCTCGCAACCGTTCGCGAGATCGCCGAGCAATATGGCGGCGCCGTCGCCGTGCAGAGCGAGCCGGATGCGGGCACGCGCTTCGACGTCTGGCTGCCGTCCGGCGACCCCGACGAGGCGGAGCCGGTTCAGCTCAGCCCGGATCTTGCGTTCCGTGGCACGGGCGAGACGGTGCTGGTGCTCGACACCGACCGCCGTCGCCTGTTGCGCCATGAGGAAATCCTCGCGGCGCTGGGTTATGAGCCGGTCGGGTTCACCAGGCTGGCGGAGGCGATCGCAGCCTGCCGCACCGCGCAAACGCGTTTCGATGCGGCACTGGTGTGTCACCTGCCCGGAGGCTCCTCGATCGAGCTGGCGGCGGCATTGCACGCTGCGGCGCCGGCCTTGCCGATGATTCTGGCGAGCCCCTCGACGCGCGAGCTGGCGGTGCCGTCGCTGGAGACGTCCGGGATCACCGAGCTCGTTCATCACCCGCTGATATCGGCGGAGCTCGCCGGCGTCCTGGCGCGGAGCGTCGCCTCGTCGGCCGCGCGACGACGCGTGAGGCGCGCCGCCACCGCGCGGTAGAGCCTTTTCGAGCGAAGCGGATACCGGCTCGGGCGAAGAAAGCGCGTCAAAACAGGAATCCAGAGCCGGCGCACAACATTCGGCGATCGCGGTTGCAATGGTAACGCGATGTCGCCGCGGGCGAAATGGTCGAGTAGCCGGGACCTCCTATCCATCGCATGCGCATCGTCGCAACGTCACCGCGATAGGAGAATGATGATGTCAATCAGACTTGGCGTGACCGTCGTCGCAGCTACGTTCCTGTTCGGATCGGCCTCCAGCCTCAGGGCTGGCGGAGGCGCAACCGCGCCTGTGGCCGTCGCCTCGCCCGGCAGCGTCCCCGCAACAAGGCTCGCGGACCTGGCCCGGCAGGCCCCCATCGGTCACCGGCAGCCTCGGCGCAGCGACGTGCCCGGGTCGACGCAAGCCTCCCCCGAAGACGCGGAGCTGCAGCGGCTCGACAAGGAGATCGACCGCCGGCTGATCATCTGCCGTGGCTGCTGATGGCCGGCCGAGGTCATGGATCGCGCGCCGCAAGGCGCGCGTTCGCCGTCTCCTATCCCTCGTATTGATCCGGCCCCATCGCCCAGAGCGACTGATCGTGGCCGAATGCGTAATTGCGGTTGTTGATCGCAGGATTGCGATTGACCATGGGACGCATGAACATCGGATGGGTCGCGCTGCGGACCTCGTGCTCGACCGTGAAGAGATGCCTGCCGCTGTCGAGATCAACGATGTCGCAGAAGCGGTACTGGTATTGATTGTCCTCGCGCGAGATCAGGTCGCGCGCCAGGAGTTTGCGGTAGGGGCCTGAGAAGTCGGTGATGTACATCTGCACATGGTGGCCGTCGTAGTCGCCCTTGGGCCGATCGGTCTCGCGGAACAACAGATGCTGGTCGCGGCCGGTCTTCACGGCGGCGACCTGGCCGTCGCCGTTTCGCAAGCTCGCGGGCATGCCCATGATCTCGGGGTAGAAGGCGCAAATCGCCTTCGTGGTGCCCTCAGGCACGTCGAACTCGACATAGGGAATGCCGAGCGCGATGCGCCCGAAGCGCGCGGCGTCCGGCTCGTAGCAGCGCAGTCGGTTGCCCCACGGACAGATCGCCTCGACATGATCATTGCGCTCGGCGAACGCGAACGCCGTGCCCTCGAGCTTCTTCGCGACCGACGCGAGCCGCGCCAGCAGCGCCTCGCGGCCCTCGATGACCAGCCCGACATGGCCGCGCAGCACCTGCGGCCTGCCGCTCGGCAGGTGAAACTGGCTCCGTCCGGCATTGATCCACATGTTGGTGTCGGACACCATCAGATAGGGATCGCGGGTCAGTCCAAGCCCCGTCACGTAGAACAGCGTGGCGAGGCGCTGGTCCGGGACCTGGATGTTGACGTGCTCGAAATGGATCGCGTTGCCGAGATCTTCTGCGGATCGATCGAATTGTTGCGGCATGGATGGGCTCTGGTTGGGGGACGGAGAGGTCTATACTAGAGCACAATTTCCGCCCGCCGAAACTGTCAGGCGATCACAAGTTGCGGGCAAATCTTGAGAGCGTGGCGGCATGCCCGCAGCCCGCCTTGCCGTGGCAGCCAGTCCCTGTAATCTGGCAAGAACAAAAAATGAGGGAAGGGATCGATGGGAGGAGTTTTGGAGGGCGTGCGCGTCCTCGATTTCGGGCGCTATATCGCAGGGCCCTATTGCGCGACCTTGCTGGCCGAATTCGGCGCCGAGGTCATCCGCGTGGAAAAGCGCGACGGCAGCGAGGATCGCTTCGTGGCGCCGGTCGGCGAGGGCGGCGAAGGCGCGCTGTTTCTTCAGGTCAACCGCAACAAGAAGTGCATCACGCTCGATCCGATGAAGCCGGAAGGGCAGGAGGTGATGCGCCGCCTGATCGCGACCGCGGACGTCGTCGTCGCCAATCTGCCGCCACAGACCCTGCGCGCGATGAAGCTCGATTACGACTCGCTGAAGGCGATCAAGCCCGACATCATCCTGACGACCGCCACCGCGTTCGGCGGGCCAGGGCCCTGGTCCGACCGCGTCGGCTTCGACGGTGTCGGCCAGGTCATGTCGGGCTCGGTCTACATGACCGGTGCCGGCGACCCGCCATATCGGGCCGCGGTGAACTGGGTCGATTTCGGCACGGCGCTGCATTGCGCGTTCGGGACGCTCGCAGCCCTGATCGAGCGCGGCAAATCCGGACGCGGGCAGATCGTCGAGGGCGCGTTGCTTGCGACCGCGCTGTCCTTCACCAATGCCACGCTGATCGAGCAGGCCGTCATCAATGTCAATCGCGTGCCATCAGGCAATCTCGGCCAGACCGCAGCGCCGGCCGACATCTACCGCACTAAAGACGGCTGGGTGCTGTGCCAGGTGACGGGGCATCCGCTGTTCAAACGCTGGGCGAAGCTGATGGGTGAGGAGGACCTGTGGCTGAACGATCCGCGCTTTGCCGACGACATCAGCCGCGGCAACAACGGCCCCATCATCAGCGAGCGGATGGCGCGCTGGTGCGCCGAGCGCACCACGCAGGAGGCTGTCGACACGCTGGGCAAGGCCATGATTCCGACCGGGCCCGTCCTCAGCCCGCAACAGGCGCTGGACCATCCGCATATTCGCGCCGCCGGCTTCATGCAGGAGGTCGAATATCCCGGCCTGCCGAAACGCGCACCCGTCGCCCGCGCTGCCGTCCGGCTGTCGGAAACGCCCGGCGAGATCGCATCGCGTCCGCCGACGCTCGGCGAGCATACCGACCTCGTCCTGACGGAGCTTGGCTACGACGTGGCCGCGATCGCGGCGCTTCGGCAGGGCGGCATTATCTAGCGGATATGCGCCCAGCGGTCGGCGTCCTGTGTTGGGAACGCAAGCCGGCGCTCGCTGTTCCTATTGTCAGGCCGGACAGGGAGCATCGAAATGGTCGAGGAACGCTTTGCCACATTGCTGGGCCTTGCCGCCATGGACGTGTGGGGCGAGATGCCGCGGGACGTCCAGGAGGCGCTGTTCGAGACGGCGATGAAAGGCCATGCCGGGGATCGTGAAGCCCTGGCCCGGCTGCTGCACGACCGCCATCCGCGCACGGCGCACCCCGCCAGACCGAACTGAAGTGTGGCGGCAGATATCAGGGAGCGAATTCAAATGGCGAAGCCGACGGCGGCTCAGATCCAGACCCGCGCGCACCAGCTCTGGGAACTGGCAGGTAAACCCGAAGGACGGCAGGAGGAGTTCTGGCACGAAGCGGAGCGAGAGCTTTCGGCCGATCCTGCCATCAATGCCGAAGAGGCCTCCGAGACGTTCACGGAGTGATTTTCCGGTTTGCCTGACGTTCCAAGCCTCGAAGTCCCCACCGCTTTAGGAACGGTCGATCCCTTGCGCGATTAGACAGGCAACCTTTGCGAGAGGCGGCAAACGTCATTCCCCGCGGAAATGCTCGCGAGGCAACATCGCAAAATCGCGGAACCCGGCTCCGCCAGGCATTGGCCGGCCAGATCGGAAGGAGATGTCATGCTTACAAGATCAATGCTGGTTGGCGCGATGCTGGCCGTCAGCTCGACCATCGCTTTGGGCGGTCCCTGCAACACCGCCAACCGCGATGCCGGCTCGGGACCGGCCACGACCGGACGGGCGACCGAGACGACAGGCGTCGCTCCGTCAAATGCCAAGGAGCATCCGCCGACGTCAACCATGAACAAGGCCACCGACAACACGGCGACCTCGTCGCAGGACGCCCAGCGTCAGATGCAGGGACAGCCGACGGCCGCCGGGCAGCCGAAGTCGACGACCGCTACCGCCGACAAGGATTGCTGAGTCATCGAGCTTTCCAAGCCTGGCGCGAGAGGATCTCTGATCGAGCCAGGCGCTTCGGGATGGAAAGCTGATGAGTGACGCAAAGTCGCCGGACAGCCAAATTCGGCGTGCCGTTCACCTCTGCATCGACATGCAGAACATCTTTGCGTCCGGCGGTCTCTGGGAAACGCCGTGGATGGAAAAGGTCCTGCCGGCAATCGCGTCGATCGTCTCGCGCCATCAGGCCAGAACGATTTTCACGCGCTTCATCCCGCCGCAGGATCCGGAAGACCGTCCCGGCCAGTGGCAGGTCTATTTTCAACGCTGGCGCCAGGCAACGCGCAGCCATCTTCCGCCATCCGCTCTAGATCTCGTGCCGGCCCTGGCGCGCCATGTTCCTCCAGCCCGCATCGTCGACAAGCCGGCCTATTCAGCGTTCAGCAATCCGGCTCTGGCGGGCCTTCTGGTCGAAAAGGGCGTCGGCACGGTGGTGATGTCAGGTGCGGAGACTGACGTCTGCGTTCTCTCGACGGTTCTGAGCGCGGTCGATCTCGGCTTCAGGGTCGTGATCGTCGAGGACGCGCTGTGCAGCTCGTCCGATGTCGGCCACGATGCGCTCATGACGATGTACCGCACCCGTTTTCACGGCCAGGTCGATCTCGTGACAGCGGAAGAGCTGGCCGGGTTCTGGCGGGAGTAGGTGCAGGGCGCTGCAGCTCAAAGGCTGCACGCGCCGGGAACAGGTCAGATGTCAGCGCGTACCGATGCGTTGATGTCGCGGGCAGAAACCGGAAAAATGCGCCGCGTTCATCGTCCCCGTTGTGTCCGGTTGTCACCCGGCGGTGCTTCAGTCAACGTCGCCAAGGCGCCTTGGTTGCACTTGGCAAAGCTTGGAACCGCGCTCCGTGCCCCGGGTTGGTCGGATTGCACGACCTGCCGAGGAGTCAGCATGACGGATGTCGACGTTCGCAAGGGAATGCCGCCCGTCAAGCTGTCGCGCGAGACGTTCGAGAGGCGCATACAGAAGCCAGTTCGTCGATCCGGCCTTTGCACCGCTCGAGACGGAGCTCGATGCCATCGTCGGCGCTGCCTGGGATGCCTATAGTCATTCGCGCAAGGCACCGGTGACGAGGAAGGCGGGGGAAGGCTTCGCCGATCCCGATTACGACCTCGCCGTCGACTGGCTCGCCGCGCGCGCCGCAATTCTGGAGGCGCAGCGGCGGCACGACGACGCCAAAGCGGCGCCGCGCATCCTCATCATCAACGGCTCGGCGCGCAGCGAGCACACCTGTCCCGGCGAGATGTCGAAAACTGGCGCCTGGTCAAGCTGGCCGAGCCCGTCTTCGTGGAGATGGGCTATGCCGTCGACATCCTCGATCTCTCCCGCCTCACCTCGGAGTTCGGCAAGACCATCCATCCCTGCAAATCGTGCGTCTCCACCGCCATGCCGCTCTGCCATTGGCCGTGCAGCTGCTATCCGAACTATTCGCTGGGGCAGACCAGCGACTGGATGAACGAGATCTATCCGCTTTGGGTCGCGGCCCACGGCATCCTGATCGTGACGCCGGTAAACTGGTATCACGTGCCGGGTGGTCTCAAGGCGATGATTGATCGCCTCGTCTGCGCCGACGGCGGCAATCCCGATCCGACCTCGACGCACGGCAAGAAGGCCGATGAAGCCAAGGCGATGGAGCTGAAGGGCTGGCCCTATCCGCGCCATCTCGCCGGCCGCCATTTCGGCCTCGTCGTTCACGGCGACAGCGTCGGGGCCGAGGGCGTGCGCCGGAGCCTGTCAGACTGGCTCATCGACATGCACCTGATCTCCGCGGGCCGCTTCGGCGAGATCGACGGTTATGTCGGCTACATGGAGCCATATGCGACCTCCCACCGCGACCTCGACGAGGACCGCGAGTTTCAGCAGGAGGTGCGCAACGTGGCGTGCGCGCTCGGCAACGCTATCCGGCTGGCCCGGAGTGGGCGGCTCGACGAGCCCGGAGAGGGCCTTGAAGAGCCAAATCCCAAATGACAGCCTGAAAGGAGATCGGATGCTGGAGGAGAAGCTCAAGGAGGCCATTATCGGCGAGCTCAAGCGTCAGGCCGCCAACCGGCCGCAAGCGCTGAAAGTCGAAGGCTCTTCGGAAGCGCTGGTCGTCAATGGAAAGATCGATCTTGCCGATCTCGTCATGGTGATCGCGGGCTCCGTTGCCGGCGGCCCATAGCTCGCCTAACCAGGACACGTTCGCCTGCGCCCACGGCCGGACCATCGATTTCGACATCCGTGAGCGCTTCTGGGCGCTCGATGCACTGCTCGACAAGATCATGCAGGGGCAGGCGAGCTTCCGCGCAAGGATCGCGGCCACGCGCTGATAGCGGCCGTCGCCATCGCGATGATGTGAGGGCGACCGCCGCGCCAGGGGCTGTCCCTCGCGCAATTGCGGGCCGACCGTGATTGCGGCCGTGCGCCTAGAGCGAGCTGCCGCCGCAGATGACGAGCTGCTGTCCGGTGATGGCCGCGGCCTCCGGCGAAAGCAGGAACGCCACCGCGTGCGCGACTTCCTCCGGGCGAATGAAGCGGCCGATCGGCGGCAGTTTTGGCGCGACATTGGCGCGCGTCGGGTCTTTCAGCATCGGTGTCTCGGTTGCGGCGGGCGCAACGACGTTGACCGTGACGCCGCGCGGCGCGAGCTCGATGGCCCAGGACCGCGCGAGCGCCACCAGCGCCGCTTTGGTCGCGGCATATTGACCGCGGCCGGCCGCGCCTGAGGCGGTGCGGCTGCCGATGAGGACGATGCGTCCTCCTTTCGGCAAGCGCGGCGCCAGCGTGTTGGCGAGGCGCTCGGCGACATCGACATGCAGTCGCCACATCGCGGTGCCGTCGTCATGGTCGAGCGATCCGAGCTCGCCGACCTTGAGCATGCCGGCCGCGTGAACGAGTGCGGTTGGCGCGACGCCAGCGACGGCGTTCGCGATGTTATCGACCTCTCCGAGATCGAGCGAGAGGTGATCGAAGGCCGGATGGTCGAATGGCGCGGGACGGCGGCTGATGCCGGTCACTCGCCAGCCATCGCGCAGCAGCCGTTCGACGATCGCAGCGCCGATCCCTGAGCTGGCGCCCGTGACGAGCGCATGTGGCCTCCTGTCCATGCTCTCAGTCTCTGATGGCGCGCTTCACCCATGGCTCGGTCACGCGCACATATTTGATCGCGCGGCGATGGAAGGTAAAGGCCATGTGGATCGCTCCGTCGGCGGTCTCCTTGACCGAAGGGTAGGATAGTTCGCGATTGGTCTGATCGCGTGAATTGTTGGTCATGCAAAAGCCGTCACCGGTCTCGACGTTGCGTTTGCTCCATGTCCGCCCGCCGTCGGCGGAGACGGCCAGCGTCATCGGCGCGCGCGGCGCGCCCCAGAACGCGGTGCGTTCGTCCGTCGTCTTGCCGTCGCCGGCGAGCACGGTCGGCAAATCGTCCTCGATCTCGTCATAGAGCGAGAGGCGGCGCCCGGTCGCATCCCTGGCGCTGGAATCGTTGAAGACCAGCGCGAGATGACCGTTGCCGAGCCGCGTGACCTGGATCGAGGAGTTGTTGTTGGGCAGCACGGTCCGGACCGGCGCCGACCAGGTGCGGCCGTGATCGGTGGACCGGCTCTGATAGATGTTGTCCGCCCAGCGGCTGCGGTAGAGGGCAATCAGCGAACCGTCGTCGAGCCGCGCGATGCACATATGCACGCAACCGCGGCTACCGGGGACGTCGATGTCGCGCCAGGTCGTGCCGGAATCGGACGAGATCTTCACCGCGCTGGTGTCCTCGTCGCCGTTCCATTTCCGACCCGGGGTGCTGTGGCAATAGAACACGGGCAGCAGCCAGTCGCCATTGTCGAGCACGACGATCGGCTGGCGGATGAAGGTGCCGCGGCCGCGCTGCTCGGGAAACAGCGTCTCGATCGGGCTCCAGCTCTTGCCGTTGTCGCGGGAGAGGCGGCGGCGGATCAGCGCGGTGTCCTGGTTGCCCGCGAGCTGCGCCGTCCACATCAGCCACAGCGTGCCGTCAGGTGCGGGAAACAGCACCGGATTCTGCTCCGAACGTCCGTTGTCGTCGGACAGCTTTTCGGCCGGAGACCACTGCGTTGCGCCGCGGGCGAGGCGCGAAAAATAGACCGAGATGTCCGACATGCCCTCCTGCGTGCCGCCGAACCAGACGCAAGCCAGATCGCCGTTCGCGAGCGGCATCAGATTGGCGGCGTGGTTCTGCACGCAAGGCGAGGGAATGAAAGCGTCGGACCGGTCGGGATCGCCGGCGGCCGGGCGAACGACGCCATCGGCGGCGATCCCGATGTCGGTGGTCACGATCTCGGTATCGATGATCATGTCGAAGTCCTTTCCATCAATGCATTTGGCTGCGCCGTCTGCGAAGTCGCGGCGGCGGCCGGAGCGCGGCCCATCACCAGGCGCTCGACCGCCATCACCACCAGTGGTGTCGCGGCCGCGACATACATGTTGTCGATGCCGAAGGGGTTTCCGAGCATGTACCAGGCCGTCGTCGAGATCGCGGCGCCGATCAGGCCGGCGGTGGCGCCGCGGTTGCTTGCAAACAGCGGCAGGTAGAATCCCATCATCGCGATGATGGTGATCGACAGGCGCAGCGCGCGCGTGAAGAACGACAGCTTGAGGATTTCCGGGACGAAGAAGACGAAGACCAGCGGTGCGATGCCGATCGCCACCGAGAACAGGCGGGTCATCTTCAGCTCCCGCTCCGGCGTCGGCTTCCAGTAGGGGACGTAGAAGTCGCGGACCACCAGCGAGGCGATCGCGAGCGCAACCGTGCAGACGCTGACGAAGATCGAGGCGACGAGCGAGGTCGTCACGAAAGCCGAGGCCAGCGGCGGCATCTTCTCCAAGAATACCGGCAGCGCGTAGAGGCTGTTCATGTCGGGATAGAGGAATTTCGCCGCGACGCCGATCAGGGCGAGCAGGAATCCGAGCGGCAGGCAGAACGCCGCCGCATAGAAGGTGGCCCTGCGCGCGTCATCGGCGCTCGGCGTCGAGGAGATCGCCTGCACGATGAACTGGGTCGAGAAGATCGCGCCGACGGTGCCGAAGGTCCAGGCGAAAATGGTCGCAAAGCCGATCTTGCCGTCCCAGCTGAAGTAATAGGCGGGCAGCTTGGCCTGGATCGGCGCGATGCCGCCGGTCAGCGACATTGCAACCGAAAATATGATGACGATACCGACGACCTTGATTGCGCTGTGCAGGATCGTCACCCAGGCGACGCCCTTCAGTCCGCCGAACACGTAGTAGAAGGTGCTGACCACGGCGATGATGCACATCGCAACGGGCATGCTGACATGCAGTGCGGTGGCGATCGCGGCCGCGCCGCTCACATAGTTGCCGACGTTCACGAGCAGCAGCGCGTAGATCATGATCACCGAAACCGTGAGCATGGTCGACTTGCCGTATTTCTGCGCGATCGCCGCCGAGATGGTGTATTCGCCGGAACTGTAGAGCTTCTTCACCATCAGGAGCCCGAACAGCAAAAAGCCGATCGAGGCGCCGAGCACGGCCCACCCCGCCGCCATGCCCGACTGGAACGCTTCCTGCGCCGTGCCGACGGTCGATTTGGCGCCGACGAATTCGGACATCATCAGCACGCCGACGACCACCGCCGGCATCGCGCGTGCGCCCGTCATGAACTGATCGCTGGTCCTGCTGCGCAGCTTGAGCGTGAGCCAGGACGTGAAGGCGATGTAGGCGACGATCATCGCGATGATGAGCGTGCTGTCGCCATTGAGGATGGCTTGCATCGATGACGTTTCCTCTGGTGACGCGGATGCGGTGTTGTGAGCCCGCTTGGTCCTGCTACAGATTGTTCGGAATGCGAACAATTGTTCTTTATTTTCATTAGACCTGCCCGCACGTCCCGCGTCAAGCGCGCGCGACGGTGCGGTGCTGCAACGCGCCCGGTCGGGCAGTCATCGCCGCTGCATGTTCAAAGGGTTGCAGGCCAAAGAAAAAGTGTCGGTGGGACAGTGCGGCGGGGCGGTCGGCGCACGGCCGACGTCACGCGCAGGGAATCCGAGGCCCTGCCGTTCCGGGGTCAGTTCGACTTCAGCGCCACCTTGGCGACCTCGGCCATCCAGGTCGAGGCGACCGGCAAAATCGCGTCGTTGAAATCGTAGCGCGGGCCGTGCAGCTCGGCGCCGTCGCGCAATTCACCGTTGCCGATCCAGGCAAAAGCGCCGGGGCACTGTTTGAGATAGAAGGCGAAATCCTCGCCGGCCATGCTCGGCGCGAGATCGCGTCGCACCTCGGTCTGCACCCTCTCCGCGGCAAGGCGCGCCAGGCCCGCCTCGGCCGGCGTGTTGACCACCACGCCGACGCCCATGACGATTTCCGGCGTGACCTTGACGCCGAAGGTCGTTGCAATGCCTGCGCAGATCTCTTCGATCCGCGCCAGGATGACGTCCTTCACCGCGTCGCGATGATACCGCAGCGTGCCGCCGATGGTGACGCGTCCTGCGATCTGGTTGCGCGCCGTGCCGCCTTCGAGCGTGCACAGCGAGAGCACGGCGGTGTCGAGCGGGTCGATGCTGCGCGACACGACCGATTGCAGCGCCACGATCAGGTGTCCCGCCGCCATCACGGGATCGCGGGTCAGATGCGGCATGCCGGCATGTCCGGCATGGCCGTCGATGGTGATGCTGACGCGTCCGCCGGAAGCCATCACGACGCCGTCATGGACCGCGATGGTGCCGGCTGCGAGCCCCGGCCAGTTGTGGAAGCCGAACACCCGCGTCATCGGAAAGCGGTCGAACAGGCCCGCGCCGACCATCGCGCGCGCCCCGCCAAGTCCTTCCTCGGCCGGCTGGAAGATGAAGTCGACGGTGCCGCTCCAGCTGGTGTCGGCCACCAGCAGCGCGGCCGCACCGAGCAGCGAGGCGGTGTGTCCGTCATGGCCGCAGGCATGCATCACGCCTGATGTCGTCGAGGCGTAGGGCAGGCCGGTGTCCTCGGTGATCGGCAGCGCATCCATGTCGGCGCGCAGGCCGACGCGGCCCTGCGCCGCCCCCCGCGCCAGCGTCGCAACGACGCCGTGGCCGCCGATGCCCGCCTCGAAGGGAATGCCGAGCTCGGTGAGCTTCTCCTGCACGAAGGCCGAGGTGGCCTTCTCGTGGAGGCCCAGTTCCGGGTGTGCATGCAGATGACGGCGCCACTGGGTCAGTTTCTGGTGCAGCTCGGGGGGCAAGGCAGGGGTCTTTCGCAAGGGGGGACGGCTAATGCCAGCATAGCCGAATATCGAGCCGACCCGTCAAGCGCTTGCGAATGCCTCGCGTGCAGCAATGCGTCCCTACGGCGAGAGCTTCGCCAGCCCTTTCCAGTCGAAGCTGATGCCATGGCCCAGCCGGTCCGGCGCGAGCGCCTTGCCGTCCGCGAGCACCAGCGGGTGCTCGATATACTTGTCCAGTCCGAAACCATGCGCTTCCAGGTACGAGCGGTTCGGGCAGGCCGCGAGCAAATGCACCGTGATGTCGTGCGCGCCGTGGCTGGTGACCGGGAGATTGAACGCCTCCGCCAGCCGCGCGATCTTCATGAACGCACTCACACCGCCGCAATTGGTGACGTCAGGCTCGGGGTAGGACACCGCGCCGGCGACGATGTAGTTCTTGAACTCCCACAGCGAGCGCAGATTCTCGCCGGCCGCGATCGGCACGCCGCCGGCCTGCATGATGCGGGCATGGCCCGCGACGTCGTCGGGGATAACAGGCTCCTCGAGCCAGGTGAGGTCGTAGGGGACGAAGGCGCGGGCGGCGCGGATCGCCTCCTCCACCGTCCATTTCATGTTGGCGTCCGCCATCAGCGGAAAGCCGTCGCCGAGATGTTGCCGCATCGCAGCGACGCGCGCGACGTCGGATTTGAGATCGGGCCGGCCGACCTTCATCTTGATGGCGCGAAAACCCTTGGCGAGATTGCCGTCGGTCTGCGCGAGCAGCGCCTCGACGGAGAGATCGAGGTCGATGCCGCCGGCATAGCAGGGCACGTGCGCATCGAAGCCGCCGAGCAGGCGGAACAGCGGCAATTTCGCGCGCCGCGCCTTCAGGTCCCACAATGCAATGTCGAGCGCGGACAGCGCCAGCACCGCCGGCCCGCCGCGGCCGCCATAATGCAGGCCCCACCAGACGTGATGCCAGATCGCTTCGGTGTCGTCGGCCTCGCGTCCCTCGACGAGCGGCGGGATCTCGCGCTTGAGGATGTCCGCGGTCGCCCCGCCATTGCGCCCAACCGTGTAGGTATAACCAACGCCCTCGGCGCCGTCGGCATCGCGGATGCGGCAGGTGATCAGCTCGAACGCCGCGATCTCGCCATGCGTGGAGTCGGACAGCGTGACGGGGAGGGGGATTCGGTAGAGTCCGGTCTCGACTGTCGAGATGCGTGCCATGCGGCCTCCCTGCTTTTTGTTGCAGGCTAGGCTGGCGTGCACCGGCAGGCAACCTCGTTTGCGGCAATGCTGCTACGTCTTCGCGCGGTCTTCGCAGGTCATGCGAAGAAACGCCGCAACTCCGCGGCGACGCGGGCAGGATCGCCTGCGTTGTCTGCCGCGATGTGGCCGGTGCCCTTGAACTCAACGCGTGTCGCGTTCGGCAGGATCGGAGTGAGCGCATCGAGCGCAGCCTTGAGATAGCCCTGGCTGCGATCGCCACCGAGAAGCAGCGTTTTCGTTCCCAGGCCCCTGAAGCGATCGGGGTCGCCGGCCATCTCCTTGATGAGCTCGATGTCGTAATGGACCAACGGGATGAGAGTAGCCAGAGGTGGGCGATCGCCCGCGCCTGCATTTCGACGCAGGTGCATCATCATGGCGAAGAACGATCTCAGCACAGGCGCAGGGAGCTTTGTCATGATCCCGTCGTCGCCGGTGCCTTTGATCACGGCGACAAAGGCCGCAGCCAGGTCTCCCTTGGTCAGGGCCGCCTCGTAGTTCGAGGCCCAGTACCGTGGTTGGACCGAGCCGAACTCGAGCGCAGGTTCGTAAAGGGCAAGGCGTGAGATCGCCGGATTGACAAGCGCGGTGTGCAAGGCAATCAGCGCTCCGGCGCTGAGTGCAAACACATTGCGGGCTCCCGTCTCGGCGAGAAGCCGACCGAAATCATCGATCTCGGTCGCCATGCAGTGATCGGGCCGAAAGGCGCCGCTCAGACCCCGACCTCGACGGTCCGGGATGTTGACAGTAAAGCGGTCAGCCAGCGCTGCTCCGAGGTCGGCAAAGCTTGCCGCGCTCTGCAGCCCGCCATGGAGCAGCACAAGTCCGGGACCTGTTCCGAGCTGCCGATACCCAATGACGGTGCCGTCATTGGCGACAAACGATCTTTCAGAGCTCACGCGACGCACCTCACCGCATCGTCGCGAGCTGCACGGCCAGCGCGCAGGCGCGGTCGTATTCGTCGAGATTGATCCACTCGTCGATCGTGTGCGCCTCGTTCTGGCCGGCGCCGAAGGTCACGGTGGGAACGCCGTGGCGGACCATCCAGTTGGCATCGAGGCCGCCATTGGCGGTGCGGACGTTCGGCGTGCCGCCGACCGCGGAGACCGCCTCGACCGCGCGTTTGACGACGGGGAGATTGTCCTTCATGCGGAACGGAAAATAGTCGGTCTCGGCCTTGAACTTGACCTTGCCGGACTTGCCTTGCGCGTTCGTCACTTTCTTGGCGGCCTTCTCGAACGCGGCCTTGTAGGCCTTGGTGATCTCCTTGAAGAATTTGCCGTCGTGGCTGCGGCTCTCGCCGCGCACATGGACGTAGTCGGTGACGACGTTGGTGGCATCGCCCGCCGGGCGGCCCTCGCCGCCGGTGACGGGGCCGACATTGCTGGTGCCCATCCGCGCATTGGCGCCCTTGCCCTTCACCACCTTGCCGAACCAGCCGCCGGCCTTCACGTCTGCAAGTGCGAGCGCCATGATCATGGTCGAGGAGATGCCGCGCTCCGGTGCGACGCCGGCATGCGAGGCGCGGCCGAAGATCTCGACATTCCAGCGGTCCGCGCCGACGGCGCCGATGACGACGTTGGACGCCGAGCCGCCGTCATAGTTGAAGGCCATCACCGGCGAGCCGAGCTCATCCAGCTTGACGTGGCGCGCACCGTAGAGCCCGCTCTCCTCGCGCACGCAGAACAGCAGCGTGATCGGGGGATGATCGAGCTTCTGCTTGGCGAGCTCGGCGGCCAGCGTCACCAGCACGCCGCAGCCGCAGCGGTTGTCGCCGCCGAGCGCGGTCTTGGCCTCGTTGACGATCTTGCGGCCGGATTTCTTCGGCTTGGCGCCGGCACACAGCGGCACGGTGTCCATGTGGGTCATGAACATGATGCGCGGCTGGTTGTGCAGCGCGCCGCGGCCGGGCAGGTCGACGATCAGGTTGCCGGTCTCGGTCGGCACGGGAATGCGGGTGTTGGCGTCGTCGAGCCGAATCGCCTTGGCCGGCACGCCGCTCTCCTTCAGCGCGGCCGTGAGCTCACGCCCGATCGCCGCCTCCTGTCCGGTGACGCCCTCGACGGCGAGAAAGCGCATGAGGCGGTCGGTGGCAGCTTTGGTATCGACAGGCATTGAGTTCATTCCCTTGATGCACGGAGTGCGCCAGCATCCCCCGCGGCGCACCGTTGTGCAAGGGCCTCAGACGCTCCGCGTGTATGCGAGGAAAATCAGCGCGCCCAGAAGTAGCGCCGCCGCCATGAACAGCAGCACCGCCGGCAGCCCCGCGAACGCCGCCACGGCGCCCGTCATCGACTGCATCAGGGCGGCGCCGAGGAAGAAGGCGAGGTTGATCGCCGCGAGCGCCTTGCCCGCGGTTTGCGCATCGACCAGCTGCCGCGACATGCCGAACAGCAGCGGCTGGGCGGAGGTCGCAAGGCCGATGAGCACGAACAGCACGAGATCATATTGCGGCGGCATCACGGGCACGCCGAACAGGATCGAGACCGCATAATGCGGCGCCCCCAGCGCCATCAGCGCCAGCAGCAGCGCGCCGACCATATGCGTGCCCGCCACCAGTTCGCGGCGGCGACTGAGCCTGCGGTCGATCATGCCGATGCACAGGGGACCTGCGATCATCGCCAGCGTGAATGCGCCGAGCTGGTTGCCGGCCTCGACCCGCGTCAGTCCCTTGATCTCCATCAGCCAAGGTCCGCCCCACAGGCCGCGCAGCACCAGCGAGGTTGCGAGCGACACCAGCGCCAGCGCGATCAGGCCACGAAGGGGGCGCGAGAGTCCCAGCCTGAGCACCTCGATCATCTGCGACAGCGGCGAGGACTCGTCCTTGTGCTCGGCCGGCTGCCTCGGCACCAGCACGAACACGGCGAGCGCGACGAAGACGCCGCCGAGCGCGGAGATCCAGAATCCGGCGCGCCAGCCGTAATGATCGACCACGAAGGCGAGCGGGCTCGACGACAGCAGCATGCCGATATTGCCGATCGAGAGGATCGCGCCGGACCACAGCCCGAACCGTGCCGCCGACAATTGCTTGGCCGCCAGCGTCATCGGGCACATCAGCATGCCTGATGTCGCGATGCCGAGCATCACCTGCCCGACCGCGAAGCTTTCGGGCCCCGTGGCGAATCCCGACGCGATGGCGCCGATCACGGTTCCCATGAGCAGGCTCAGCGACACGGGCCGGACGCCAAAGCGATCCATGGCAGCGCCGACCGGAATCTGCGCGGCGGCGAAGGCAAAGGGATAGACCGAGGTGAGGCTCGCCAGCGCCTGCGGCTCGATGTGGAAATCCGCCGCCATCAAATCGAGGCTGACGGCGGGAATCGTGCGCAGCAAGGTCGACAGCATGTGCCCGCAGGCGAGCGCAAGCAGCGCAAAGATCAGCGCGCGGGTGCCATCTCCCGCGTTATCAGTGGCAACCGCACTCATCAGCGTCCCGTCCCGGCGAGGGTTTCGGCCGGGTTACACGATTGGCGGGACGGTGCCAATGGGGTCTTCCGGACCTTCGTTCCTCGTTGAAGGCAAGCCGGACATCGCTGACATCCGCGCGAACACCGGTTGGCTGACACGCTTGCCGCTGAAATTGCGATTCGTCGTTACGCCGTCAGTTGATGACGAACGCTATTCAATTCCTGCACTCCGAGTTTTGTGAGCACAGGTTCGATTGCTCGAGTCTGGAAAAGTCCTCTGTTGCAATGAATACGAGAAGCCCGAGCAGAACCATTGCCGCGATGTTGGAACGCATGCTGGCTCGATTCTCGACAGCGGAGCGATGTTCGAACTTCGAGAGGTCGAGCATGCGCAAAATGTCGCCGGACCGCACATCATCGACCGGATCTCTGCCGCCTCCCGATCGCGTTCGAAACGGTACGACATTTCCCCGGTGGTTCGGTTGATCAGCCTTCATCTCGCGCCTCGTTCCCATCAAGCAGCGCTTGCTGAACTGCAATGATAAGGCCTGACCTGAGGCGGGCGGTCCTGAAATTCGCGATCGCCGGCGCAATTCAGTGTGATGCCGCGGTGATCTCTCGCATCTCTCCATATCGTTTCTGTTTATGTCTGCCTGGCCTTCGTTGGACGGCTTTGATTCACCGATTGCGTTTTGCAGCGAGCGAACATGAAAATTTGTACAGATTTTCGCACGCGATCGTCATTTTGACGCTGGGATTTTGTCCGCGATACTTCCAATCCGAGGCGGCAGTCGCACCTGCAATCAGTCGGTTTTCTGAAGGCAGGTGCAAACAGTTAGAGGTCCATCAATTTGTCAACGCGACCGAAGCTCAGCGTTGCGCTGTTTGGAATCCTTGCAATAGCCGCGGTGGCCTATGGCGTATGGTATGAGCTCCTCGGGGGCGTCAAGCCAGCCGCGGCGGCCGCCCAAAGCGCTGCCAGTCAGGCCGCGGCGAAGATTCCCGTCACCTCGTTCGTGGTGAAGAAGGCCGACTTTCCCGTGCGCGCCTACGGTCTCGGAGTCGTCTCGCCGTTCAGGACGGTCACGGTCAAGAGCCGTGTCGACGGTCAGATCACCAAGGTGTTCTTCAAACAGGGGCAGATGGTGAAGGAGGGCGATCCGCTTCTGGAGATCGATCAACGCCCCTTTACCGCGGCTCTCGAGCAGGCGGTGGCGAAGAAGGCCCAGGACGAGGCCAATCTGAGGAACGACCGGTTGAACCTGGAGCGATTTCAGAAGCTCGCGAAGCAGCAATTCGAGACCCAGCAAAATCTCGATACCCAGCAGGCGCTGGTCGATCAACTGATCGCGCAGGTGAAGGGCGACCAGGCCGCCATCGACAACGCGCAAACCAATCTCGGTTACACCTCGATTAAGGCGCCGATTACCGGACGAACGGGTTTCCGGCTGGTTGACCCCGGCAACATCGTGCATGCCGCGGATACGACGGGGATCGTCACCATCGCCCAGCTGCAGCCGATTGCCGTGCAGTTCACGGAACCGGAAGAGCAATTGCAGGCCATTGCCAAAGCCTATGAAGCCGGCGAGGTGCCCGCCGATGCGCTGACCTCGGACGGAACCAGGACGCTGTCGCAAGGCAGGCTCGTGGTCATGGACAATTCGGTGAACCAGGCCACCGGGACCATCAGTCTGAAAGCGCGCTTCGACAACAAGGACAACGCACTGTGGCCCGGCCTGTCGGTCACCACGCGAATGCTGATCGGCACGCTCAAGCAGGTCATCGTGGTGCCGCAGGATGGTGTGCAGCACGGGCCGTCGGGTCTGTTCGCCTACGTGATCGGCGACAACGGCAAGGTCAGCGCCAGGCCGATCAAGGTCAGCCAGAGCGGCGACGCAAATGCCGTCGTCTCCGAAGGCCTGAACGTCGGAGACAGGATCGTGGTGGCCGGACAGTCGCGCCTGTTCGACGGCGCGCTGGTCGACGACAAGCCGCAGGCCGCGCCGACGGTGGACGCGAGCGCCACAGCCCCCCAGGCCAAAAGCGGATCGGCGGACTAACATGGCTGGCGGTATCTCGGCTCCCTTCATTCGCCTCCCCATCGCGACGTCGCTGCTGATGGTCGGCATCGTCTTCGTCGGGATCATCGCCTACCCGCAATTGCCGGTGGCGCCGCTGCCGGAGGTCGACTTCCCCACCATTCAGGTCTCCGCCAACCTTCCGGGCGCGGATCCGGAAACGATGGCTTCTTCGGTGGCGCAACCGCTTGAATCGCAATTTGCGCTCATTCCCGGCGTCTCGGAGATGACGTCGCAGAGCCAGACCAGCTCGACCCAGATCGTCCTGCAGTTCGATCTCTCGCGCAACATCGACGGTGCCGGCTCCGACGTGCTCGCCGCCATCAATGCCGCGAGCGGGCAGTTGCCCAAGAACATGCCGACCCCGCCGACCTACAGAAAGGTCAATCCGGCCGACTCGCCCATTCTCACGCTCGGCGCCACGTCGACGACGCTGCCGATGACGCAGGTGTCCGACGAGACCTACACCAAGCTCGCGCAGGCGATCAGCCATATCAGCGGCGTCGGCCAGGTCAGCGTCGGTGGACAGCAGGCGCCGTCGATCCGTGTCCAGATCGATCCCGCCAAGCTGGTGGCCAAGGGCCTGTCGCTGGAGGACGTGCGCACCCCGCTTTCGGTGATCACCGTCAACAATCCCAAGGGAACCCTCAACGGCGACACCCGCACCTACACCGTCTATGCCAACGACCAGTTCACCAAGGCCGAGGCCTGGAACGACATCGTCATCGCCTATCGGAACGGCAGTCCCGTCCGTGTCGGCGACATCGGCCATGCCGTGAGTGCACCGCTGGACAATACCCAATACGGCTGGGTTGACGGCAAGCCCGGCGTCTTCCTGGTCATCTTCAAGCAGCCCGGCGCCAACGTCATCGACACCGTCGACAGCGTCATGAAGCAGCTGCCGCATCTGCAGGCCGGCATTTCGCCGGCCATCAAGGTCTCGGTGCTGTCGGACCGCACGCAGACGATCCGCGCGGCGGTGAAGGACGTACAGTTCACGCTGCTGTTGACGATCGGCCTCGTCGTGATGGTGATCTTCGTCTTCCTGCGCAGCGTCTGGGCCACCATTATTCCGTCGATCACGGTGCCGCTTGCGTTGCTGGGCGCCTGCGCGCTGATGTGGATAGCCGGCTACAGCCTCGATAATCTGTCACTGATGGCCCTCACCATCGCAGTCGGCTTCGTGGTCGACGATGCCATCGTGATGCTGGAGAACATCACCCGCTATATCGAGGAGGGCGAGACGCCGATGGCCGCCGCGCTCAAGGGCGCCAGCGAAATCGGGTTTACGATCATCTCGATCTCGATTTCGCTGATCGCGGTCCTGATTCCGCTATTGCTGATGAGCGGCATTATCGGCCGCCTATTCCGCGAATTTTCGGTGACGCTCGCGATGACGATCGCCGTGTCGGCCCTGGTATCGCTGACATTGACGCCGATGATGGCGTCGCGCTTCCTCAAGTCGCACGACGAGGAGCATCACGGCAGGCTCTATATGCTCAGCGAGCGGATGTTCCAGGCCCTCGTGAACGGCTACGAGCGAGGCCTCGACCTCGTGCTGCGTTTCCGCTTCATCACCTTGATGGTGTTCTTCGCGACGATCGCGCTGACGGTCTACCTCTTCGTGATCATCCCCAAGGGGTTCTTTCCGCAGCAGGATACCGGGCTGATCACCGGGATCGTCGAAACATCGCAGGACGTGTCGATCGCCGATATGGCGAAGCACATGCAGGAGATCGGCGCGATCGTGCTGAAGGACCCTGCGATCGACCACATGGCGATGCGGATGGGCGGAAGCGGCAATACGCTCAATGACGGCACGATGTACATTACGTTGAAGCCGCGGGATGAACGTACCGACTCGGCCGACCAGGTCATCCGTCGCCTGCAGGCCCAGACGGCGAAGGTTCAGGGTGCAAGTCTCTATCTCCAGTCGGCGCAGGACGTCCGGGTCGGCGGCCGGGCGTCGCGGACGCAATTCCAGTTCACGCTGCAGTCGACCGACATGGACCAGCTCAACACATGGGCCCCGAAGCTGCTCGCGAAGATGAAGGAGATGCCCGAGCTTCGCGACGTCGCGTCCGACCAGCAGACGTCGGGCACCACGCTGACGCTGTCGATCGACCGCAATCAGGCCGCGCGTTTCGGGATCACGCCTGACGTGATCGACGCGACCCTGTATGACGCATTCGGGCAGCGGGAAATCGCGACTTATTTCACCCAATTGTCGACCTATTATGTCGTCCTCGAGGTGCTGCCCTCGTTGCAGAAGAATCCGTCCACGCTGGAGCAGATCTACCTCCGCTCACCGACGACGGGAGGAGAGGTGCCGCTGTCGGCGTTCACCAAGTGGACCACGGCTCCGGTCCGGCCTCTGGCCATCAACCATCAGGGCCAGTTTCCCGCGGTGACGATCTCCTTCAACCTCGCGCCCAACGTCGCGCTCGGCCAAGCGACGCAGGCGATCGACGCGATGGAAAAGCAGATGAACGTGCCGGCTGCCATCACCTCGACTTTCGCAGGCACGGCGAAGGCATTCCAGGAGTCGCTCTCCTCCGTGCCCTTGTTGATCGTGGCGGCGCTGATCGTGGTCTATCTCATTCTCGGCGTGCTCTACGAGAGCTACATTCACCCTCTGACCATCCTGTCGACCTTGCCGTCGGCCGGTGTCGGTGCTCTGGCGACGCTCCTCATCTTCCACTTCGACTTCAGCCTGATCGGTCTCATCGGCCTCGTTCTGCTGATCGGCATCGTCAAGAAGAACGGCATCATGCTGGTCGACTTCGCGATCGTGGCGGAGCGGGATCAGGGCCTGTCGCCGGTCGAGGCCATTCGCCGGGCCTGCCTGCTGCGCTTCCGCCCGATCCTGATGACCACGATGGCGGCCGTGCTCGGCGGCGTGCCGCTGATGCTGGGCCACGGCACCGGCTCGGAACTGCGTCAACCGCTCGGCTATGCCATGGTCGGCGGTCTCTTGGTCAGCCAGGTCCTGACGCTCTTCACCACGCCGGTTGTCTATCTTTATCTGGACCGTGTCTCGCAATGGTTCAGTCCGAAACGACACGCGGGAAGCGATCCTCAGGAAGAGGACGTTGTCGACGACGGCGATCTGGACGTCGTCGAAAAGCTGGACCCGAAGAAATCAAGGGTCTTTGCGGCGGAGTGACTGTTTGACAACCACGCCGACGGCGGCGAGCGCGGCGCCTCCGGCTGAATCCGTTGGAAATGATCCCGCGCGGAACTGCGCTTCTTGTTTTCTCCCCGTCAGTTAATCCGCTGACCCGTGATCTGCCAGGGCCCGGGATTGAGTACCAGGCCCGTCGCCTTGCCGGCCTCATCGTGCAAGAAGGCAAGGCGCGCATTTTGACCCGAAGCGGTCATTCTGACGGCATGAAGCGCATGCTGGCAATGGGATCCGATGCCTACGCTCTGCGCGCCGCCGACTAGCCGCAGACGACACCTGAATGAGATCGTAGACCAGAGGAGTCCAGCCTTGGAATATGGGCAAGTAGCAGCTCTCCCGCAACGCGCAAGGCGGGACTGCATCAGGCCAGCTGGTTGAGCAGCGCCCTGGCGTCCCTCAGGACTGGCGTGTCGAAGCCTTCGGTGAACGAGCCATATGCCGGCGCGAGGACGTCGTGAGCTTCCATGCACTTGCCTTGATCGCGCCACAGGCGGGCGAGGCTGGTCGCAGCGCGCAGCCCAAACGTCTTCGCACTCTGGCGCTTGGCCACCGCGAGCGCTCGATGATAATTCTGCTCCGCAGCTGCTTGGTTGCCTCGCGCGTTCGCCATGTCGCCTCGAAGTCGATACAGCTCGGCTTCACTGGATCGTTCCTCGGTCGTCTCGATCAGCTGCGCAGCCTCGACGAGGCAGTTCCGCTCCTCCTGCAGATCCCCGACCTTGGCGTGAGCCTCGGCGAGAAAACAAAGTGCGCGCGGCGTGTGCACGACAGCTCCGGCACCACGAAGCACCGAGAGCCCTTTCGCGAGCAACGGGATGCCGTCCTGCGCTTGTCCAAGTGCTGTCAACGAGCGACCACGCTGGAGAAGTCCGAGACCCAACCAGAGCGGAAAGCCATGCTCGTTCGAGAGGGACAGCAGTTCCTCCGCATGCCGCAATGTGTCAAGCGGCAAGCCGGCGGCCGCCTCCACTGCGCACACCTTGCTCAACACAAAGGCCACAGTGAACGGATGGTCGAGCGAACGGGCCTCCTTTAGCGCCTCGTCGACGCGCGCGCGTCCCTGATCGATGTGGCCCAGAAGCGCCAATGTCACCGCCAAGTGACCCTGGCTCGCCGCGTGCGGATCGGCCACCGCTATGGCGGCACAAGTCGCGCGAGCGGCGGGATCTCTCAAGCCGTCACACAGCTCAAGAAGGCCGCGTGCTGTCACAAACTCCCCGCGATAGTGGCAACTGGCGCCGTGGATATAGCGACCCAGCAGCAGAGTGGCTCGATCGTTTCTTGTGTCGCCCAATTTCTCCATCTGCTCGGCAAGGGATACCGCCAGCTTGTGCTCGGCCCGAACCGAGTGGAAGCCCCATTGGAAATAGAGCAGCGGAGCGAGACGATCCGGTCGATCGAACCGCTCCGCGAGTGCTCGCGCCCTGTCGAGGGTATCGGCCACCGCCGGCGCCGAATACCCCCTAGCCGCCATCAGAGCCCGCCCGAGGGCAATCTGCAGGTCGAGTTCGTGCTGCACGGGCCGCGACTCCTCGGGCATGTTCGCCAGCAGTTCGAGACCCCTCTGCAACTGCGCTACCGCTTCCGTCATCGCCGACCGCGCGACCGCCTGCTGGCCGGCCTTGAGTCGATAGCCGACCGCCTTGTCGTTGAAGGCGGCCTCGGCACAATGATAGGCCATGAGTTGCGGCTGAGCGGCCGCGATTTCAGGGAACTGGCTCTCTAGCGTCGTCGCAACGCGGGCATGGATATGCTGACGTCGACCGCGCAGCATGGTGCTATAGGCTGCGTCCTGCACCAGCGCGTGCTTGAAGGTGTACTCTGCATCAGGCGGGATCCCCCGCTGGAAAACCAGTTCGGCGCGAACGAGCTGCGCCAAGGCCCCGTCTACCTGCTGCTGCGGCATCGCTGCGACCGCGCTGATCAGTTCATGCGAGAACGACCGCCCGAGAGCGGCGCCGATCTGCGCCAGCTCGCGGACTGGCGCCAAGCGATCGAGACGAGCCAGGAGCGAGGCGTGGAGCGAGGTAGGGATGGCAAGTCGAGGCACGGGCTCCCTCGCATCGAAGCGGTCACCAGCATCGGCCAGAATGCCACTGTCGATCACCGCCTTGGTCAATTCCTCGATGAACAGCGGTACGCCATCGGTCCGATCGATGATCTGTTCGGCGATCTCTTGGGGCAGCGCCTTGCCGCCGGTCACCTGCATGATCATCTCGGCGCGCTGTGGACGCGACAGACGACTGAGGCTCATCGATGTCACGTGCGAGCGCCCGGTCCAGGGCGGCGCCAACTCGGGCCGGAAAGTGATGATCAGCAAGACCCGGAGGGTGGCCACCCGGTCGACGACGAGGTCCAATAAGTCGAGCGAGGTGGGGTCGATCCAATGCACATCCTCGAACACCATCAGCACGGGCCGGCGCGTTGCCAGTCCCTCGAGCTGGGCTAGGAGGACCTGGAGCGTCTTCTCCTTGCGCTTCTGCGGCGTGAGGCTGAGAGGTGGATAGCTATCGCCTGTTGGCACGGACAGCAGGTCCGCGATCAGAGGAACGGCCTCGCTAAGGTCCGCGTTTGCCTCCGTGAGCAACGCCTCGAGCTTGTCCAAACGTTGCTGGTCCGTATCGTCACGCCGGAATCCTGCTGCGCGCTCGAGCTGTGATATGGTCGGGAAAAGTGCACTGTCCTGGTGATGTGGCGAGCAGAAACGGCGCAAGCGGATATGTGGATCATCGCTCAGCCGCTCCACCGCGGTCTCGGCAAGGCGCGATTTGCCGATGCCGGGTTCACCCGATATCAGCACGGCAGAGCCATCACCACGTTTTGCCTGCTGCCAGCGGCGCATGATCAGCTCGATCTCCTCATCACGACCGAGTAGTGGCGTTCTGGCTACGCGCAAGGCCTCGAAGCGGCTATCGACCGCGCTCGCACCGATGACTCGCCAGACCGGCACCGGATCGCGGAAGCCTTTGATGGACACACTCCCGAGAGCGAAATATTCGAAGAGGCCGCCGATGAGGCGGCGGGTGCTGCCGTCGATCACAACTGTATCCGGCTCGGCCAGCGCCTGAAGCCGCGAGGCCAGATTGGCGGTCTCACCGACCACCTCACACTGCTGCGATGGGCCGTCCCCGATGAGATCACCGACGATCACCAAACCAGTGGCAATCCCAATTCGTGCTCGCAATCTTACCCCTGGACCGGCATCGAGGCCCGTCACGGCCGCGACCAATGCCAGTCCGGCGCCTACAGCGCGCTCAGCATCGTCTTCATCCGCCCGCGGATAGCCGAAATATGCGAGCACGCCGTCGCCCATATATCTTGCAACGAATCCGCCAAATTTCGCGATCTGCTGGGCACAGCAGCGGTGGTACGCACCAATGATTTCTCGCAAATCCTCCGGGTCGAGCCTTGTCGAGAGCGCCGTCGAGCCAACTAAATCAGCGAACATCACCGTGAGTTGACGTCTCTCGGCCGAGGTCCAGGGAGTACGCACGGGTCTTCGTCCGGTCTCAGCGATCTCCGCAATCGCGCGCAACATCTTTTTGCGATGGCCGAGCGAGACACCAAGTTTTTCGAGGTCATTGTCAGTCAGTTCGCGCAGAACGCTTGGATCAATGTCGTTCTCGGCAAAGCGCTGCGCGTATTGCCCTAGGCCAAGTGTATCGAGCCACTCCGCAATCTGCTGCATTGGCTCCACCGACTGTCTGATTGACGGCCAGCCAAATTTGGGGACTACGGCAGAAAAGTCTATCCTGATCTTGTCAGCATAGCATACTTCTAGCTTGCGGGGTTCGGCCGCGGCTTACCTTCGATTGTTGCCAAATGGTGTAACAGTACTGGTGCCAACTACCAAACCGCGCATGGCATGATGAGAACAACTCGACAAATAACTGCAACGATGTCCGCTATCGCCGGGCAGGGACACATGTCTCCTAGTGGCCCATCGCGACCCCTTTCACTGCCGCACGAACCTGGTCGCTATTGGGGCAACGCAGACGTAGCCTTCGTCGCATCACGCCGCGGGGCTTATGGGTATACGGTCTAGCCCAACTCTTGCAGCAGCTTCCGCGTCTCGCCCAGCAACGCCCGTATCGCCCTTCGTTCTGCGATCCGGTCCTGCGTGAATAGCCCATGCTTCCGCGCATTCTGATTTCCCCTCGGTGCGCCTGATCTCGCGGCGCTGCCATGCATGCGACAGCGGGTCTTGCCGTGCACCGCCGGCGCGAGGCAGGCGGTGCCGCTGCGTGTCCTGGCGCCGCAGCGCGGACTCGCCTGCATCGCAGCCGTGTTGCGGGTGTGATCGCCGCTCACGCGGTGGCGCCTTGTGCGGCATCGACCGGTTCATGTTCGCCTTCGCCGGCTTCGCGAGGCGAGATCGATCCAGCAAACATCGCTGTGTCCCTGGTGTCTTGCTCCGTTACGAGCATGTCCGCGTGCTGTACGGCGTGGCTCGCGGTGGCTCCCGTGCCATCCTGCACCGTCAGACTCTCCACCGTGATCGCCCGCTCGCCATTGTTGCGGTATCGGTTGAGCGCCTCGACCTGGGCCGGAAAGATTCGCGCCAGCTTGGCGAGCGCGCGTGAGGCGCTGTCCTGCCGCGGGATGTCGTCGGCGAAGGCGAGGCGATGGGCGCAGCGCATCGCCAGGACGTGAATGCTCACCATCTGTGCCGCCAGCATGGCCTCGATGGAGTCCCGCGGCGCGATGCTCTTCATCATCGAGATCATGAAGGCGAGATTGGCCTCGTCCGGCTTCTGCGCAACCACGCTGGCTTGCACCAATTGCTTCAAGATGCCGTGCAGCGCATCGCGATCGACGGCGCCAAGCGCATCGGCCAGCAGCCGTTCGCCGGCTTGCGGATCGGGATGGTTGATTGCAATGCGCCACTTGTAGAGTTTTACGCGCGGGCTCGCAGCCGGGTCGCTGCGATCGGTTGTCGCAACCGGCGGTGTGGTGTGGCGATTTGGAGATGTCGTCGTCATGTGCTGTGTCCTTTGCCGGCGCAGGCGCGCGAACGACCGCTCGCTTGCTGCGCGCGATTACCGATTTTGAGATGTCGATGAGAGGCTTACGCACGATCGCGGCGAGGCGCCCGTGGAGTGGGCGGCGTGGACGCTGGCGATTGTTGCGATGATGCCATCATGCCGGTGTTTTGCCCGACGTGTCAAACTGCATTTCGCGATATCCGAAAACGCGTGTCCTGCGCAAGTCCTTGTTCTGACAGGGGCCGGTTACTGTGCATGGGGTTGTTTTTCGCATTTTTTGTTGGGATGCGGCTCTCGCGTGCCGCGCGACGGAATGCCGGCGTGCAAACGCGATTGCGAAATCCGGCGCGACCGCTAATCATGATCTCCAGATGCGTCGCACCATGCAAAGGCGGCGGTGCGGGTCCGGGGAGAGAACCAATGCAACGAACGCTTCGCCTGCTGGCGATTGTCGCCGGATTGTGCGTGACGACCGAGGCTCTCGCGCAGAAATATCCGACGCGTCCGGTCAAGATCATGGTCGGCTTCAGCGCGGGCGGTCCGGTCGATGTGGTCGCGCGCATCGTCGGCGACCGGCTGAGCAACAAGCTCGGCCAGCCCTTCGTGGTCGAGAACCGTGCCGGCGCCAACGGCATGATCGCAGCCGAGGGCGTGGCGCGCGCGGACGCGGACGGCTACACCATCCTCGCCTGCAACTCGTCCACCATCACGCTCAACAAGACGCTGTTCAAGGACGCCCGCTACGATCCGCAAGGGGACTTTGCGCCGCTCACCACCGTCATCTCGGCGCCGCTCGTTCTCGTGGTCAATCCCGAGAATCCCAAGACCGCTGACATCAAGACCGTGGCCGATCTCGTCGCGGCGGCGAAGGCCGCGCCCGGCGCGCTCGCTTACGGCTCGGGCGGCAACGGCAACCTCGCCCATCTCGCCATGGAGCTGCTCAGCCAGAAGGCCGGCATCAAGCTGATCCACGTGCCCTATCGCGGCGGTGCGGCGTCCGAGGTCGGCATCCTCGCGCAGGAAGTCCTGGCGGTGTTCGATCCCTTGTCCGCCGTGCCGCTGGTGAAGGCCGGCAAGCTGCGTGCGCTCGCGGTGTCATCGGCCGAGCGGCTGCCGGCGCTGCCTGACGTGCCGACCGTCGCGGAAGCCGGCTATCCCGGCTTCGACATCTCGTTCTGGGTCGGCTTCTTCATGCCGAAGGCCGTGCCCGCGCCGATCCGCGAGACGCTGCACCGTGAGATCGTCGCCGCCGCCAGGGATCCTGCGGTGCAGGAGCGGCTGGAGTCGCAAGGCGTCGTGAGCGTGCTCAGCCCGGCCGACTACGCCGCGAAGATCGCGAAGGAGACCACGGAGCTTGCCGAGGTCGTCGCGGCCGCGAACATCAAGGCGGAGTAGGGGGCGTCGCGGCGAGAGGATCTGCTTGCGCTAGCGGATCAGCGCTCGCTCGATGCGAGACGCACTGCGCGGGCCTTCGCGCTCTTTCCGGCGGCGCGGGCTGCGATCATGCCGCGCGCCTTGCCGTGACTGGTCTTCCGGATCAAGAATGCAAGCCGCTTGCGCGCACGGCTGGCGGTCAAACGCGCCGCCAATTGTTCGCCCTTGCGAATGATGGTGGCTGCCGAGGTCGTCAGGTTCACCGGAACCCAGACGACGTCCTTTGTCTTGGAGAGACTGCCGATGCCTTCGCACGGCGCTTCGCGCGGCAGGTCGATGCGGATCGCAAGCGCCCCCGCGCGCTCGGTCCACTCCTCGGCCCTGGTGCCGGTGATGATGCGGACATAGTCGCGGGTCTCGCGCGGCAGCTCGCTTTCCCGGGCAAGCCACTTCTGGATCCGGCCGGGGCCTGCGTTATAGGCGGCTGCGGCAAGGCCGAGATTGCCGAAATCGTCGCGGAGCTTGCGCAGGAATCTGGCCGATGCCGGCAGCGCCTTCATCGCATCGAAGGGATCGTCCAGCCCGACTTCGGCGGCGGTCTCCGGCATGAACTGCGCGACGCCCTGCGCGCCGGCCTGGCTGACCTCGTTCGATTTGAAGCGGCTTTCCTGCCAGATCAAGCGCGCGAAGAACGGCACCGGAATGCCGCTCGCCTCGGCGGCTTCGCGAAGCGCGTGGCAGAATCGTTCGGTCGGCGAAACCGGCGCCTGCACGGCAGTTTCGACGACGCGCGGCGGCTCGGGTGTCTCGTCATAGGCCGCGCGCGCATTGGCGAGCTCGATGGCTTGCACGCTGGCGAGGAAGAGCTCGACCACAGGAACAAGTGGCGAGGCTTGGGTGTTTTGAAGAATGGCGTGGTCGAAGCTTGTTTGCCGGGACGTCGACGGATCGAGGTCGTACATCAGAATCAGAAACGCGGCGCAGACCGCGACGACAAATCGCATTGCGTGGACAACCTCGAACCGTGGGATGAACGACCGGCGCTGCGCCGGCAATAAGGAGTTCTTAACCGTCCGATTGCGGCGAAGCTGCGGTCTCGCCGGTTCCGTCGGTGTTACTACGGTGTTCCCGCAGCGAAACTCTCCGCGGTTTTGCGGAGCGATGAATTGGGACGAGCGACATGACGCGATGGATGCTTGGCGCGGTGTTGACGCTGTGGATGATCTGTCCCGCGCTCGCGAATAATTTCGATGCCACCGCGGTGAACGATGCCGCGCGTCCCGCAAGACGGCCTGCGACCGACAAGGTCAACGCATCCGCGACGAAGCTTCAGGTCATGCTGGACCGTGCGCAGTTCTCGCCCGGCGAGATCGACGGCAAGCTCGGCGAGAACGCGCAAAAGGCGCTGAAGGCATTCGCCGAGCAGAACGGTATCGCATCCGACAAGGGAATAGCGCAGGAGCTCTGGGACAGACTGAGCGCGGCGAGCGAAGGTCCTGTTGTCGTCGACTACAAAATCACCGATGCCGATGTGAAGGGACCATTCCTGAAGGTGCTGCCGGGCAAGCTGGAGGACATGAAGTCGCTGCAAGCGCTGAGCTACACCAGTCCGCTCGAGGGGCTCGCCGAGAAATTCCACATGAGCGAGGATTTGCTTCGGACGCTCAATGCGGGCAAGTCTTTCGACAAGGCTGGCGAGACGATCATCGTTGCAAACGTTTCGGCACGGCGGGAGCTGCCACGCATTGCGCGGCTCGAGATCGACAAGAAGAATGGGACATTGAAGGCGTTCGACGGGTCCGACCGTCTGCTCGCGTTCTATCCGGCGTCAATCGGCAGTCCGGATCGCCCAACGCCGAGCGGCACGCTCAAGGTCACCAGCACCAGCGACAAGCCGACCTACCACTACAATCCCGACTACAAATTCCACAACGTCAAATCCAAGGCGCCGTTCGACGTCAAGCCGGGGCCGAACAATCCGGTCGGGGCCTACTGGATCGGCCTGTCGGCGCAGGGTTACGGCATCCACGGAACGGCGGAGCCCGACAAGGTCAGCAAGTCCGCATCGCACGGCTGCATAAGGCTGACCAATTGGGACGTGCGCATGCTGGGCGACAACGTCAAGCGCGGTACGCCGGTTGTCTTCCTGGACGCGCCAACGGAATCCTCGTCGAAGCAGCACGGGAAGTCCGGCGGCAAGCGCGCCTCGAATTAGTCCTCGAACTAGTCCTTGGGAAAATCCTTGCGCATCGCGATCTCGGCGGCATCGCCGGGCGACAGCACGGTCTGATCGAACGCTGCTTGCGGCTTCGTCATGATGTCGTAGAGCGAGATGCCCTTGATCGGCTTATCCATGAGCACGCGAACGCAGTCGGCGAGCGTGCCGTTGTAGACGAGATAGGGCGGACCCCGGTGCTTCTGTCTCTCGCCTTTCAGCGACGGCCACTTCTTCAGTTCGGCCGGCGCGTCATAGGCGATCGGCGATTCCTCTTTGAACATGCGCTCGGTCTCGGGTGGAAAACCCGAAAATCCTAGGCTTGCCCGGTAAACGCTTGTTAAAGAATTAGTTCAAATCAGCCGGCAACGAAGGCGAGCAGGGTGCCGTTGGCCTTGGCCGGCGGCACGCAGATCGCAGCGCCGCTGCGCAACGCCGCCGGACCCAGCGCCTTCTCGGTGGCTGCGAGATCGCCGCTGACGAGGACCAGGGCGGCGCCGCCGCGCCCGGAAAGACCGGTGAGTGGCACGCCGGGATAGCGTTTGCCGAGCTGCTCCAGCGTCAGATAGACGAAGTCGGCGCGGTCGCCGCCGGACGGCACGGCGACCGCACCGTCGGCTTCCGCCTTCGGTTCTCGGTCGATCAGGCGGCCGAGATGCGCCGCATCCTGCGCGGGCTCGGGCGTTGCGATCAGCGTCTGCCTGATCCGCTTCGCCGCATTGGCATGCTTCATCAATTCAGGAATCCACACCGTCTCGCGGGTCTTGTGCTGGCAGGCGAAGATGCGCACGCCGCCGGGGGCTTCCGCGGTCGGCCACATGAAGGTGCGGAATTTTGCCGCCGAGATCGTGCCATCGGGCAGCGTCACCGGCCGTTCGAAATCGGTCGGGCCGATCGGCGTCAGGCCGCGCGCACGGATCTCCTCGGCGCCGGCCGCGCTATCGAGCGCCGTGAAGGCGATGCGCTCGATGCCCTCGCCGTGCCTGTCGACGAAGGCGCGGGCCGGTGCGTTGTGCTCGGTCGCCACCAGCACGCCGAGCAGCTCCATATAGTCGGGGTCGAACATGATAGTGTAATTGCCGGTGCCCATATGCGCGCTGTGGGTGCCGCGTGGCGACAGCGTGAAACCGAGCTGCCTGTAGTTTTCTGCGGCCTTGTCGAGGTCCCGAACCATGACTACGGCGTGGTCGATACCGATGATGTTCTTGAGGGCCACTGTTCTTTCCCCGCAGCAAATGCAAATTTGGACTTGGACCTGGACTTGGACCTGGACCGCGCCAGCGGCCGCTGGCCGCTGTCTACGCCGGATAGGCGATCAAGTCATTTTCAAATCGGGGGCAGATGCGGAATTTCATTTCGCGAAATGCGGTGTCGACGCGTGATGGCGTCACTGCGCCTGCTCGATATAGGCGGCGAGGATGGCGCGCTCCTCGCTGGTCATGTCGGTGATGTTGCCCGGCGGCATCGCATTGGACCACGCCGCCGCGCGGCCGATCAGGCGAATGTTGCGATGGATGTGCTCGGGCGCGTCGAGCAGGATGCCTTTGGGCGCGGTCACGATGCCGGCCCAGACCGGCTCGGCCGCGTGGCACATGCTGCAACGGGACATCACGATCTCCTCGACATTGGCGCGCGTCGGCTGCGCGGACAGCGCGCCCGTCTTGACCTCGCGGGGGCCGGCGGCGGAGAGCAACAGGATCGCGATCACGCCCAATGCGGCGACGCCCCACACCCACCACGGCGATTTGCGCCCCGCGTGCCGCTCGTTGAAGAAGTGGCGGATCACGGGGCCGAGCGCCAGAATGATCGCGACGATGATCCAGTTGAAGCGCGTCGCGTAGAGCAGCGGATAGTGATTGCTGATCATCAGCACGACGACGGGCAAGGTCAGGTAGTTGTTGTGAACCGAGCGCTCCTTGCTGGTCTTGCCGAGCTTCGGATCGGGCGCCTGTCCCGCGATCAGGCTGGCCACGATCTTCTTCTGGTTCGGGATGATCAGTGCGAACACGTTGGCGACCATGATGGTGCCGATGATCGCCCCAATCTGGTTGAAGGCGCCCCGACCGCTCAGGACGTGCGTGAAGGCGTAAGTGAGCGCGACCAGGAACAGATAGCCGCCGATGGCAAAGGGCAGCTCGCGCTGCGCAAGCCCGGTGCGGCAGGCGGCCTCATAGAGCAGCCATGCCAGCGCCAGGCTGCAGAAGCTGAACAGCCCGGCCTGGAATGGCGTGAGGTCGAGGATCGACTTGTCGACCAGGAACAGGTCGGCATCGAGATAGTACACCACCACCATCAGCGCGAAGCCGGACAGCCAAGTGGTGTAGGCCTCCCATTTGAACCAGGTCAGCTCCTCCGGCATCTGGCTCGGAGCCACCAGATATTTCATCATCCGGTAGAAGCCGCCGCCATGGACCTGCCAGGCTTCGCCCTGCACGCCGTCCGGCAGGTCAGCCTTCGGCTTCAGGCTGAGATCGAGGGCGATGAAGTAGAAGGAACTGCCGATCCAGGCGATCGCCGCCACCACGTGCAGCCAGCGCAGCAGCAGGCTCGCCCATTCCGATATGATGGATCCCCACATGATCACCCCATCAATTGCGACCTGGATGCCGCAGCTTTGATGACCGCAACCGGCGGTCGCGCCCTTACAATGTGTCGCACCGATCTGCCGCATTTTCCAGTACGATGGGCCGCGGCTGATGCACATCGTGCGGGCATGAGCTGACGTGGGATTCGGCAGGTGTCTGGACTGCCGCAGAACATTTGCGGACCTATAAGCGTCGACGTTCAGGACGCGCAGGCTGGGAGGAAGACGACGTGAAAAGCAGGATCTCGTCCGCAGCAACGGCTGCGGGATTGCTGGTCGCGGTTGCTGCCAGCGCGCAGGCCGAGCCGGTTCTGCAAGGCAAGGACGCCTATGGCGATTGGCAGGCCGACAAGCCCGGCACGGTCAGGTTGATCCGACCGCAGGATCTCGTCAGGCCCGGCGCGACGCGGTCGGTTGCGAGCACCGCGCGTGTGGCGTCGCGACCGCCGGAGGCCACGCCACGTGTGCCGGCGGGTTTCAAGATCGAGCTGTTCGCCGAAGGCTTGCGCGCGCCGCGCATTGTGAGGGTCGCGCCGAACGGCGATGTCTTCGTCGCGGAGACGCGGGCCGACGCCATCCGCGTGCTGCGCGCCGGGGATGGCGGCAAGGCCGCGACCAGCGAGGTGTTTGCCAGCGGATTGAGACGGCCGTTCGGCATCGCCTTCTTTCCGAACGGCGACAATCCGCAATGGGTCTATATCGCCAACACCGACAGCGTCGTCCGGTTTCCCTATCAGGCCGGCGATCTCAAGGCGCGCGGCAGGGCGGAGACGATCGTGGCAAGCCTGCCGCATGACGGCAGCCATTCCACTCGCGACATCGTCTTCACGCCTGACAACAAGCGCATGTTCGTGTCGGTCGGCTCGCTCAGCAACGTCGCCGAGGGCATGGGTACGCCGCCGGGCGGGTTGGAGGTGTGGTCAAAGACGCAACCGCTTGGCGCGACCTGGGCGAGTGAGACCGAGCGCGCCACCGTGCTGGCCTTCAATCCCGATGGCAAGGAGCGGAAGATCTATGCCACCGGCATCCGCAACTGCGTCGGCCTTGCGATCCAGCCGCAGACCGGGCTGCCCTGGTGTTCGACCAACGAGCGCGATGGCCTCGGCGACGATCTCGTGCCCGATTTCGTCACCAGCGTGAAGGAGGGCGAGTTCTACGGCTGGCCGTGGTTCTACATCGGCGGCAACGAGGACCCGCGCCACATCGGCGCGCGGCCGGATCTGAAGGACAAGGTGACGGTGCCCGATGTGCTGGTGCAGCCGCACTCGGCGTCGCTGGGCATGACCTTCTATCAGGGCACGCAGTTTCCGCCGGAGTATCAGGGCGAGGCCTTCGCCGCCGAGCACGGCTCCTGGAACAGGTCGAAGCGCACCGGCTACAAGGTGATCCGAATCCGGATGAAGGACGGCATGCCGACGGGCGAGTACGAGGATTTCGTCACGGGATTCGTCGTGAACGACACGGAGGTCTGGGGAAGGCCGGTTGGTGTTGCCGTGGCGAAGGATGGATCGCTGCTGGTGTCGGAGGACGGCAATGGCACGATCTGGCGGGTGACGCGCGCACCGCAGTGACGCTGTACCCTCCCCTGGAGGGGGAGGGTAAGCAGCGCGCTCGACTTACCCCCGTCTCACACTCGCGCCACCATCCACCGGCAGCGTCACGCCCGTGATGAAGTTCGCCTCGTCCGACGCCAGAAACAGCGCGGCGTTTGCGACGTCCCAGCCGGTGCCCATCTTCCTGCGCAGCGGCACCTTGCTGTCGCGCTCGGCTTCGACTTCGGCGCGGGTCTTGGACCATTCGCGGGCGCGGGTGTCGACGGCCATCGGCGTGTTCATCAGGCCGGGCAGGATGACGTTGGCCCGGATGCCGTATTCGGCGTTCTGGTAGGCGAGCTGTTCGGTGAAGGCGATCATCGCCGACTTCGTCGCCTTGTAGGCGACGTAAGGATAGGTCGTGATCGCGGCCATCGAGGAGATGTTGACGATGGCGCCGCTTCTTTGCGCGCGCATAATCGGGATCACTTCCTTCGCTGCGAGAATGCAGCTCTTCAAGTTGATGGCGACGACACGGTCGAACGCCTCCTCGGTGATTTGAAGCAGCTCGGCATCGCCGCCGGACAGGCTGACGCCGACATTGTTGTGCAGCACGTCGATACGGCCCCAGCGCGATTGCGCGTCCGCCACCATCGCCTTGATGTCCGCGGATTTGGTCACGTCGGCCTTGAAGGCCGCGGCGGTGCCTTGCTCCGCTGCGATCAGATCGACGGTTTCCTGCGCCGATTCCAGATGATGGTCGACGCACAGCACTTTGGCGCCCTCGCGCGCGAAGGTCAGCGCGGTGGCGCGGCCATTACCCATGCCTTCGCCGGGGCTCTGGCCGGCGCCGACGACGATCGCGACCTTGTCCTTCAAGCGCATGTCACTTCACTCCCGGGATCGGGTACTGCTGGAGTACCTCTTTGTAATACGGCTCGTTGTCGATCTTCATGGTGGCGAGCACGCGCACCACGCCGCAATAGAAGGCGATGGTGAGCGCGAGGTCGACCATGTGCTCGTCGGAGAGATCTTTCTTGATCTCGGCGAAGGTGGCGTCCGACATCGCGAGCTCGCGCACCATCTCGCGGGCGCCTTTCAGGATCGCCCTGGCGAGCGGCTCCAGCTTCGACGGCTTGCCCTCGGTCTCCGCCATCAGGCCTGTGATGTCCTCGTCGGTGACGCCGAACTCCTTGCCGATCTTCACATGGTGGGTGAATTCGTATTCCGACTTCTCCATCCAGCCGACCTGGAGGATCGCGAGCTCCCGCAGCCGCGGGTCGAGCTTGCTCTTGAAGCGGATATAGCTGCCGATGTCGTTGAAGGCGCGCGCCATCTCCGGCGAGTTGACCAGCAGCTTGTGCAGATTGGTGTTGCGCTTGAGCATGTCGCGATATTCGGGCGCGACCTGGTCGGCCTCGAGATAGGGCAGGCGGGCCATCCGTGTTCCTTTCAGTGTTCCTGTGATTCACGTTCCGGCGCTTGCAGCGTCACGCCGCCGTCGACCACCAGCACCTGGCCGGTGATGTAGCGTGCAAAGTTGCTGAGCAGGAATTTGACGGCGTGGCCGACGTCCCAGCCGGTGCCTTCGGTCTTCAGCAGCGAGGCCCTGGCGCGGTTGGCGCGCGCCTGTTCGCTCATGCCGCGGGCATAGACCATGGGCGTGTACATCGGTCCGGGGCAGATGCAGTTGACGCGGATGTTGTCGCGACCGTGATCAACCGCCATGGCGCGCGTGAGACCGATGATGGCGGCCTTCGACGTCGTGTAGGTCGTGAGCCCACGCGGCCGCAGCGCCGAGATCGAGGAGATATTGACGATCGCGCCGCCCTTGGCGGTCTTGATCATCGCGGGGATCGCGTGCTTGGAGAGCAGGAACATGGTCTCGACGTTGACCTGCATGACGCGGCGATACTGCTCGGGTGTCTCGTCGACCACGCTGCCGCGGCTGCCGATGCCGACATTGTTGTCGAGGAAATCGAGCCGGCCCCAGCGGTCAAGCGCGGCCTCGACCAGTATTTTGCAATCGGTTTCGCTGGTGACGTCGCCGCCATGTGCCGCTGCCGTGCCGCCCTCGGCCATGATCATCTCCACGGTGCGCTCGGCGAGCTTGAGGTCGCGATCGGCCACCAGCACTTTTGCGCTGGCGCGGGCCAACAGAATTGCTGCAGCGCGGCCGTTGCCGATGCCGTCGCCAGCGGCGCCACCGCCGCTGATCAGCGCCACCTTGCCGGCGAGGCCGGCATCGTCCTCGGGGCCCTGCATGTCGTCTCATCCCAAATTATTTTCGTGCAGATTAGCAATCGCCCTGACAGGAGAGAAGGCTGGCGGTCCCGCGCAGATGTCATTGACATCGCATGGAATTGCATGCCGCCGGGCGGCACGGCGCGCGATTGAGCGGGCGTATCGCGGAACCGTTCTGCCGAGCTTGCGTTTGTTGCGGGGGCTTTTCCGCGCTAGGCTCTTCCCCGGGGTTTCCCAATCGCCAGTGGCTTGCCGATGAATCTGCTCGATCCACAAGGGCCGGTGGCTGCCGCCAACAGCACCATCCTGGTCGATTCCGTCTTCATCATGCTCGTGATCGTGGTGCCGACCATTTTCGCGATCTTGGCCTTTGCGTTCTGGTTTCGTGCGTCCAATCCGAGAGCACGTTACCAGCCTGACTTCGTCTATTCCGGCCGCGTCGAGATGGTGGTGTGGGCGATCCCCGCGCTCACCGTGATCCTGCTCGGCGGCGTCGCCTGGATCGGCTCGCACCAGCTCGATCCCGCAGCACCCGTGCCGGGCACCGGCAGTCCGGTCCGCATCCAGGCGGTCTCGCTCGACTGGAAATGGCTCTTCATCTATCCGGACCAGCGCATCGCCACCGTCAACACGCTGACGGTGCCGGCCGGCGCCGAGTTGAATTTCCAGCTGACGTCGTCGAGCGTGATGAACGTGTTCTTCATCCCGCAGCTCGGCAGCATGATCTACACCATGAACGGCATGGTGACGAAGCTGAACCTGCGTGCCGACAACGAGGGCAAGTTGCAGGGCCTGTCGGCGCATTTCTCCGGCGACGGCTTTCCCGACATGATGTTCGACGTCAACGTGATCTCGCCGCTCGCCTTCCCGGACTGGGTCGCGACCACGGCGAAGACCGATGCCGTGCTGAACGAGGAGAGCTACACGAAACTGATGCAGCAGGGCATCGAGAAGAACAGGCTGACCTTTCGCCTGGACGATCCCCGGCTGTTCGACCTGATCGCATCCCAGCACATTCCGCCAGGGCCCGGCCCGGAGCTGCTCTCCGATGCCGGCAGGCCGCACAGTGGAGGCCACGATGCTCGGTAAGCTCGATTGGTCGGCGATCCCGTTCGACCAGCCGATCCCTCTGGTCGCGGGCGCCGTAGTGCTGGTTGCGATCCTCGCGGTGCTGATCTGGGTCGTCGTTAAGGGACATCTGCCGTATCTCTGGCACGAGTGGATCACCAGCGTCGACCACAAGCGCATTGGCGTCATGTATATCCTGCTGGCCTCGGTGATGCTGCTGCGCGGCGGCAGCGATGCCATCATGATGCGGCTCCAGCAGGCGGTCGCCTACCAGTCACAAGGCTATCTCCCACCGGAGCACTACAACCAGATCTTCTCGGCGCACGGCACCATCATGATCTTCTTCACGGCGATGCCGTTCGTGATCGGGCTGATGAACCTGATTGTGCCGCTTCAACTCGGCGTGCGCGACGTTGCTTTCCCAACGCTGAATTCGGTCGGCTTCTGGCTGACCGCGACCGGCGCGCTGCTGGTCAATATCTCGCTCGTGGTCGGCGAGTTCGCGCGCACCGGCTGGCTGGCTTTTCCGCCACTGTCGGAACTGTCCTATTCGCCGGGCGTCGGCGTCGACTATTACGCGTGGTCTTTGCAAATCTCCGGCGTCGGCACGCTGGTCGCCGGCATCAATCTAGTGACCACCGTGCTGAAGCTGCGCACCAAGGGCATGAACTATCTGCGCATGCCGATGTTCTGCTGGACCACACTGGCCTCGAACCTCCTCATCGTCGCAGCGTTCCCGATCCTGACTGCCACGCTGGCGATGCTGCTGCTCGACCGTTACCTCGGCTTCCACTTCTTCACCAATGAAGCCGGCGGCAACGTCATGATGTTCATGAACCTGATCTGGGCCTGGGGGCACCCCGAGGTCTATATCCTCGTATTGCCGGCCTTCGGCATCTTCTCCGAGGTGGTGTCGACTTTCTCGGGCAAGGCGCTGTTCGGCTACCGCTCGATGGTGCTCGCGACCATGGCGATCTGCGTCATTTCCTTCATGGTCTGGCTGCACCATTTCTTCACGATGGGCGCCGGTCCCGACGTCAACGCCATCTTCGGCATCGCCAGCATGATCATCGCGATACCGACGGGAGTGAAGATCTACAACTGGCTTTTCACGATGTATGGCGGCCGCATCCGTTTTGCGACGCCGATGCTGTGGGCGGTCGGGTTCATGGTCACCTTCATCATCGGCGGGTTGACGGGTGTGCTGGTCGCGGTGCCGCCGGCCGACTTCATGCTCCACAACAGTATGTTCCTGGTGGCGCACTTCCACAACGTCATCATCGGCGGCGTGCTATTCGGCGCCTTCGCCGGCTTCGAATACTGGTTCCCGAAGGCGTTCGGCTTTCGTCTCGACGAGCGCTGGGGCAAGGCCGCGTTCTGGTTCACCTTCCTCGGCTTCTACGTCACCTTCATTCCGCTCTATGTCGCCGGCATGCTCGGCATGACCCGGCGCATGCAGCACTATGACGTCGCGGCTTGGCGGCCATGGATGTTCGTGGCGGCCGCCGGCATGGCGGTGCTGTCGATCGGCGTGATCTGCCAGATCGTGCAGCTCGTGGTCAGCATCCGCAACCGCGAGGCCCTGCGCGACCGCACCGGCGATCCCTGGGACGGCCGCTCGCTGGAATGGGCGACGTCGTCGCCGCCGCCGGTGTTCAATTTCGCGTTCCATCCCGACGTGCGCGGCGAGGATGCCTATTGGGACATGAAGGCGGCCGCCCAGCAGCAATCGCTCGATCACGCCGCGCCCGAATATCACGACATCGAGATGCCCCGGAATTCACCGACCGGTTTCATCTGCGCGTTCTTCGCCACCATCATGGGCTTCGCGCTGATCTGGCACATCTGGTGGATGGTGATCCTGGGCGGCATCGGCGCATTCGCGACCTTCGTCGTGTTCGCCTGGCGTGACCATGACGAATACGTCATTCCGGCCGCCGAGGTCGCAGCGATAGACCGCATCAATCTCGAGGAACGGCGCAGCCTCGTCAGCATGGCGGGAGCGCTCTGATGTCGATGACGGCGACCGCCGGCCGCGCGCATGCCGACCCCCACCACATCGGGCTCGTCGTCGAGCACCCCGGCCCGGCATCGAAACGCATCGTGACTGCCTACGGCTTCTGGGTCTTCCTGCTCTCCGATATCGTGATGTTCTCCTGCTTCTTCGCGGCCTATGCGGTGCTGTCCGGCCAGACCGCCGGCGGCCCCAGCGGCTCGGAGATCTTCGAGCAGAGGAACGTCGCGATCGAGACGGTCTGCCTGCTGCTGTCGAGCTTCACCTGCGGCATGGCCAGCATTGCCGCCGACGTGCGCAACCGGTTCTGGTTCTATCTCGGCATGACCGTGACCTGCGTGCTCGGACTGATCTTTCTCACCATCGAGTTCCGCGAATTCGCCGACCTCGTCGCACGCGGCTATGGCCCGTCGCGCAGCGCGTTCCTGACCTCGTTCTTCTCGCTGGTCGGATGCCACGGCCTGCACGTCTCCGCCGGCGTGCTCTGGCTGCTCACCATGATGGCCCAGGTGTTCGCAAAGGGCTTTCGTGCCGACGTCTTGCGCCGGATGATGTGCTTTGCGCTGTTCTGGCATGCGCTCGACATCGTCTGGGTCGGGGTCTTCTCCGTCGTCTACCTGCTTGGGAGTGCCGTATGAGCGATCAGATGCATGTGCGGACCGGACACGATCTCGCACCGGGCGAGGAAGAGCAGCACAGCGTCGGCGAGCGGGTGCTCGGCTATGTCGTTGGGCTCGGCCTCGCGCTGGTGCTCACGGCAACCTCGTTCTTCATTGCCGGCACCGACCTGGTCTGGCAGCCGTCCATCCCCGTCGCTCTGATCGTGCTGGCGATCGCGCAGATGGGCGTGCACCTCGTGTTCTTCCTGCACATCACGACGGGGCCTGACAACACCAACAACGTGCTGGCGCTCGCCTTCGGCCTTCTGGTCGTCTTCCTGGTCGTTGGCGGCACCGTCTGGATCATGGGGCATCTGAATGCCAACATGCCGCCGATGGATCAGATCATGCCGATGCGGAAATAGGGCGCACAAAAAAGAAGAGCCGCTTGTTGTGACAAGCGGCCCAAGTCTAGGGAGGAAACGCCCGAGCAAAGCAATCGGACCGAAGCCGGATTGCTGCCAAGGAACGCTCGCGCAAAGCGCTTGCGTACATATTAGATGTAGCAACCCCCGAGAGAGTTCAATTCCGGATCAATACTGTCTCCGGCTACCGCTCACATACCCGTGACGGGCTTCCTCATTTCGGCCGGCGGCAATTGTAGGCCTTGCGGAAGCCGGCGGCCTGCGCGTCGTCCTCCGAGCAGAACCAGCGGTCCGGCTTGGTGGTCGCGGGATAGCTCGGGCAGCCCCTCAAGTGATAGATGCCGATATTGCCGGTGACGCGCGCCCGCACGGCGAGCTTGCCCTTGATGCTGCAACTCGGCGGCATGGTCGGCTCCTCCGGAAAAAGCGCCGCGCGGATTTCCTTGTCGCGGTCGGCGCGGCAGGCGGCGCCGAGCAGCGCGCCGTCCTTCTTGCCCATGCGGAATTCTTGCGGTGCAACAAAGCAACCCTTCCAGATCCCGGCTGACGCGGTTTTGGCATCGGCCGCGGCAGGCTTGACGTTCGCCTTGATCGGCTCGCGGGCGATGGCATAGCCAAGCTTGACCAGCTGCTCGTTCAACGAGACCTTGTCGCCCTCGGCCGTGCAGATCGCCCGGTGCCGTTTGCCGAAACTCTTTTCCGGCCCGACATCGTCACAACGCACGCTGCGTTTGTTGATCAGCTTCGCCAGCTGGTCGCGGGCCTCGATGCCGCAGGTCCAGGGATCGGCGTGATCGTCGATGCAGACCTGGTCCAGCTCGGGCGCGTCGACGCCGTCGAGGCGGTAGGTGACGTCGCCGAGCTGGATCGAATTGGCGTCCCGGATGGTCGCGGCCGCCGTCAGCGCGGAGGCCGGCCCGGAAGAGGTCAGAAACCCGGACAGAGCGAGAAACGAAACAAGCGCGAAGGCGCGGGCGGCGGCAAATGAATTCCTAAAGGACATAACGTCTCGCTATCGATTGCTCTGGCGCCTCGTTCCTAGCATCCGGACGTCGCGATACCAATGGTCTGCGCCCTGCGAAGTGCGACATTCGCGCGCCAGCCTTTACTGACCGGCCGGTCTGCCCCTATCGTTCGGCACGATCAAAAACCTGCGCAGGCCGAATCGCCCTTGAAGCGGCGAGGGCGGGAGGAAGTAGTTTCGATGAAAGACCCCGTGGACGTCCTGATCATCGGCGCCGGCGCTTCAGGTGCCGCGATCGCGTGGTCGCTGGCCGAGACCAAGATGCACATCCTCTGCCTGGAGCAGGGCGGCTGGATGAACCCGGCGGAATATCCCAGCACGGGCCGCGACTGGGAGGCCAAGTTCTACGGCGAGTGGTCGTCGAGCCCGAATGTCCGCGGTCGGCCCGAGGACTATCCGATCAACGACGACAATTCGCCGATCAAGGTCGTCAACTACAACGCGGTCGGCGGCTCGACGGTGATGTACACCGCGCACTGGCCGCGGCTCCATCCCTCCGATTTCAAGGTGAAGACGCTCGACGGCGTCGCCGACGACTGGCCGATCGACTACGACGCGCTGACGCCGTTTTTCGAAGAGAACGATCGCATCATGGGCACGTCCGGGCTATCGGGCGATCCGCTGTCGCCGTTGACGCATCCGCCGATGCCGCAGCAGCCGATGGGATTGTCCGGCGCGATCATCGGCAAGGCCATGAACAAGCTTGGCTGGCACTGGTGGCCGTCGGACACGACGGTCGCGACCACCGACTATGAGGGCCGCGCGCGCTGCATCAATCTCGGCCATTGCACGCCGGCCTGCGCCCAAGGCGCAAAATCCTCGACCGACATTACCTATTGGCCGCAGGCGATCCGTGCCGGCGTCGAGCTGCGCACGTATTGCCGGGTGCGCGAGATCACCACCGACGAGAACGGCATGGCCTCGGGCGTGGTCTATTACGACAAGGACGGCGTCGAGCAGTTCCAGCCGGCGCATGTCGTGATCATCGCCTGCAACGGCGTCGGCACGCCGCGGCTGCTGCTCAACTCGGCATCCAACCGCTTCCCGCACGGTCTTGCCAATTCGTCGGGCCTCGTCGGCAAGAACCTGATGTTCCATCCCTATGCGCAGATCTACGGCTACGTGAAGGAGCCGACCGATAGCAACCGCGCGCCGCCGACCTGCCTGTGGAGCAAGGAGTGGTATGACACCGACCTGTCGCGCGGCTTCGTGCGCGGCTACGGCGTCCAGTTCGTGCGCGGGGCAGGACCGGTGTTCGAGGCCGTCGTCAGCGAACAGAAAGGCATTTTGCCATGGGGCGCGGATCATCACCGCGTCTTCCGCAAGCTCAACGGCCATCGGCTGGGATTCTCCGCGATCTGCGAGGACCTGCCGGAGGAGCACAATCGCGTCACGCTCGATCCCGTCATGAAGGACAGCCACGGCATTCCCGCGCCGAGGATCGACTACACGATCAGCGAGAACAGCCGGAAGATGATGGAGCATGCGCTCGCCCGCGGCCGCGAAGTTCTGGAATTGGCGGGGGCGACCGACATCTGCGTCAACTCGCCGATCCCGTGGGGCGGCTGGCATCTGCTCGGCACCGCGCGGATGGGCACCGACCCCGAACGCTCCGTCGTGAACGAATGGGGCCGCACGCACGACGTGAAAAATCTCTTCATCGTCGACGGCAGCATCTTCGTCACCTCGGGCGGCGTGAATCCGACGTCCACCATCCAGGCCCTCGCGCTCTACATCGCCGACCAGATGAAGCAGCGCCTCGCAAACTTGTTCGACTGAGGCCGTCATGTCCGCAGACAATCAACTCACGCGCGTCCAATGCAACGACCTCCGCACCATCGCAGCGATGATCGTGCCCGCCAGCGACGAGTACAAGGTGCCCGGCGCCGACGACCCCGCGATCCAGACCGATGTTCTGACGACGCTGGGCCGCGACACCAAATTGGTGGCGGCGGCGCTGGATCATCTGGCCCGGCTCGCACGGCAACCGCTCGCCGAGCTCGATGCCGCCAGGCGCGATGCGGTGGCGCAGGAGTTTCGGAGTTCCGGCGGTGCGGCTGCCGCAACGCTCGTCCGCGTCGTCCTGCAATGCTACTACCGTGACGACCGGGTGCTGCGCTCGCTCGGGCTCGAGCTGCGCGCGCCGTTCCCCAAGGGCTACGTGCTCCCGGACGGCGACTGGTCGCTGCTCGATCCGGTCAAGGCGAGGGCGGGCACGCTGCGGCGCGCGCCCTAGCCACCTTGGTAGTCAAGCGCTGGCAGCCCAGCCTTGCGCCCCAGGCGGGCCACTTGCGCTGGCAGGAACAGGCCACCATCTGTGTGAGCCTCAAGGACTCTTGCCATGTTGGATTTTACCTCAGACATCGTCGATGACGCCGCGTCATCGCGAGCGACTGCGTCTGCTCCGGTCGATGACCGGGCCCTGCTGGACGCCTATTCCAACGCCGTGATCGACGTGACCGACCGTGTCGGTCCCGCCGTCGTGCGCGTCGAGACCGGGCCAAAGGTGCCGAACAGCCGCGAGCGCGGCGGGCTCGGCTCCGGCATCGTGATCTCGCCGGACGGGCTGGTTCTCACCAACAGCCATGTGGTCGGTTCCTCCAAGGAGATCCGGCTGCGGGACGTCGAGGGTAACGTCGGTGAGGCCCGGGTGCTCGGCGTCGACCCCGACACCGATCTGGCGCTGCTGCGCGCCAACGGCGTCCGCGACTTGCCCTATGCAGCGCTCGGCAACTCCAAGACCCTGCGGCGCGGCCAGCTCGTGATCGCGATCGGCAATCCGCTCGGCTTCGAGTCGACCGTGACCGCCGGCGTGGTCTCGGCGCTGGGGCGCTCGATCCGCTCGGTGAGCGGCCGCACCATCGAGGACGTGATCCAGACCGATGCCGCGCTCAACCCCGGCAATTCCGGCGGGCCGCTGGTGTCGTCGAATGCCGAGGTGATCGGCATCAACACCGCCATCATCAACGGCGCGCAAGGCATCTGCTTCGCGGTTGCCAGCAACACCGCGCAGTTCGTGCTGTCGGAGATCATCCGCCACGGCTATGTCCGCCGCGCCTATATCGGCGTCGCCGGGCAGACTGCACCGGTGCCACGGCGGCACGCGGTGCTGGCCGGTGTCGACAACAAGATGGGCGCGCTCTTGATGCAGATCGAGCCCGACGGACCGGCGGCGAAGGCGGGCCTGTTGCCCGGCGACGTCGTCATCAAGCTCGACGGCGTCGATATCAACGGCGTCGACGATCTGATCCGCGTGCTCGACCGCGACCGGATCGGTCACCGGCTCGCCATGGACGTGCTGCGGCTCGGCCGCCTGCGGGCGATCGATATCGACCCGATCGAACGCAAGCCGGCGCGCTAGCGTTGGTGCCTCCGGGCGAGGTATGACGGTGTCATGCCTCGTTCCCGGACCCTTGCCGCATGATGCCGGCGCATGAGACCTACGATGTCATTGTCGTCGGCGCCGGTGCCGGTGGCATGACGGCTGCGGCCGTTGCCGCCGCTGAAGGCTTGCGCGTGCTGGTGATCGAGAAGACGGCGTTCGTCGGCGGCACCACCGCCTGGTGCGACGGCATGGTCTGGATCCCCGCCAATCCCAAGATGAAGGACGTAGGGCTGTCCGACAGCATCACGGACGCGGTCCGGTATCTGTCGAGCACCGTGCCGGAGCCTGCCAATGCCGGCTTGCGCGCCGCCTTCCTCGCGCGCGGGCCGGAGGCGGTCGCCTATCTCGAAGCCAACACCGAGGTTCGCCTCGAGCCGGTGAAAGCCTGTCCGGACTGTTATCCGGAGCGGCTGGGCGCGACATCAGGCGGGCGCGTGCTCGAGCCGGTCGCTTTCGACGGCACCCGGCTCGGCGCGCATTTCGCGCGGCTGCGCGCGCCGCTGCCGGAGTTCACGATGTTGGGCGGGATGATGGTCAATGGCCTCGACATCCCGCATCTGCGCCGGGCCGGAAAATCGCTGCGTTCGACCCTGCGCGCGGCGCGGCTGGTTTCCGAGTACGCGTTGCAGCGGCTGCGCAATCGGCGCGGTACGACGCTGCATCTCGGCAATGCGCTCGCGGCGCGGCTCTATGCCTCGCTGCTGGCGCGTCAGGTCGAGATTCTCTTCTGCGCCGATGTCGAAGACTTGTCGATGCAGGGCGATCGCGTCGGCGGCGTTGTCATCCGCCACGGCTCCCGTGACCGCCTGATCGCCGCGCGCCGCGGCGTGGTGGTTGCTACCGGCGGCTTTTCGCACGACGCTGTGTTGCGCAAACGCTTCTTCCCGGCCGCGGCCGGTTTCGTCTCGGCGGCCAGCACCGCTGTCACGGGCGACGGGCTCCGGCTTGCAACCACGGCCGGTGCCGCGCTCAACACGGAGGCGACGAGCCCGGCCTATTGGGTGCCGGCCTCGCTGTTCCGTCGCGCCGATGGCAGCCGTGGCGTTTTTCCACATACGGTGACGGACCGCGCCAAGCCCGGCGTGATCGCCATCAACGCGGCCGGCCGTCGCTTCGTCAACGAGGCGCAGTCCCACCATGAGTTCGTGCTGGCGATGTTGCGCGACAGCAATGGCGAGCCGGATCGGCCGTTTTATCTCGTCTGCGACCGTCGGTTCCTGTGGAGCTATGGCCTCGGTCGCATCAAGCCGTTTACGCTCAACCTCCGGCGCCATGTGGCGAGCGGCGAGTTGCTCAAGGCTCCCGACATCGCGCAGCTCGCGGCCAAGATCGGCGTCGATCCGTCCGTGCTCACGACGACGATCGCAGGTTACAACGTTGATGCGAAGCAGGGCCGCGATCCCGAATTCGGTCGCGGCAGCACCATCTATCAGCGCCACCTCGGCGAAGCCACGCACAAGCCCAATCCCTGCGTCGCGCCGATCCTCCGCGCGCCGTTCTTCGCGATGCGCATCCATCCGGCCGATCTCGGCACCGCCATCGGCATGAAAGTGGATGCCCAGGCCCGCGTGCTGCGCGAGGACAGTACGCCGGTCGCGGGGCTCTACGCCTGCGGCAACGACATGGGGTCGATCATGAACGGCAATTATCCGGGACCGGGCATCACGCTGGGGCCGGCGCTGACGTTCGGGTATATCGCGGGGCGGCATCTGGCGGAGGGGAGTGTGATGACAGCGACGTCTGCGGTTGCAGGGACTCCCGTCTAACCATCTCCACCGCTGTCATTCCCCGCGAAGGCGGGGAATCCAGTACGCCGGGGCCTATCGATTGAGCCACAACCGTCTCGGAGTACTGGATCGCCCGGTCGAGCCGGGCGATGACACCGGGAACGTGCACCCGCCTTCTCCTACTCCGCAGCCGCGGCAAAGCGGCTGTTCTCCAGCTCGGCCTCCAGCCGGGCTGTCTCGGCCGCCGCCAGCTTGATGTTGGCTTCCTTGACGTGGCCGAAGCCGCGGATCGTCTCGGGCACGCGGGCGAGCCGCGCCAGCAGCGGGATCTGCTCCGCCTTCAGCCCAGCCATCCGCTGGTCGATCATGACGAGATAATCCGCGACCAGCCTCCGCTCGGTCCGGCGCTCCTCGGTGCGGCCGAACGGGTCGAACGCGCCGCCGCGCAGGACCTTCAGCTTGGCGAGTAGGCGGAAGGCGTGGATCATCCAGCCGCCGAACTCCTTCTTCTGAAGGTGTCCGGTCGTCTTGTCGCGCTGCGCGAAGATCGGCGGGGCGAGGTGGTATTTCAGCGTGAAGTCGCCGTCGAACTTCTCCGACACCTTCTTGGCAAAGCTGCCGTCGGTATAGAGCCGCGCCACCTCGTACTCGTCCTTGTAGGCCATCAGCTTGAACAGGTTCTTCGCGACCACCTCGGTCAGCTCGGTGGACGCGGGCGAGGCGGCCCTTTCCGCCTTGCGCACCTTGGCGACGGCCGTGCGGTAGCGGTCGGCGTAGGCCTTGTCCTGATAGCCGGTCAGAAACTCCGCGCGGGTCGCGATCACGTCGTCGAGCGACTTCGTCGGCGCGGAAGCGCGGCTCTTGAACTGGAGGACGCTGCGCACGCGCGACATGTCGTGGGCGGCCAGCCGTCCCCAGGTGAAGGCGAGCTTGTTCATCTCGATCGCGGCGCCGTTGATCTCGATGGCGCGGAGAAGGGCCCCCAGCGACAGCGGGATCGCGCCCTTCTGGAAGGCGAAGCCGAGCATGAAGGGATTGGTCGCGATCGAGTCGCCCATCAGGGCCGAGGCAATGCCTGTCGCGTCGATGATGTCGAGGTTCTTGTCGCCGACGGCGTCACGCAGCACGGTCTGCATCGTGCCCATCTCGAAGTCGAGATCGGGATTTTGCACGAAGCTCGCGGTCGGTTGCAGGTCGGCATTGATGTAGGCTTTGGTCACACCGCGTTCGGCACGGCTGAGCGCGGAGGGACCTGCCGAGACGATCATGTCGCAGCCGAGAATGACGTCGGCGCCGCCGGTGGTGATGCGGACGGCAGAGATGTCCTCCGGCCTCTGTGCGATGCGCACATGGCTCATCACCGCGCCGTTCTTCTGCGACAGGCCGGTGAAGTCGAGCGCTGAGCAGCCGCGGCCGTCGACATGGGCGGCCATGCCGAGCAGCGCGCCGATGGTGATGACGCCGGTGCCGCCGATGCCGGTGACGAGGATGTTGTACGGCGCCTCGAGCTCGCGGGCAGGAGGCAGCGGCAGGTCGGCGAACAACTGTCCGGAATCGACCGCCGACGTCTTCATCCGCTTCAGGCTGCCGCCATGCACGGTGACAAAGCTCGGGCAAAAACCTTCGACGCAGGAAAAATCCTTGTTGCAGTTCGACTGGTCGATCTGGCGCTTGCGGCCGAACTCGGTCTCCAGCGGCTGCACCGAGACGCAGTTGGAGGCCTGCGAGCAATCGCCGCAGCCTTCGCAGACGAGCTCGTTGATGAAGGCGCGCTTGGCGGGATCGGGATAGAGCCCGCGCTTGCGGCGGCGGCGCTTTTCGGCGGCGCAGGTCTGGTCGTAGATCACGACCGTGAGGCCCTTGATGTCACGCAGCTCGCGCTGCACGGCATCGAGCTCGCGGCGGTGATGGATGGTCGCGCCTTGCGGGAAGTAGTTTCCTTGCGGGTACTTGCTCGGGTCGTCGGAGACGATCGCGAGGCGCTTGACACCCTCGGCCCAGACCTGATGCGCAATCTGCGCGACGTTGAAGGCGCCTTCGGCCGGCTGGCCGCCGGTCATCGCGACCGCGTCGTTGTAGAGGATCTTGTAGGTGATGTTGATGCCGGCGGCGGAAGCCGCGCGAAGGGCGAGAAGTCCGGAATGGGTGTAGGTACCGTCGCCGAGGTTCTGAAAAATGTGCTTCTCGGTGGTGAAGGGCGACTGGCCGATCCAGTTCACGCCCTCGGCGCCCATATGCGAGATCAGATCGGTGCGGCGGGTCGGCATGCTCAGGGCCATGCCGTGGCAGCCGATGCCGGCCATGGCGCGGCTTCCCTCGGGCACGCGCGTCGAGGAGTTGTGCGGGCAGCCCGAGCAGAAGAATGGCGTGCGCGCGAGCTTGATCTGCGTGCTTGATGTGACGGGATTGTCGAAGGCCTCGAGCCGCGCGAGGCGCTGCTCCAGCACCGGGCTGTGATGGCCGAGCTTTCGCAAGCGCGCCACCAGCGCGCCCGCGACGATGGTCGGCGTCAGTTCGCCTTCGCTCGGCAACAGCGGCGCGCCGCGCTCGTCGCGCTTGCCGGTGACGGTCGGCCGCCTCGACGCATCGATGTTGTAGAGGATGCGCATCAGCTGGTCTTCGATGAAGCCGCGCTTCTCCTCGACCACCAGCACGTCCTGAAGACCTTCGGCGAAACGTTTGGCGCCGCTCTCTTCCAGCGGCCAGGTCAGTGCGACCTTGTAGATACGAAGGCCGAGATCCTGCGCGTCCTTGTCGGTGATGCCCAAATCGGCCAGCGCCTGGCGCAGATCGAGATAGGCCTTGCCGGTCGCGACGATGCCGAGCCGGGCGGGCTTTGAATCGAGCACGATACGGTCGAGCTGGTTGGCGCGGGCAAAGGCCTGCACGGCGGCCATCTTCGGGCCGAACAGACGTCTCTCGGCGTCCAGCGGCGGATCGGGCCAGCGGATGTTGAGGCCGCCGGGCGGCATCTCGAAATCGTCGGGCAGCTTGATCCGGATGCGCTCTGGATCGCTGTCGATTGAGGCCGAGCTTTCCACTGTCTCGCTGATCGCCTTGAAGCCGACCCAGCAGCCTGAGAAGCGCGACAGCGCAAAGCCATAGAGGCCGAGGTCGAGATAGTCCTGGAGCGTCGCCGGATTGATCACGGGGATCAGCGCCGCCGCGAACACCTGCTCGCTCTGATGCGCCAGCGTCGAGGACTGGCAGCCATGGTCGTCGCCGGCAAGCGCGAGCACGCCGCCGTTGAGCGAGGTGCCGGCCGCATTCGCATGTTTGAGCGCGTCGACCGAGCGGTCGACGCCCGGGCCCTTGCCGTACCAGATGCCGAACACGCCATCGACCTTGGCGCCGGGGAACAGGCCGACCTGCTGGCTGCCCCAGACGGCGGTCGCAGCCAGGTCCTCGTTCAGGCCGGGGACGAAGGCGATGTCGTGCTGCTGGAGGTGCGACTTCGCGCGCCACAGCGCGTGGTCGTACATGCCGAGCGGGGAACCGCGATAGCCCGAGATGAAGCCGCCGGTGTTGAGGCCCTGGAGCCGGTCGCGTTCGCGCTGCAACATGGGCAACCGAACCAGCGCCTGCGTGCCGGACAGGAAGATCCGCTTCGATTCGAGCCGGTATTTGTCGTCCAGCTCGACCTGCATCAGCGTCATTTCAGGAGTCCTCGTCTCTCGTTCGGCGTGGGGGTTTGCGCTGCGGGAGGGAGTGCGGCGGCGCGACGCGAATTGTGACAGTCAAGAGCATGGGCCGGCGAAGTCAATACGGCTAGCCGCATCCGTGGCGCTCCTGCTAGTCATGGCTGCCTGTGGAGGACACCATGGCTGCAAACGCATTCGACACCGAGATGACAGAGACGCCCGAGGCGCTGATTGGCCCGTGGCGCCAGCCGCGCCAGATGCTGCACGCGCAAGTCTACGACGCGCACGCCTCGATCCACGACGATGCCACCGCGCAGAAGCTCGGCTTCAAGGGCGGCACCATCGAAGGCCCGACGCATTTCAGCCAGTTCGCCCCGCTCGGCGCGCGGCTGTGGGGGCAGGCCTGGTTCGAAAGCGGTTGCCTGTCCGCGCATTACCGCAACGCCTGCTTCGAAGGCGAGGAGGTGCAGGCGATGCTGTCGAAGCCGCTGCCCGGCACGAGCCAGTGCCAGATCCAGATGGTCAAGCGCGACGGCACCGAGGTGCTGCGGGGCACGGCCTCGGTCGGCGAACCGCACGCGGCGACCGCGCTCGAGGCGCGCCTCACCGAGCTCAAGCCACTCACCGATCCCGTGATCCTGCGCGACGTGAAGGTGGCGCAGACCACCAGGCGGCAGGCGGTACGGATGGCGTTCGACCAGAACATGGGCGACCTCTATCCGTTCTCCCTGAGGCAGAAGCTCGCCGTCATCACCGAGAACTCGCCGTATTATTCCGGCGCCGACAATCCGTGGGGCAGCGCGATCATCCCGATGGAGATGTTGAGCGTACTCCTCCAGTACCGCTCCAAGGACGATCCGTTGCCGGCGAAGGGGCCGGCGGTCGGCCTGTTCGCGGACCAGGAGATCAGGCTGATCAAGGGACCGCTCTTCGTCGATGAGGCATACGAAGTCGAGCGTGAGGTCGTCGCGCTCTCCGGCAGCCGCCGCACCGAGAGCGCCTGGATCAAGACGCGGGTGTTCGACAAGGCGGGCGCGGTGGTGGCCACCATGCTGCTCAACATGGCGACGCTGAAGGATTCGTATGCGCCGTATGAGATGGAGTATCGGCAGCTGTACGGCGCGGGGCGGTAGGGGCAAGGCGTCGCCACACACTCCCTCGTCATTCCGGGGCGCGCGTCGCGCGAGCTATGATGCGCAATTGCGCATCAGAGAATCCATTTCACCTCGCGTGCTGCAGCCCCATGGATTCCGGGCTCGACGCTTCGCGTCGCCCCGGAATGACGACGGAGAGCGCTCATCCTTTAAGCAAATGCACGTCGCAAAGTCGTCGCACAGCGAATAAGCAGGCGCGTGCTTTTCCGATAACATTCTGACAGCGCAGCAAATTTCCTCGCGCGGTCCTCCCGATCTCAATTGTACACAATGGCACGGCGTTTGCAGAACTCCTGGCGAAGAGAGTTCTCGCGGGGGCCTTGAGTCATGTTGAACTCGACCAAGCCGACACTGGGCGTCATCAGCGCCGAGCCCGAGCCGATCAGGCTCGACTGGCCTGCCACCGCGCTTCTCATCATCGACATGCAGCGGGATTTCATGGAGCCGGGCGGCTTCGGCGAGACGCTGGGCAACGATGTCAGCCAGCTCGCGCGCGCGGTGAAGCCGATCGGCGCGGTGCTGAAGGCGGCGCGTGACACCGGCATGCTGGTGATCCACACGCGCGAGGGCCATCTGCCCGATCTCTCCGATGCGCCGCCCGCAAAGGTCGAGCGCGGCGCGCCGTCCTTGCGTATCGGCGATCCCGGTCCGATGGGCCGCATCCTCATTCGCGGCGAAGCCGGCCACGACATCATTCCCGAGCTCTATCCGCTCGACAGCGAGGTGGTGATCGACAAGCCCGGCAAGGGCGCGTTCTACGCCACCGAGCTCACGGACGTGCTGGAGAAATACGGCATCGAGAATCTTCTGGTGTGCGGCGTCACCACGGAAGTGTGCGTCAACACGACCGTTCGCGAGGCCAATGACCGCGGCTATCGCTGCGTCGTCATCGCGGACGGCTGCGCATCCTACTTCCCGGAATTTCACGAGATGGGCCTGAAGATGATCAAGGCCCAGGGCGGCATCTTCGGCTGGGTCGCGGACTCAGCCGCAGTACTGGAGGCAATGAAGACTTCGACCACATAGGGGTAACATCATGAGCACATTGACGGGGACGGCCGGCAGTTCTGATCTGAGCAAGTCCGAGTTCAAGCCGGCACTATGGACATCGGGCGACTGGAACGCGTTCTTCGGCTTCGGCACCAACATCCTCGTCAACATGCTGGTGCTCACGGGCCTGCTGCGCTTCGTCCTGAAGATGCCGGATAGTCTCGTGTTCGGCCGCATCCTGCCCGCGCTCGGGCTGATGATGTGCCTCTCCACCTTCTACTACGCGTATCTCGCCTATCGGCTGGCGCAGAAGACCGGCCGCAACGATGTCTGCGCACTGCCTTCGGGCGTCAGCGTGCCGCACATGTTCATCGTCACCTTCGTGATCATGCTGCCGATCACGATCAAGACCGGTGATCCGCTCAAGGGCTGGTCGGCCGGCCTCGTCTGGGTGTTCTTCCAGAGCTTCATCCTGATGATCGGCGGCTTCATCGCACCGTTCATCCGCAAGATCACGCCGCGCGCCGCGCTGCTCGGCACGCTCGCCGGCGTCTCCGTCACCTTCATCTCGATGCGCCCTGCGTTGGAGATGTACATGACGCCGCAGATTGGTCTGGTCTGCTTCGCCATCATCCTGGTGAGCTGGTTCGGCGGCGTGAAATACTGGCGCGGCATTCCTGCCGGCCTCGTCGCCATCGCGGTCGGCATGGTCATCGCCTGGGGCTCGAACCTGTTCGGCCTCGGCCTCGGTGGGTTGAGCGTCGCGGGCGTCGGCGCAGCGTTTGCCAATTTCGGCTTCTCGGTGCCGATCCCGGCGGTGGGCTACGTCTTCTCCGGCTTCGAATTCCTCGGCATCATCCTCGTCACCGCCATTCCGTTCGGCATCTACGACCTCGTCGAGGCCATGGACAATGTCGAGAGCGCGGAAGCGGCCGGCGACGAATATCCGACCACGCGGGTGCTCACCGCCGACGGCGTCGTCAGCCTGATCGGCTGCCTGATGGGCAACCCCTTCATCAACGCCGTCTATATCGGGCATCCCGGCTGGAAGGCGATGGGCGGCCGCATCGGCTATTCGGCTGCGACCGGCATCATGGTGGTGGTGCTGGCCTGGTTCGGCATCATCTCGGTGCTGCTGGCGCTCGTGCCTGTGGTCGCGATCTCGCCGATCCTGCTCTATATCGGCATGCTGATCGGCGCACAGGCGTTCCAGACCACGCCGGTCAAGCACGCGCCTGCGATCGTGCTGGCTCTGACCCCGCATCTTGCCGCCTGGGCCAAGCTCCAGATCGACACGATGCTCGGCTCGACCATGACGGCGGCGGCGACCGTCGGCGGCATGGCCGCCGACAAGGCCGACGCGGTCAAGGCGGCCGCGATTGCAGCACTGCCGCAGCAGGGCGTGTTCTATCACGGCCTCGAGGTGATGGGCGGCGGCTCCATCCTCGGCGGCCTCATCCTCGGCGCGATCGGCGTCTTCATCATCGAGCGCGACTTCGAGAAGGCCTCGGCCTTCGCGCTGGTCGGTGCTGTGCTCACTTACTTCGGCTTCATGCATGGCGAAGCCGTCGGTATCGGCGGTGGCTTCGGCGTCACGCCCGCGGTGGCGTTCGCTTATGCCGTGATGGCGGCGGGACTGTTCGCGGCCAGCAAGCTCGGCGCCACCGAGCACTATGCCGCGCATCCGGAGATGCACGCCGCGCCTGCGGAGTAGGTCTTGGAAAACATGAAACGCAGCCGGGCGATGTCGTGTCGCCCGGCTGCTTTATTTGCTACCCGCCCTTGACGGCGCCCGCGGTCAGCCCGGCCACGATCTGCCGCTGGGCGAACACTGTGAGCAGCAGCACCGGGAAGGTGACGATCAATGCGGCCGCGGCCAGCGGTCCCCAGCTCAATTGGTCGAACGAGATCATGTTGTAGACGGCGACGGGCAGCGTGCGCGTCTCGCGTCCGGCCAGCACGATGCCGAACACAAAATTGTTCCAGGAGAAGATCACGGCGAGGATGAAGGCGACCGCGATCCCGGGCTTGGCGATCGGCAGGGCGACGTGCCGAAAGACCTGCCAGCGCGTGGCGCCGTCGATGAGCGCGGCTTCCTCCAGCTCCAGCGGCGTGGTCTCGAAATAGCCAATCATGATCCAGATCACGATCGGCACCGTCACGACGAGATGAATGATGATCTGCGGCACCAGCGTGCCGAGCAATCCCAGCCACTGGAACAGCAGGAACAGCGGGATCAAATAGGACAGGCCGGGCGTGATGCGCGCGATCAGGATCACGATCGCGGATTTGTGCGCGGCCATGCGCGCGATGCCGTAGCCGGCGGGAACGCCGACGAGCAGCGCCAGCGTGGTCGCGCCGCCGGTGACGATCAGGCTGTTGACGAAATAGGTCAGGAAGCGGTTGGAAGCGAGCACGTCGGCATAGTTCTTCCAGGCGATGCGATCGGGGATGAACACCGGCGGGTAGGCGGCGTTGTCGACCTCGAACTTGAGCGACAGCGACGCCATCCAGAGGAAGAACAGGATCGCCGGCGACACGATGACGAACACCGAGAGCCACAGACCGATCCTGCCAATGACCTGACGTAGGTTGATTTGACTTGGGTTGACTTGACTTGGGCTGACCTGACTTGGGTTCATGCGCCGCTCGCAATTTCGGTCCACAGCATGCGCTGGCGGGCATAGAGCATCACGGCCGCGAGGGCGACGATGAGGAGGAAGAACACCACCGCGATCGCCGAGCCGTAGCCGAGGTCGTAATAGGTGAAGGCGACGCTGTAGAGATAGATGTTGATCGTCTCCGACGCCGAGCCCGGTCCTCCCTGCGTGATCGCGAAGATGATGTCGAAACTCTTCACGGCGTCGATCATGCGGATCATGCCGGCGATGAACAGGAACGGCATGATCAGCGGCAGCGTGATGAAGCGGAACACTTGCCAGAAGCTCGCGCCGTCGATCTGCGCGCTTTCATAGGGCTCGGTCGGGATCGCGGCGAGGCCGCCGAGTACGATCAGCATGACCAGCGGCGTCCATTGCCAGGTCTCGACCAGCACGAGCGAGGGAATGACGGTTGCGGGGTGGAAGACCCAGAGCTGCGCGGGTATCCCGACCAGCGACAAGAGGTAGTTCAGCACGCCGAGCTGCGGGTGGAACATCATGGTCCAGACCAGCGCGATCGCGACGGGGGTCGCCATCATCGGCATGATGAAGATACCGCGCAGAAAGCCGCGGCCGGCGAACTTCTGGTGAAACACGACGGCCGCGAACGTGCCGAGGATCAGCGGCAGCAGCACCGATAGCAAAGTGTAGACCATGGTGTGGCCCACCGCTTCGATGAAGCGGGGATCGCTCGTCAGCCGCAGATAGTTGGAAAACCCGACGAAGGTGGTCGGTGAGCCGACCTTCCACTCGTTCAGGCTCATCCAGATGGTGAAGACCCACGGGAAGATGATGATCGCGAGCACGACGACCAGCGCCGGCACCACGAATGGCCAGTAGGACGGCGGCCGCAACGCCTTCTCCGGCGCGGCATCAGACTGTGCCGCGGCCGGAGTCGATTGTGTCAATGTACTCACGCCTTTTCGCTGCGCTCCAGGATCGGCCGGTACTGATCGTGAGCCTTCTTCAGCTCGGTTGCGGGATCGGCGCCCGATAGTGTCGAGGTGAGGGCCGCGCCGACGAGATCGCGGAATTCGGCGACCGGGATCACGACGGGAAGGCCGAGCTTGCTGATCTTGGCGGAATCGATCACCGACTGCAGCCACTCCTTGGGCATCTTCACGCCGTTCTGGACCTCGGGATCGCCGAGGATCGAGTTGCGGAACGGCACGCCGCCGCCGGCCTGCAACAGCCGCGCGCCCTGCTGCTTCGAGACCGCCCACTGGCAGAGCAGATAGGCGGCTTCCTTGTTCTTGCTCGCCGCGGCAATGCCGATGCCGTCGCCATAGGTGGCCGAATATTGCCCCTTCGGTCCGGCCGGCACGACGGTGTAGCCGACCTTGCCGACCACGCGCGAGGCGGCGGGGTCCTCCAGCGGCGGCGCCCAGCCGACGCCGTCGATCCACATCGCCGAACGTCCTTGCGTGAACGAGGCCATCGACTCCATCCAGTTGAAGCCGGCGACGCCTGGCGGGGCGACCTTCGTCAGCAGCGTCTGATAGAGCTTTGTCGCCGCGACCGCCTCGGGGCCGTCCGTGAGGATGTTGCCTTTGGCGTCGAGGAATTCGCCGCCATAGTCGAGGAAGAAGTTGGTCCACAACGTCATGTTGGCGTTGCGCAGGCCCCGTCCGACGAAACCGTAGGTGCCTTCCTTGGTGTCGGTCAGTTTTTCGGCGGCCGCGACCATCTCGTCGAGGGTCTTGGGGACGGCGACGCCCTTCTTCTGGAACAACTCCTTGTTGTAGTAGAGGATGAAGTAATCGACCGACCAGGGCAGCGACAGCATCTGGCCCTTGTCGTTCTTGGCGTATTGCAGGCCGGCGGCCGAGAAATCGCTCTCGACGAGATCGGGTGCCGTCAGCGTCGGATCCTTCATAAAGGGCGACATGTCCGCCAGCCAGCCGGCTTTCTCGAACTGCCGCTTCTGGACGTGATAGCTAAGATGGACGACGTCGAAGCTCGGCCGGCCCGAGGTCAGCTCGATCACCACTTTCTGGCGCTGCTGCTGCTCGGGGATCTGTTCGGATTCCACCTGGATGCCGGTGAGCTCGGTGAACTCCTTGATGTTTTTTTGCAGGTTGTCGCCGCGCGGACCCTTGGCGAGGATCACCTCCAGCTTGGTCCCGGCGTATTTCTTCCAGTTGACCTCGGCGCGTGCCGGTAGTCCGGTCAGGCTGAGCGCGCCAGCCGCGGCGGTCCCCGTCAACAGCGTGCGGCGCGAGATATTATGGTTGGCCACGTCAAATCCCTCCCTCTGATTCATTTTCTTTGGGAGGGATACTAACGGCCGTGCCACGCCTGCCTAGTCCTAATCTGGGGTCTCAGGGACGCACGGCAGGCGTCTCCATCGGCAGACCGCGCGCCCGCGACATCAGGTAGAGTTCAAGCGCGACCAGCTCGGGCGCGCCGTAATCATAGGCCTGGGCGCGAACGCCGGTCATGCAACTGCGCAACCGGCGCTCGATCGACCCCAGCGTCTGCCACTCCAGGCGGTAGAGCGGATAGCCGGTCGGCTGTCCTTGCGTGATCGGCGCGCCCGCAAGACGCTTGTCGAAATTGTCGTCGTGGCAATTGGTGCAGGCGAGGTTGAGTTGGCCCTCGCGCTGCATGAAGAGGTCGCGGCCCTGTGCCACGAAAGGCTTCAGCTCCGGATCATCGCCGGCCGTGATCGCGACGCCGCGGGACTGGTGGGCGACGAAGGCGGACAGCGCCAGGAGGTCGCCGCTCTCGTAGGGCAGCGCCGGCGCCTGCTGATGATTGGCGCGGCAGAGGTTGATACGCTGGTCGAGGGTGACGGGGCGCGCCAGCACCTTGTCGAATGCCGGATAGCGCGCCGCAACGCCCTTCATGCTGCTGCGAGCATCGCCATGGCAATCCGCACAGGCCTTGTCGGAGCTGCCGGTCTTCTTTGCCCAGAGCGCCTCGCCGTCGAGCACGAAAAGCATGCCCGGATTGGACGTGTCGTCATCCTGCATCGCGCGCGTGTCGGGCCCCATGAACGAATAGCCGGAGCGGCGCGCGTCCGGCGGAATCTCGCCGGCGAGCAGGGCAGGGGCCGCGGCCAACAATGTGGCCGCCGCTATCGCGTGCCAAAAGATCATTCGACCGTGATCGAGGCCGATGCGGTCGACGAATAGCCGTTGTCGCCGATCCATTCGAATTCTAACTTGCCGCTCTCCTTCGCGACCGTGAAGAAGGAGAGATATGGGTTGGCCGCGATCGCCGGAAACAGGTCGGCACGGAAAACTTCGGTGCCATTATAGCGGCACGTAAAACTCGTGATGATGTCGCGAGGCACCAGCGCGCCGTCCGCGGTGTGGCGGAAGCCGGTCTCCATGATGTGCGAGGTCAGCGTGCGGATCTCGATGACATCGCCGCGTTTGGCTTTTGCCGGAACGTTGATGAGCGCGGCCATCAGTTCATCTCCTCGGTGCAGGCGGCCAGCGTCACGACGATGTCGGCGCCGACCTGCCAGAACGTGTCATCGGACAGCCGTGCGATTGCCACCACCTTCTGGGTGTCGGCGAGCCGGATCCGGGTCGAGACCTGGGCGCGGCCGGAGGAGGGGTTGAGATAGAAATTGCCGATGTTCGGCTGCGGGTTCTTCTCGTTGAAGACGTGGATGCTCTTGACGTAGTCGTTCGCGGTCATCGGGCTTGCGACGCTCACCGTCATCGGCACCGTGTTGCCGTTCTCGACCAGCGGCGGAATGTCGAGCTTGACCTTGCCGGTGCGAATCTGGGCTTCGCCGACGACGTTGCGGATGGCGGTGCTGAGCGTCGCGGGCGTCGCTTCCAGCGGTCGCAGCGTGACGATCGGGATTGTTCCGGCGACCGTCGCGCCGCCTGCAATACTCAGGAATTGTCGTCGCGTGGTTGGCATGAAGCTAGTTCCGAAGCGTTACAAGAAAGGCCACGATGTCTTCGATCTCCGCGGCGGACAATATCGGCATGCCGGCAAAATTGCGCCCGACCCGGACCAGCCCGTCGTCGCGATAATAGGACGGCATAATGGTCTGCGGGTTGTAGCGCGATGCATCGACCAGCCGCAGCCGCAACTGGCCCGCCGACCACCAGTTCCCGGTGCCGGTGAGGTCAGGCGCGAGGTCACCCTGGAACCGCGCCTCCGGGAACGGACCGGAATGGCAGAGGATGCAGGTCGTGGTGCGCGCCACCACCAGCGCGCGGCCGCGCGCGGGATCGCCCGGCGTGCCCGTGAGCGGCTGCGGGATGGTGTCACCGATGACTTTGTAGGGCACGAGCTCGTCGGCTCTTGCTCCGCTGGCCAGGGCAAGGCCGGCGACGATCAGCGCTGCGATATGAAGGAATGCTCTAGCCAAAGGTGTCCGCCGTGATGGTTTGAAACCAGCGCTCGGCTTCCGCCGCCTCGCGGGCGCGTAGCTCGCGCGGTGCGTCGACCGGGCTGGTCGCGCCGCCTTCGACCTCGGCAAAGATGTCGCCCCTGGGCTGGTAATTGCCGGCGAGCGAGAAGCCGTAGCCGGGCGCGGCGGTGTTGTAGCAGACGCCGGTCAACCGCGGCGCCTCCGGCGCGCGGCCCGCGAACAGGTTGACGATGGCGGCGGCGCAAGCCTTGCCCTGTGCGCTCGCGGCCGAGGCCGATTTGGGAATGCCGCCGCCGAGGCAGGCATCGCCGATGACGTGGATGTTCGGGACGAGCTTCGACTCGAAGGTCACGGGATCGATCGGGCACCAGCCGGTCGCATCCGCCGCGCCCGCGATCTCGGCGATGCGGCCGGCGCGTTGCGGCGGGATGACGTTGGCGACATCAGGCGTGTAATTGCCGAACTCGGTGATGATGGTCCTTGTCGAAGGATCGACCGAGGTGACGCGACCGCCCTGCGACAGCGCGATGCGCTCGATCATGTCGCCATAGAGCTCCTTCCACGCCTTCTCGAACAGCCGCTGCTGCGAAAAAGTGTCCTTGGCATCGAGGACCAGTACCTTCGAGCGCGGCTTCTTCGTCTTCAGGTAATGCGCGATCAGGCTGGCGCGCTCGTAGGGCGCCGGCGGGCAGCGCGAGGGATTGGCCGGGATGGCGATGGCGACCGTGCCGCCGTCCGTCATCGCCTCCAGTTGCCTGCGCAGCAGCAGCGTCTGCGCGCCGGCCTTCCAGGCGTGCGGCATTTTTTCGGATGCCGCCTCGTCATAGCCGGGCAGGGCCTCGAAATGGAAGTCGATGCCGGGCGAGAGCACGAGACGGTCATAGGGCAGCGCGACGCCGTCGGTCGTCACGACGCTGCGCCGCTGCGGCTCGATTGTGGTCACGGCCTCGCCGATCACGGTGATGCCCTCGGCGGCGAACTTGTCATAGTCGAACTGCTGCGCGTCGATCTCGCGCAGCCCCGCAATCACCTCGTTGCTGAAGGGGCATGAGGTGAAGACCGCGTTGGGTTCGATCAGGATGATTTGCAAGTCTTCACGCGCGCGTTTCAGCGCGCGGGCGCATGTCGCGCCGCCAAAGCCGCCGCCGACCACGACGATGCGTGCTGCCGATTGCGCACGCAGGACCGATGGCCCCGCCAGTGTTGCGGCGGCCGCGGTGATGCCGAGCACGGCATTCCGCCGTGTCACCGGGCGCGTGGTCATCGGGATCATCCAGGCAAAAATGCCGCGGCGGCCGTTGCAGCCGCCGCGGCGTTTCTCAGGCGAAGGTGATGTTCTGGTCGCGCAGCGGCACCGAGCGGATGCGCTTGCCCGTCGCCGCGAAATAGGCGTTGAGCACCGCCGGCGCCGCGACGCCGATGGTCGGCTCGCCGACGCCGCCCCAGAACCCGCCGCTCGGCACCATCACCGATTCCACCTTCGGCATCTCGTTGATGCGCATCGAATTGTAGGTGTCGAAGTTGGTTTGCTCGATCTTGCCGTCCTTGACGGTGCAGCCGCCGTAGAACAGCGCGGAGAGGCCATAGACGAAGGAGCCGGCAATCTGCCGCTCCACCTGCGCCGGATTGACGACGTAGCCGGGATCAGTGGAGGCGACGATGCGATGCACCTTGATCTTGTTGCCGTCGGTCACCGAGATCTCGGCGGCGCCGGCAACGTAGCTGCCATAGCCCATGACCTGCGCGATGCCGCGATAGACGCCCAGTGGTGCCGGCTTGTCCCAGCCGATCTTCTCGGCCACGGCATTGAGTACCGCCAGATGCTTGGGATGGTTGCGCATCAGCTTGCGGCGGAATTCGAGCGGGTCCTGGCCTGCGGCCTGGGCCAGCTCGTCCATGAAGCATTCCATGTAGATCGCGTTGTGATTGACGTTGACGCCGCGCCAGAAGCCGGGCGGAACGTGCGGGTTGCGCATCGCGTGCTCGACCAGGAGGTTGGGCACCGAATAGCCGAACGCGGCTTCGCCGGACTGGGCGACGCCCTGGAATGCAGCCGGATCCATGCCGTTCTGCAGCGCTTCGGGGCGCAGCGAGAACAGGATCGACTGCCCGGACAGGCGGTAGTGCAGCGCCACCAGATTGTTGTTGGCGTCGAACGCGCCGGTCATCTTGCACTGGGTGATCGGGTGATACCTGCCGTGCGCCATGTCCTCTTCGCGCGACCACAACAGCTTGATCGGCGTGCCCGGCATCTGCTTGGCGATCATGACCGCCTGGCGGACATAGTCGGTCTGGCCGCGCCGGCCGAAGCCGCCGCCGGGCATCACCTTGTGCACGTCGCACTTCTCCGCCGGTAGGCCCGAGGCTTCCAACGTGGCCGCGAAAGCCGCCTCGCCGTTTTGCGTGCCGCACCAGACCTCGCATTTGTCCACCGTGTAGAGCGCGGTGGCGTTCATCGGCTCCATGGTGGCGTGGTTCTGGTAGGGGTAATTGTAGACGGCTTCGACCTTCTTCGCTGCGCCGGCAATCGCCGCCTTCACATCGCCGTTCTTGTTGCCGACATAGGCCGGCTGCGAATCGTCGAGGCCCTCGGCGAGCCACTTCGCAATCGACTCGCTCGTGACCTTGGCGTTCTCGCCCTCGTCCCAGACGATCGGCAGCGCTTCCAGCGCGCTCTTGGCGTGCCACCAGGTGTCGGCGACGACCGCAACGGCGGTGTCGCCGACCTTGACGACCTTCTTGACGCCTTTCATGCCGGTGATCTTGGCTTCGTCATAGCTCTTCAGCTTGCCGCCAAACACCGGGCAGTCCTTGATCGCGGCGTTCAGCATGCCCGGCAGCTTGACGTCGATGCCGTAGATCATCGTGCCGGTGGTCTTGTCGGCGGTGTCGAGCCGCAGCAGGCCCTTGCCTGCGATGGTCCAGTCCTTGGGATCCTTGAGCTTGACGTCGGCCGGCGGCGTCAGCTTGGCGGCGGCTTCGGCGACCTTGCCGTAAGTCGTCGTCTTGCCCGACGCCTTGTGGGTGATGACGCCCTTGGCGACGGTGCATTCGGAGGCCGGCACCTTCCACTCGTTCGCGGCGGCCTCGATCAGCATCACGCGCGCGGTCGCGCCGCCCTTGCGGACATAGTCTTGCGAGCTGCGGATGCCACGGCTGCCGCCGGTCGAGAAATCACCCCAGACGCGCTTGCGGGCGACGCTCTGGCCGGGGGTCGGATATTCGGTCGTGACCTTCGACCAGTCGCATTCGAGTTCCTCGGCGACCAGCTGGGCGAGGCCGGTGAGCGAGCCCTGGCCCATCTCGGAGCGGGCGATGCGGATCACCACGGTGTCATCGGGCCTGACCACGACCCAGGCGTTGACTTCCGGCGAGCCGTCGGCCGCGCGGACCACGGCGGGGCCACCGAAGGGGAGATCGAGCCCGATGGCGAGGCCGGCGCCGACAGCGGCGGTGCCGATGACGAAGGCGCGACGGTTCATCTTGGGAGAAACATGCTTGTTCATGGGGCGGCTCCTCAGGCGCTAGCGATCGTGTGGATCGCTTCGCGCACCTGCTGGAAGGTGCCGCAGCGGCAGATATTGGTGATGGCCTCGTCGATATCGGCGTCGGTCGGCTTCGGCTTTTCGGCGAGCAGCGCCGCCACCGCCATGATCATGCCGCTCTGGCAATAGCCGCATTGCGGGACGTCCTGGGCGATCCAGGCCTTCTGCACCTTGTGCAGCGCGTCGCCGGACGCGAGCCCCTCGATCGTGGTGATCTTCTTGCCTTCGGCCTCGCTGACCGAAATCCCGCAGGAACGGATGGCAACGCCGTCCATGTGAACGGTGCAGGCGCCGCATTGCGCAATGCCGCAGCCATATTTGGTGCCGGTCAGGCCGGCATTCTCACGGATCGCCCAGAGCAGCGGCGTATCCGGCTCGACGTCGAGCGTGAAGGTTTTTCCGTTGATTGTTAGGTTTGCCATCGCAAGTCCCCTGATTGGCCCAATCCACCGATTAGACTTACGGAACAATGTGTCTGGCAAATTGGAACTGTTCAAATCAATAGTCCGAGGGAAGGCCAACAGCGAGGCTGGCATGCGCGGGGAAGAATGTCGGGAGCGCGGTGTTGCCGCCGAAATCGCCCGTCCAAGCGGCCGGATGAGCCTCTCCCGGCGCCAAGAGGTGGCTCGGAACGACGCCCGGCGCGTTCCGGCCAGTTCCCACTGCGGCGACAGTTTGTCCCTTTTGCCGGGGTGCAAGACGGCCATGCTTTGCTACACTGCACCCGATTCAAAAGGAGTTCCATAAACGTGGCCAGCCCCTGCAACGTACTGATGCTCTATCCGCTGTTCACGGCGGAGTCGTTCTGGAGCTTTGGCGAATCCTGTGAGCTGATGGGTGTGAAGCGACCCGCAGCCCCTCTCGGCCTGATCACGGTGGCCGCGATGTTGCCGAAGGACTGGACGGTCCGGCTGATCGACTGCAACACCCAGCCCCTTGGTGACGAGGATCTCACCTGGGCCGACGTCGTGTTCACCGGCGGCATGCTGCCGCAGCAGGCCGATACGCTGCGCCTGATCGAACTCTGCCGCGCCGCCGGCAAGCCGGTGGTCGTCGGCGGACCCGATCCCACCTCCAGCCCGCACATCTACGAGAAGGCCGACTTCCGGGTGCTCGGCGAGGCCGAGGGCATCATCGACGAGTTCATCGCGGCCTGGGAAAGCGGGGCCCGCTCCGGCGTCTTCACTGCGCCGAAATTCCAGGCCGACGTGACAAAGACGCCGGTGCCACGCTTCGATCTCCTGAAGTTCGAGGACTATCTCTACCTCGGTGTGCAGTATTCGCGCGGCTGTCCGTTCACCTGCGAGTTCTGCGACATCATCGAGCTCTACGGCCGTGTGCCGCGCACCAAGACGGTCGAGCAGATGTTCGTCGAGCTCGAGACGCTCTACCGGATGGGCTACCGCGGCCATCTCGACTTCGTCGACGACAATTTCATCGGCAACAAGAAGTCGCTGCGGCAGTTCCTGCCCCAGCTCGCCGAATGGCAGCGCGCGCACGGCTATCCCTTCGAATTGTCCACCGAGGCCTCGGTCAACCTGGCCGACGATCCCGAGCTATTGGAGCTGATGGGCACGGCCAATTTCTTCGGCATCTTCGTTGGCATCGAAAGCCCGGACCCTGCAACGCTGGTCGCGATGCGGAAGAAGCAGAACACGCGGCGCAACATCGCCGAGAGCATCCACAAGATCTATGCCGCCGGCATGCTCGTCACTGCGGGCTTCATCGTCGGCTTCGACACCGAGAAGGTCTCGATGGCGGAGGCGATGATCGATTTCATCGAGGAGGCCGCCATTCCCGTCGCCATGGTCGGCCTGCTCTACGCCTTGCCGAACACGCAGCTCACGCGCCGACTCGAGCGTGAAGGCCGGCTGCATCCGGGCCACGATCTGGCGCCGACCATCGGCGCCGATCAGTGCACGGACGGCATCAACTTCGATACGGTCCGCCCGTTGCGCGACATCCTGACGGACTACAAGCGGGTGCTGGAGCACATCTACAGCCCCGCCGCCTACGCAGGACGCGTCGACCGCCTGATGACGCTGCTCGACCGATCCAGGCAGCGCTCCGAGCTCGCCGAGGGCGACATCCGCTCGCGGGTCGGGGCGATGGAGACGGTGCACCGTGTTGTCACCGCCCTTCCCGAAGCGCGCGGGCCGCTGTGGCAGACCTTCATGAACTGCGCCAAGCGCGACACCTCATCGGCGCGCATTGCCGTACAGATGATTGCCGCCTATGCGCATCTCGGGCCGTTCTCGCGCAAGGTCATCGAAGCCATCGACGGGCGCCTCGCTGCGCTCGATGACGAGACGGTCATCCCGACCGCTGCGACGCTCGACACCACCGCAGCCCGGCACCTGGCCTGAAGGCTTACTTCACCGCCAGCCGCAAGAAGCTCATGACGCTGCCGAGCGCGGCAAAGCCGGCGCCGAGGGCCAGCGCGACGGTTGCGCCGTCGTGGCCGGCAAGCGCAAAGCAGAGGGCGGCGAGCGCCGCGCCCGTGGTCTGGCCCGTCAGGCGCGCGGTCGCGACGATGCCAGAGGCGCTGCCGCTGCGGTGCGGCGGCGCGCTCGACATCACCGCCTTCATGTTCGGTGCCTGGAAGAAGCCGAACCCCATGCCGCAGATCACCATCCGCCAGATGATGTCGGGGATAGCAGGATTGGACGGGAGCATCGCGAGCAATGCCATGCCGAGGCCGAGCAGCACGAGCCCGATGCCGCCGAGCAGGCCGACCGCGTGCCGGTCGGAGAGGCGCCCCGCGATCGGCGCCATGATGCCGACGACGAGCGGCCAGGGCGTCATGAAGAAGCCGGTCTCGACCTGCGAACGCCCGAGCACGTCCTCGAAATAGAACGGCAGCGAGACGAAGGCGAGGCCCTGCACGGCGAACGAGCACACCGCGGTCGCCGCCGACAGCGCGAACATCGGTCGGCTGAACAGGTCGATCGGCAGCATCGGCGCGGGATGGTCGGCATGCCGGCGCGTCAGGATGAAGCCGAGTGCGAGGGCCGTGATCAGCTCGATGCCCACGATAACAGGCGACAGATTGTGCGCGGCGCTGCCGATGCCCGTGATGAACAGGCCGAGGCAGGCGGACGCCAGGACCGCGCCGAGGAAGTCGAAGCCGTGATCGGCGCGCGGCGTCTTCGGCAGCATCGCATAGCCGATGCCGATCGCGACGAGACCGAACGGGATGTTGACCGCAAACAGCCACGGCCACGGGCCGAATGCGAGGATGGCAGAGGCGATCGACGGACCGAAGGTGAAGGCGGTTGCGACCACGAGCGCGTTGTGGCCAAAGCCGCGGCCGAGCATCCGGCCGGGATAGACGAACCGCACCAGCGCCGTATTGACGCTCATGATGCCGCTGGCGCCCAAGCCCTGCAGCGTGCGGGCGACGAGCAGGCTGTCCAGCGACCACGCCACCGCGCAGAACAGCGAGGCGATGGTGAACAGGATCAGGCCGCCGAGATAGATGCGCTGGTGCCCGACGATCTCGCCGAGTGCGCCGAGCGGCAGCAAAGTGGCCACCAGCGCGATCTGGTAGACATTGACCACCCAGACCGATTGCTCCGGCGTGACGTGCAGGTCGGCGGCAATGGCTGGCAGCGCGATATTGGCGATCGCGGTGTCGAGGGAGGCCATCGCCAGCGCGGTGAAGATGGCGGCGATCGCCCAGCGCCGCTGCGTGGCCGGAAGGCCGTCGGCAATGGGATGGTCGGGCTCGCGCGCGGCGGCAGGTAACGTGATTGTCATTGCCTGGCGCGTTGCTCCGGCGGCGTGGTGAAAGGGGACTTTTCGCATGTACTACGCCGAAGGCCGCTTCCACAGGCATATGCTTGCATGCTGTGTATGCGCGAAGGTCAGGCGATGCGGCCGGCAGCTGGCGTATGATCGCGCCAGCTGATGCAATCTTGGGGGATCACCATGCAAATCGTCGTTCTGCCCGGTGACGGCATCGGACCGGAGATCACGACGGCGACATCGGGCGTGCTGCGCGCGGCCTCCGAGCGCTTCCAGCTTGACCTGCGGCTCGAGGAGCACGCGGTCGGCCATGCGAGCCTGAAGCTATCAGGCACGACGGTGCGCCCCGAGTTGCTCGACATCGTCCGCGCCGCCGACGGCCTGATCCTGGGCCCGACCGCGACCTTCGACTTCAAGGACGAGGCCCGTGGCGAGATCAATCCGTCCAGGCATTTCCGCAAGAGCCTCGACCTCTACGCCAATGTCCGGCCCGCGCGCACCTATGCGGGGCGGCCCGGCCGGCTCGGCGAGTTCGACCTCGTCGTCGTGCGCGAGAACACCGAAGGGTTTTACGCCGACCGCAACATGGAGCAGGGCAATGGCGAGATGCTGGTCACGCCCGACGTCGTGATCTCGCTGCGCCGGATCACGCGCCTCTGCTGCGAGCGCATCGCGCACGCCGCCTGCCGTCTGGCGATGAAGCGGCGAAGACATTTGACCATCGTGCACAAGGCCAATGTGCTGAAACTCGGCGACGGCATGTTCCTCGACATCTGCCGTGCGGCGGCGAATGGCTATCCCGGCCTCGCAGTCGACGACGTCCTGGTCGACGCCATGATGGCGCATGTCGTGCGCAACCCCGATCGCTTCGACGTCATCGTCGCCACCAACATGTTCGGCGACATCCTGTCCGATCTCACGGCCGAGCTCTCCGGCAGCCTCGGCCTCGGCGGCTCGCTCAATGTCGGCGACCGCTATGCGATGGCGCAGGCGGCGCATGGCTCGGCACCTGACATCGCGGGGCAGGACGTCGCCAACCCGGTCTCGCTGATCCTCTCGACCGCCTTGCTGCTGGCCTGGCATGGCGAGAAGACCGGCGCCGTCCGCTATGAGGAAGCGGCGCGTGCGATCGAAGCCGCGGTGGCGAAGGCGATCGGCGAAGGCTGGGCGACGCGCGACATCGGCGGCAGGCTCGGCACGATTGCGGCGGGGGCTGCGGTTGCGGAGATCTTGCAGGCGGAGTGAGGAGCTCTCGCGATTTTATTGTGGGGCCCAACACAAAAAGTCGAAAAACAACCCCATGCACAGTAGAAGGTCCCTTGATCGATAAGGGATTTTCGGAGCGCGTCGCGACGACATTCGCGACCGTGATCGCGTTGACCCGTCGGGCAAAACACTGGCACAATACTATCGTGACTATCGTGCCAGGGGTCGGGGACGAGGGCGCTTTCCCATCATGCGCGATGTCCGCCTCATGCCATCCAGCGGCGTGCTTCATCCGGCTCACGTTGAGGCAGATCAATACTCAGCCCAAGCGTCCGCCAGACCTTTCCACCAACGCATCGATGGAAAGGGGCGGCTGACATGCAAACCCTGCTCAGGGAGATCCGGAATACGCCTTTGCTGTGGATGCTGGTCTTCGTGCCCATCGTGCTGGTGGCGGAGGCGGTCGCCCCGCATTCCCACACGCTGCTGTTCGTGCTGGCCGTGCTAGCGATCGTGCCGCTGGCGGCGCTGCTCAGCCACGCCACCGAAGCGGTCGCCGCCAGGACCGGCGATGCCGTGGGCGGACTGCTCAACGCAACGCTCGGCAATCTGACGGAGCTGATCATCGCCATCACGGCGCTGCGTGCAGGCGAGTACATGCTGGTGAAGGCCTCGATTGCCGGCGCGATCGTCACCAACGCGACATTCATGCTCGGCGCCTGCCTGCTGCTCGGCGGCCTGCGCTATCATGTGCAGGAGTACAATCGCGCCGGCGCGCGGCTGTCGTCCGGCCTGTTGCTGATGGCAACGGTCGCCCTGCTGGCGCCATCGGCGGTCGCCGACCTCGAACATCTGCCGCAGGACGGAGGCGTCATTCACAAGCTCAGCGTCGGCATTTCGATCCTGCTGATCGCGGCTTACGCGCTCGGCCTGTGGTTCTCGCTCGGGACCCACAAGGAATTGTTCGCAAGTGGCGATCACGGCGAGGACAAGGAGGCGCACTGGCCGATCAGCGTCGCCGTCGGGACGTTGCTGGTCGTCACCGTGCTGGTCGCGCTGGTGAGCGAGATCTTCGTGGAATCGGTGCAGAAAGCGGCGGAAACGTTCGGCATGAGTCCGGCCTTTGTCGGCTTCATCATCGTTTCGCTGGTCGGAGCCGCTGCCGAATTTGCGGTGGCCTTTGCCGCGGCGCGCAAGGACCGGCTCGACATGGTCGTCAGCATCGCGCTCGGCAGCGCCTCCCAGATTGCGCTGTTCGTTGCACCCGCGCTCGTGCTGCTCAGTTATGTCGTCGGACCCACGCCGATGAACCTTCAGTTCTGGCCTGGCGCCGTCACCATGGTGATGATCGCAACAGTCACGGCGACCTTCATCACCACCAGTGGGCGCTCGGCATGGTTCGTCGGCGTGCTCATGATCTTCATTTATGCGGTGTTTGCGCTGACGCTGTATGTGGTCCCGCCGGCGGGCGAGGGATGAGGTGCTGCTGCCCGTCGGAACAGGGGTGAATTGGCTCGTCGGGGGATGGCGGCCCGTGGCGAGCCATCCCCTGAAGCGGCGAATACGTTTCCCGCTAGTAGGCCCAATAGCTGCCGGAGGGCGGGCAATTGTCGCCGCCGTAGCCATAGCCGTAGTCGCCGCCGCCATAGCCGTAATACGATGCGGCCGGGTAGCCGTAGCCGTAGCCGTAGGCGGGATAACCGCCATAGTAGCCACCGTAGGACCCGCCATAGCCGCCGTAATAGGCGCTCCGCGCGATCGCGCCGCCGACGACCGCGCCGGCGGCCACACCGTAACCGAGGCCGCGATAGCCGTAGCCGCGATAACCCCAGCCTCCGCGGTAGCCCCAGCCGCCGCCGCGATAGCCGTAGCCGCCGCCGCGCCAGCCGCCGACCCAGCGCACTTCGGTGGTGGTCTGATCGACCATCGATTTCATCGTCGAAAGATGCGTCGGGATCGGCCCGGCCTGAGCGATTGTGCCTGATAGCAGGGCGCCGGCTCCGGCGAGAACGAAGGTACGCAGGGAATTCGAGGATGTCATGATCGATCATCTCCTTGGCTTACGGGCGGCGCTTCTGCGCGGCCATCGACAGCCTATTCCGGGATGGCGTTGCCGCGGCGGGCTTGATCTAGATCAAGCATCCTTGTCGCGCACCGCCGCGCCGTCAGGAGACGCTGCCCAATGCCCTAACCCTGCAAGCGGGGAACGAGACGTGCCGCGTTCTGATGGCCGATCGCATCGAGATCCTCTGTCGAGAGGCCAAGCTTCTGCAACTGCGCGAACTGGCCGAGGCCGAAATACGGATAGTCGCTGCCATAGGTGATCTGGGAGGCGGGCACGAGCTTGAGCAGCGCGGCCATGGACGGTGCGAAAGTCGCATTCGCGGTGTCGTAGTGAAGCCGGCGTAGTTCGCCTTCGATCCCGTCCGGCGCAAACTCCTTCAGGTCGGGCCGCGCCCCATAGAACGAATTGATGCGCCCGGCCATCATCGGTATCGTGCCGCCGGCGTGCGAGAATAGCCATTTGATGTCGCGGTGGCGGGCGAATGCGCCGCTGAGCAGAAGGCTCGTCACGGTGCGTGTGGTGTCGTGCGGGACTTCGATCACCGCCGGAAACGTGCCGACGCTGAGCCCGCTACAGCAACTCGCGACCAGCGGATGCACATAAACGACCGCCTTGCGACGGTTCAGTTCCTCGAACACCGGCCTGTAGGCGACATTGCCGAGCCATTTGTCGCCGTAGCTGCTTTGCAGTCCGATCCCATCCGCCTTCAGCGTGTCGAACGCATATTCGATCTCCCCAAGCGTGGCATCGACGTCCTGCATCGATAAGGTCGCGAACAGGCCGAAACGACCCGGATGGTCGCGCATCATCTCCGCCGCGTACTCGTTGCAGGCGCGCGCGAGCCGGCCGGCTTCCGCCGGCCCGAGGTCGAACCACACGCCGGGCGTGGAGGCGACCGACAGGATGCCTGTGCGTATGCCATTGCGATCCATGTCCTCGACGAGCTTGTCGCGGGTCCAGGCCACCTGACCGGGAAAGTGCGGTTGCTTGCGTGCGTCCTCATAGCCAAGCCAAAGCTTTTGATATTCGGGCGGATAGAAATGAAGATGGGTATCGATCAGCGCCGGCCTGGTCTGTCCGTGCACCGCAACGGCGGGGATGGCCGAGGCAAGGCCAAGCGCACCGACGCCAGCGAGAAAGCCGCGCCGCGACGAGGACGTGCCGCAACAGGTAGAGCAGGGCTGATGCCCTGCCGATTTCGGATCCCACGTCTTCATGTTGCGCGTCTCCGATGACGAACAGGCAAAGGCCTGTGGTGTTTCTATAGGCAGAACGCTTCGTCCATCCGCTGTCCGCGGTGTGGCTGCAGCGTGGGCGGTGATTGTTGGGGATTGGAATGTGCCGCTTTTTCGTCGCCGAACGATACCTCTTGTCACGCCTGCGCATCGCGGCCGCAACTTTGCGTGAACGCGGCACCAATTGTCCCGCGAGAGGCTCCGTGCTGTCGCGATGTTGACCCGTCGGACAAAACACTGGCAAAATGTGCACATGGCGGAGATCGCGGCGTGAATGCATCTGTGGTGACCGCGAGCATTTCCAGTGAGTTGACCTATGAAGTCTGAGAGGGATGGCATCAACCTCGCAGCCAAGCCAACCGGAACGGGTTGCGTGGAATGCTCGGTTGCGGGCGGGTGGTGGCTGCATCTTCGCAGATGCGTCGAATGCGGTCACATCGGCTGCTGCGATACTTCACCAAACCAGCACGCATCGAAACACAACGCGGCGACAGGTCACCCTGTTATCACGAGCTTCGAGCCGGGCGAACGATGGTTTTACGACTATCGCACAGGAGAGAGTTTTGCCGGCCCGAAGCTTCAAGGCCCTCACTCGCGTCCGTTGGATCAGCCGGTGCCCGGACCGGCCGAGGCGGTGCCTTCAGACTGGCAAACGCTCCTCCATGAATAGGGAGTCTGATCGGACGCTGTCCGCTCCCGAGAGCAGAGTGGACGTGGCATGCTTTCGCGGGCTGATCGGACTTGGGAGCCTCGGACTTGGGAGCCCTCGCCCTAAAACTGATATCTCCGCAGTCCCCCATCCACCGGGATCACCGTCCCCGTGATGTAGCGCGCCACCGGCGACGCCAGAAACACCGCGAGCGCCGCGAGGTCCTCCGGCTCGCCCCAATAGCCGACCGGGATTTCTTCTTCCGCAAAGCGCTCGCGGTAATCCGGTGGGTAGTTGCGGCGGATCTGCTCGCTCATGATGCGGCCGGGCGGGATGCAGTTGATGGTGATGCCGTGCTCGCCGATCTCGCGCGACAGGCCTTTTGCCCAGGCGTGCACGGCGGCTTTCGCGGCGAACGCCGCGTTGAGGCCTTCCGGCTCGGACTTGCCGGTGATGTTGACGATGCGGCCCCATTTGCGCTCGATCATCTGCGGCAGCAGCGCGTGCGCGATGCGGCGGTAGCTGGTGAAATTCAGCGCGATCGCCTCGTCCCATTTGCTGTCGGGCGCATCGACCGGCAGCGGGCGGCTGCCGCCGGCATTGTTGATGAGGATGTCGACATGGCCGAGCGCCTTTTGCGCAAAGGCCGCGATGTTCTCCGCGGCGTCCTTGGCCATCACGTCCTGCTCGAACGGTGTGATCAGGCCGGAGCCGACTTCCTGCACCAGCTCGGCAAGGAGATCAGTGCGCCGCGCCACGCCGACGACGCGGACGCCTTCGGCAGCCAGGCCCTTGGCGATGGCGCGGCCGATGCCGATGCTCGCTCCTGTCACGACTGCGGTTTTCGATTTGAGCCCGAGGTCCATGGTCACACGCTCTCTTGTTTGCTTTTTGCTTCTTGTCGTTCGTTTCCTGCCCGTCCCGCGGGCTTCGCGAATTGCCTGAGCGGGACGAGCAGTGGTAACCAAGAGCCTCGACGAAGGAAACACGAAAAAGAAAAGGCGTTGAGCAATGGTCTGGGATCCGCAGCAATATCTGAAATTCTCCGGCCATCGGCTTCGGCCCGCCGTCGACCTGTTGATGCGGATTCCGGATTTCGCCCCGCGCGCGATCGCCGATCTCGGGGCAGGGGCCGGCAACGTGACCAAACTGATCAAGGAGCGCTGGCCGGACGCGACCGTGACCGGTGTCGAGGGCTCGGCCGAGATGGTGGCCGCGGGCCGCAAGGCGGCGCCGGATGTGGAATGGTCGCACGAGGATCTCGGCCATTGGCACCCCGCCAGGCAATACGATTTGATCTATTCCAATGCCGCCCTGCACTGGCTGCCCAATCATGCGGCGCTGTTTCCGTCAGTCATGGAGAAGGTGGCGCCCGGCGGCATGCTTGCGGTGCAGATGCCGCGCAACTTCCTCGCGCCATCGCATGTGCTGATCGGCGAGACGGCGCTGAACGGTCCGTGGCGGTCAAAGGTCGAGCATCTCGTTACCCCGCCGCCGGTCGAAGGGCCGGCCTTCTATCATGATTTGCTCGCGCCGCTTTCCCAGAACGTTGACATCTGGGAGACCGAATATCTGCAGGTGCTCGAAGGCGACAATCCCGTGAAGGAGTGGACCAAGGGGACCTGGCTGACGCGCTATCTCGACATCCTGCAGGGCGACGAGAAGGCTGCGTTCGAGGCCGCCTATGGCGAGCGGGTCGCGAAGGCCTATCCGAAGAATGCCGCGGGGCAGACGCTGTTTCCGTTCCGGCGTCTGTTCATGGTCGCCGAGCGCAAGAGCTGATCACACTGCCGCAATGCGACATAAACCGTTCGCAACCCGGAACTGGGAGCGGGTCCCGGGTTGCGCGGACAACAGCCGTCAAGCTAGCTTGCCTGTGACAAATTGGGCTTAGGTCTAGTTGTTCGGGTGGTAGATTGCTGCCACTACTGGGCTGCAAACCGGGCTGTAAAACAAAAAGAACCCGGTTTTAGAGGTTGTTGGGAGGTTATTTCATGCGCAAGCTGCTTCTTGCAGTCGCCGCCGCAGCTATTCTCGTTGCCCCTGTCTTGGCCCAGGCCCAGAGCCCTATCGTCATCAAGTTCAGCCACGTCGTCGCCAACGATACCCCGAAGGGCAAGGGCGCGCTGAAGTTCAAGGAGCTCGCCGAGAAGTACACCGACGGCAAGGTCAAGATCGAAGTCTATCCGAACTCCTCGCTCTACAAGGACAAGGAGGAGATCGAGGCGCTTCAGCTCGGTTCGGTGCAGATGCTGGCGCCCTCGACCGCGAAATTCGCGCCGCTCGGTATCAAGGAATTCGAGGCGCTCGACCTGCCCTGGCTGTTCAAGGACGACGAGACCTATTCCAGCGCGATGAAGGGCACCGTCGGCAAATGGCTGTTCCAGAAGCTGGAAGCCAAGGGCATCACCGGGCTCGCCTATTGGGACAACGGCTTCCACATGGTGTCGTCGAACCGTGCGCTGACGAAGCCCGAGGATTTCAAGGGCCTGAAGTTCCGCATTTCCGGATCGAAGATCGCCGACCAGTATTTCCGCCTGATGGGATCGATCCCGCAGATCATGGCGTTCTCCGAAGTCTACCAGGCGCTGCAAACCGGCGTGGTCGACGGCTGCGAGAACACCGCGTCCAACTATCTGACGCAGAAGTTCTACGAGGTGCAGAAGGACATCACCGTGTCCTATCACGCGCATCTGCAATATGCCGTGATCGTCAACTCGAAATTCTGGTCCGGACTGCCGCCTGACATCCGCACCCAGCTCGAGAAGGCGATGGTGGATGCAACCGAGTACACCAACCAGATCGCGCACCAGGAGAACGAGGACGCGCTGGCCGAGATCAAGAAGACGGGCAAGACCAAGCTGCATTATCTGACTGACGCCGATCGCAAGGCGTGGCAGGAAGCGATGCAGCCGACTTACAAATGGGCAAAGGGCCGGGTCGGGCAGGAGGTGCTCGATCTCGTCGCCAAGGAACTCGACGTCAAGATGAACTGACGCGTTTTCCGCAAGGACAATACGAACGGTCGGGAGTGTGCGCACTCCCGGCCGTTTCGCATCGATAGGGGGACTTTGATTTGCTTCGCGTGCTCAACCAGGCGCTCAACCATCTCGAAGAATGGCTGATCGCGACGCTCATCGCGGCTGCAACCGGCTTGATCTTCATCGCCGTGTTGCACCGTTACGGCGCAGGCGAATCGATCGTCCTCTCCAGATGGGCGGCTGCGCACGGGATGAGCTGGCTCGCGACCCTGTCGATGGCGGTGTTCACCTTCCTGTCCGAGCTCGACCTGTCCTGGGCGCAGGAACTCTGCATCTACATGTTCATCTGGATGGCCAAGTTCGGCGCGGCCTATGGCGTGCGCACCGGCATCCATGTCGGCGTCGACCTGCTCGTCAACCGCCTGCCAGAACATTCGCGCAAGCACGTGATCCTGTTCTCGCTGCTCTGCGGCGCGCTCTTCACCGGCATGATCGCCGCCTTCGGCGCCTCCTTCGTCGCCGAGATGTTCAAGACCGGCCAGCAATCGAACGACCTCGAAGCGCCGATGTGGTTCGTCTATCTGGCGATCCCGCTCGGCTCCGGCCTGATGTGCTTCCGCTTCCTCCAGGTCTCGTGGTCCTACTACTGGACCGGCCATCTGCCGCATCACGACGAGAGCCATGTCGAGGGCGTGGAGGCCGACGTCTCGCCGGCGCTGCATCCCCAGCCCGCCGGCGCGGCGACCAGGGCCGCTGCGCGAAAAGTGTCGCCGCTCGGCGTGATCCTGATCATGGCGCCGATCCTGATCTTCGCGATGTGTCTCGCCGAGAAGTTCGGCGTGGTGGTGCTGCCGCACTGGATGCGTGCGGCGACCGTGTTCGCGCTGCTGATCGCGCTGATGCTGACCGGCATCCCGGTCTCGATCGCGCTCGGCCTCACCGTGATGACGTTCCTGTTCACGCTGACCACGGTGCCGATCGAAGCGGTCTCGATGAAGCTCTTCACCGGCATCGAGGGGTTCGAGATCATGGCGATCCCGTTCTTCATCCTCGCCGGCAATTTCCTCACCCATGGCGGTGTCGCGCGCCGCATGATCAATTTCGCGACCTCGCTGATCGGCCACTGGCACGGTGGCCTCGGCCTTGCCGGCATCGTCGCCTGCGCGATGTTCGCGCTGGTGTGCGGCTCGAGCGTCGCCACCGTCGCCGCGATCGGCGCCATCGTGCTGCCGGAGATGGTGCGGCACGGCTATCCGATGCGCTTCGGCGCCGGCATCATCACCGTTGCCGGCTCACTCGGCATCCTGATGTTGCCCTCGATTCCGAAGATCGTCTACGCGGTCTCCACCAACACCTCGATCGGCGCGCTGTTCGTCGCGGGCCTGCTGCCGGGCATTCTGCTGACGACCATGCTCTGCATCGTCACCTGGTGGCTCGCCCGCAAGCGCGATTATCCACGGCTGCCGAAGGCGACCTGGGGCGAGACGGTGCGCACCTTCCGCGAGAGCATCTGGGGATTGATGCTGGTCGTCATCATCATCGGCGGCATCTATAGCGGCCTGTTCACCGCCACCGAGGCGGCCGCGATGGCTGCGGTCTACTCCTTCATCATCGCGGTGTTCGTCTACAAGGCCATCAAGATCGTGGACGTGCCGCGGGTGCTGCTGCGCGCCGCCAACACCAGCGCGATGCTGCTCTACATCGTCACCAACGCGGTGCTGTTCTCCTTCGTGCTCTCCAACGAGAACCTACCGGCGACCTTGGCCGACTGGATCGCGGCACAGAATCTCGGCTGGGTCGGCTTCCTGCTGGTCGTCAACATCCTCCTGCTGCTCGCCGGCAACTTCATGGAGCCGAACTCGATCATCCTGATCATGGCGCCGATCCTGGCGCCGGCGGCCAAGAAGCTCGGCATCGACCTCGTGCATTTCGGCATCGTGATGGACGTCAACATGGAGGTCGGCCTCTGCCATCCGCCTGTCGGCTTGAACCTCTACGTCGCCTCGATGATCGCGCGAATGCGGATCACAGATCTCGCGGTCGCGGTGATGCCGTGGTTGATCACCATGCTCGGCTTCCTCGTGATCGTGACCTACTGGCCCGATTTGACGCTGTGGCTGCCGCGGGTGCTCGGGATGCACTAGCCTATCTCGGCCAGACATGGCTAACGCGCGGTAAACCCGCACGCTCAAATGCCATCGCTGCGCTGGGAACCGATTTTACGGATTTGCGGTAGAACCATGTCAGCGGGTGGGGCTGGCATGTTCTTCAACAGAATGGAATCCGGACGGGCGTCGATTTCCGACGCCGTCTATATGGAAGTCATCACGGGCCTTCACGGCACGACGGTGCCCAACATTCTTGCGGCCGCCTGCCTGGCGATGGTCGGCGCGATCACGACCTATGAGACCGGTGATAAGGTGACGGCGGCCCTGACGGTCGCTGGTGTCGTGGTGGCCATCGTCCGTCTGTTCGAAATTGTCGCATTCCGGCGTCGCCTCGCGCGTCCACCGCAGTTCGCTCGGGCCGAGGCCGTGATCTGGGAGCGGCGTTACATAGCCGGCACCGTTGTAACGGCGCTCGTGCTTGGCGTCTTTGCCGCGCGCAGCATCGTGCTGGGTGATGCGCTCTGCTCCGTGATGGCGATCGGCATCGGCTTCGGCTTTGGCGCCGGCGTGGTGGCGCGGCTGGCGCTGCGTCCGGTCGCGGCGCTGCTCGATCTCGTCGCAATCGCAGCGCCTGCTGCGATCGTGACCTTCATGCAGCCCGATCTGCGCCACGTCGGGCTCGGGCTCCTCATCCTGATGTATGTAGCCGCCAGTTTCGAGATGGTGCGGCTGAGCTTCAACGCCTCGATCAACCAGATCACGCTGAAGCGGCAGTTCGAGCAGCTGTCGCGCTTGGACCCGATGACCGGCGTGTCCAATCGTTCGGTGCTGGCCACGGACCTGCCGCAGATGCTGGCGGCCGGGATGATTGCCGTCCATACGCTCGATCTCGACCGCTTCAAGGAGGCGAACGACCGGTTCGGCCATCCCGTCGGTGACGCATTGCTGAAGCAGGTCGCCGGGCGGCTTAAGGTGCTCGCCGCGCAGGATGACCTCGTGGTCCGGATGGGCGGCGACGAGTTCGTCCTGGTGCAGCGCGCGGCGGCTGATGCGGAAGCGATGGCGCAGCGCATCGTGCAGTCGATCAGCGCGGCCTATGATATCGATGGACAAATGATCGAGCTCGGCGTCAGCATCGGGGTCGCCGTCGCGCCGGACGATGGGCGCACCGCGGAGGCGCTGCTGTCGCGCTCCGACAAGGCGCTTTATCGGGCCAAGCAGGAACGCGGCGGCTATGTGCTGGCGCGGGAGTTGCGGATGGCGGATAAGATCGTACCTTCCACCAAAGGGCTCGCCGCGTAGACGGTGCACCCTCTTGCGAGCGGAGTCGTAGCCCGGATGGAGCGAAGCGCAATCCGGGGCCGGCTCGATTATGGCACGATTCCCGGATTGCGCTTCGCTCCTTCCGGGCTACGCATTCCTCCTCCACCAGCGATGGCAATCACGCGCGAGATGCGGTTAGATGACCGCAACGAGCCGGGAGGAAACAAACATGACCGAAATCAGCAGCGAGCCGAAGGACGCAACACCCTCCGTCATCGCGCAGCAAACGGCGATGCTGAATGCGCTGCCGTTTTCCGACACGCGGGATTTCGACGATGCCGCGCGCGGCTTCCTCGGCACGATCGAGAACGCGGAGATCACCAACCCGCAGGGGCGGATGGTCTGGAGCCTGAAGCCCTACGGTTTCCTGTCGTCCGAGCAGGCGCCGCCGACCGTCAATCCGAGCCTGTGGCGGCAGTCGCGGCTCAACATGCAGCACGGGCTGTTCGAGGTCGTGCCCGGCGTCTACCAGGTGCGCGGGCTCGACATCGCCAACATGACGCTGATCGAGGGCGACAGCGGCGTCATCGTCGTGGACACGCTGACGTCGATCGAGGGCGCACGTGCCGCGCTCGATCTCTATTACAGGCATCGTGGCCAGAAGCCGGTCGCCGCCGTCATTTTCACCCACACCCATACCGACCATTGGGGTGGCGCGCGCGGTGTGCTGGAGGAGGATGCGCTGGCGACCGGGCGCGTGCCCATCATCGCGCCGAGCCTGTTCATGGAGCACGCCGTCTCCGAGAACATCATCGCGGGGCCGGCGATGCTGCGCCGGGCGCAGTACCAGTTCGGCCCGTTCCTCGCCAAGGGGGCGCGAGGGCAGGTCGATTGCGGCCTCGGCAAGTCGATGGCGGCGGGATCGGTCGCGCTGATGCGGCCGACCGATCTGATCATGGCGACCGGCGACAGGCGCGTGATCGACGGCGTCGAATTCGAATTCCAGATGGCGCCGAACAGCGAAGCTCCGGCGGAGATGCACTTCTTCATCCCGCGTTACAGACTGTTGAACCTCGCGGAGAACTGCACCCACAATTTCCACAATCTGCTGCCGTTCCGCGGCGCCGATGTGCGCGATGCGCTGGCCTGGTCGAAGTACCTCAATGAGGCCTTGCGGCTCTGGGACGGCAAGGCGGAGGCGATGTGCGGGCAGCATCACTGGCCGGTGTGGGGCCGCGAGCGCATCGGCACGATGATCCGGCAGCAGCGCGATCTCTACAAGTTCGCGCATGACCAGACCATCCGCCTGATGAACCACGGCCTCACCGCCGCCGAGATCGCCGAGACGATCCAGTTGCCGAAGAGCCTGGAGGGCGCCTGGCATGGCCGCGGCTATTACGGCCATATCCGGCATAACGTGAAGGCGATTTACCAGAAATATCTCGGCTGGTACGATGCCAATCCGGTCAATCTCGATCCGCTGCCGCCGGTCGAGTCCGGCAAGAAGTATGTCGAGTACATGGGTGGCGCTGAGGCCATCCTCGCGCGCGCACGCAAGGACTTCGACAAAGGCGAGTTTCGCTTTGTCGCGCAGGCGCTCGGGCATCTCGTCTTCGCGGAGCCGGAGAATGAAGCGGCGCGTGCGTTGCTCGCGGATACGCTCGAGCAGCTCGGTTACGCCGCCGAGAGCTCGACCTGGCGCAACGCCTATCTGTTCGGCGCGCAGGAGCTGCGTCAGGGCATGCCCAAGACCCCACCGCGTCCGCCGATGCCGCGCGAGACGCTGGCGGCGCTACGCACCGAGCAGCTCTGGGACGTGCTCGGCATTCGGCTCAACGGCCCCAAGGCCGAGGGCAAGCACATCGTGCTGAACTGGAGCTTTTCCGATACCGGCGAGATATTCGCGCTCAATTTGGAAAACTCTGCGCTGACCTATACCGAAGGCGTGCAGGCGGAGAATGCGGACGCGAGCTTCACGCTCGCGCGCGCAACGCTCGATGAAGTCATCGCGAAACTGACGAGCTTTCCGGAAGCGGTCGCCGCCGGCAAGATCAAGCTCACGGGCAACCCGATGCGGCTTGCCGAGCTGATGGGCCTGATGGACGAGTTTCCAAGGATGTTCGAGATCGTGGAGCCGAAGAGAGCAGTGGTGACGTAAGGCGCCGCTCGCCTCGTTCTCGCTGGCATCGCCCTCCGCACCCTCGCTGTCATCGCCCGGCTTGACCGGGCGATCCAGTATTCAAGAGACCGCAGTGCTTGAGCCGAGAAGCCGCGGAGTACTGGATGCCCCGGTCAAGCCGGGGCATGACAGTGTATCGTGAGGTGAAAGCGGCCCTTACTCCGCGCTGCTGACCAGCTTGATCCGCGGCGCCTGCGCTTCCGTCAGGCTGCGATAGGCCGCGAGATAATCCAGCGCCATCCGCCGCGCCGTGAAGCGCGTCTCGAACTGCTTGCGGATCGCCGCGCGATCGAGTTGCGGCAGGCGCTTGACGACGCCGGCGGCGCTGATGATGTCCTCGACCACGAAGCCGGTGAGGCCCTCGTCGATGATCTCGGGCACCGAGCCGCGATTGAACGCGACGACCGGCGTGCCGCAGGCCATGGCTTCGATCATCACGAGGCCGAATGGCTCCGGCCAGTCGATCGGCAGCAGGAGGCCGAGCGCGCCGCTCAGGAAGTCCGATTTCTCGTGGTCACTGATCTCGCCGATGAAGTCGACCAGCGGATTGTTATGGATCATCGGCTTGATCAGCTCGTCGTAATAGTCCTGGTCGGCGCGATCGACCTTGGCCGCGATCTTCAGCGGGATGCCGCAATGCATCGCGATCTTGATGGCGCGGTCGACACCCTTCTCGGGCGCGATGCGGCCGAGCACGGCGAGATATTCCTGCTTCGCCGGCTTCGGCGTCAGCAAGTTCTCCGGCAGGCCGTGGTGGATGGTCGTCACCCAATTCGCCTGCGGCACCGGCCTGCGTTGTGCGTTCGAGATCGAGATGACAGGCATCTCGGAGAAGGTGTTGAACACAGGCTGATGCTCCGGCAGGTCGAGCCGGCCGTGCAGCGTGGTCAGGAACGGGGTCGGCTGCCGGTGGAACAGGGACCACGGATAGTAATCGAGATGGAAGTGGAGGAAATCGAACTCCTCGTCGTCACATTTTTGCCGCACGCGCTCCAGGAGCACCATATGCAGCGCGTTGGGATCGCGCACGGAACCGTCGAGACGAAGCGCCCGCGGCCATAATGCGTCCAGCTTCGCCGACGTCTGCGAGTCACCGCTGGCGAACAGGGTCACATCGTGTCCAAGGGCAACCAATTCCTCCGTCAACCAGTGCACCACCCGCTCGGTACCGCCATACAGCTTGGGTGGAACAGCCTCCGTCAACGGAGCTACCTGCGCGATGCGCATCTCGCCATCTCCTCTGTGATCATGGAAGTTAAACCCCCGCCGTGTCTCGCCACCGGCATGCCAGTCGAGGGAACGTTCTCGCAATTGCGAAGTTCCTTCAACGAACGTTACTTCTTCGACACACTTCAGTCGGCCGCGATGCTGCCATCTCCTCTTCTCACATCGTCCGCATCCGCATGTCGTGATGGCCTGGCCCGGAACCGAGGCGAAGCGGTCGATGTTCAATCCGCTAATAGAAAAATCGAAATCAATACGACGGGGTCGCAGTCACATGGATCATCTTTCTGGTTACGCGCGCAGGCCATTTGCCTTTGTCTTGCGCTATCTGCGGCGACGGCCGGCATCGCATCTCGTGATCCTGACCGCTGTTGTTGCAGCCGTTGCCTGTTCTGTGGGCACGCAATACGGCGTCAAATCCCTGGTCGACAGCCTGTCCGCGGGAACTTCGCACGGTGGCAGCGTATGGCTGGCATTCATTTTACTCATGTCGCTGATTGCGGCCGACAATTTCCTGTGGCGGATCGCGAGCTGGACCGCGAGCTTCACCTTCGTTCGTGTCACGGGCGATTTGCGTCGTGACATATTTCGTCATCTGACCGGACACGCGCCGAGCTATTTCTCGGATCGCATGCCGGGCATGCTCACGAGCCGTATCACCGCGACCTCGAACGCGGTGTTCACGGTCGAGAACATGTTCGTCTGGAATGTGTTGCCGCCGTGCATCGCCACACTTGCGGCCATCGGTCTGATTGGAACCGTCAGTCCCTATATGGCACTCGGCCTGATCGTGGTCGCGGGCGGTATGGTGATAGCGATGTTCCATCTGGCTGCAGCCGGCAAGCCGCTGCATGACGACTTCGCCGACAAGGCTGCCGTCGTCGACGGCGAGATGATCGACGTCATCAGCAACATGCCGCTGGTCCGCGCCTTCTGCGGCATCGGTCATGAGCATGAGCGCTTCGACGCGACGGTGAACCGGGAACTGACCGCGCGTGGCCGTAGCCTGCGTTATCTGGAAAAGCTGCGGCTCACGCATGCCGGTGTGACGGTGGTCCTGACGGTGGCGCTGATGGCCTGGGCGATCACGCTCTGGCAGCAGGGCGAGGCGACCACCGGCGATGTCGTGCTGGTCTGTACGCTCGGCCTCTCCATTCTCAACGCGACGCGCGACCTCGCGGTGGCGCTGGTCGATGTCACCCAGCACGTCGCGCGCCTGACCGAGGCGATCGCGACCTTGCTCGTGCCGCATGAATTGCGCGATCATCCCGAGGCTGAGCCGCTGATGAAGAGCGGCGCCGCGATCGCGTACAACAACGTCACCTTCGGCTATCCCGGCGGCGAGAAGATCTTTGAACGGTTCAGCCTGCGGCTTCAGCCCGGCCAGCGCGTCGGTCTGGTCGGCCAGTCGGGCGGGGGGAAATCCACCCTGTTCACGTTGCTGCAGCGGTTCTACGATGTCGATGAAGGCAGCGTGACCATCGACGGGCAGGATATTTCCAAGGTGACCCAGCTGAGCCTGCGTGAGGCCATCTCGGTCGTGCCGCAGGATATCTCGCTATTCCACCGCTCCATCCGCGAGAACATCCGCTACGGCCGTCCGAACGCGACCGACGACGAGGTGCTGCGCGCGGCGATCGCGGCGCGCTGCGATTTCATCGACAGCCTGCCGGAAGGTCTCGACACGATGGTCGGCGACCGCGGTGTCAAGATGTCCGGCGGCCAGCGCCAGCGCATCGCGATCGCGCGGGCCTTCCTGAAGGACGCGCCGATCCTGCTGCTGGACGAAGCGACCGCCGCGCTCGACAGCGAATCCGAGGAGGCGATCCGCGAGGCGCTGTCGCGCCTGATGCGCGGCCGCACCGTGATCGCGATCGCGCACCGGCTGGCGACGCTGCGAAATTTCGATCGCGTCCTGGTGCTGAAGAATGGCAAGATCATCGAGGACGGCGCGCCCGACCGCCTGATGCAGGGCCACGGCCCCTACCGTGAGCTGGTGACGCAGGAGATGAGCCGGCTGGCGAAGTTCGCCGCGTAAGTCCAACAGTTGCGTTTGCGTTGGTCGCGTTCGAAAAACTGGCCGCAGGGGAGCAGCTCATGGCAGCCGAAGCCGTAACCCAGATCGTCTCGGCATCGCAGACGGAGGAGGCCGTCGCGGAGCAGGCGTTCTACATTCCGATGACGGGGCCCGCCGCGCGGCCCCGTCGGTCGCTGAAGCACGACGACACCTTCATCGTGCTGGACAGCCATGGCGACATCGGCGCTTCCGCCGGCGGGCCGGACGGCCTGTTCAACTGCGACACGCGCTATCTGGCGCGGCTGGAGCTCGTGCTCGACGATCTCCAGCCGTTGCTGCTCGGCTCGAATCTGCGCGACGACAATTCGGCCCTGACCGTCGATCTCACCAATCCCGATATCTATCGGCAGGGCCGCATCGTGCTGCAGAAGGACCTGCTGCACATCGTGCGCACGATCTTCCTGTGGCGCGGCACGGCCTATCAGCGCATCGGCGTGCAGAACCATGGCGACCGTCGCGCCAGCCTGGAGCTGACGCTGCTGTTCGACAACGATTTTGCCGACCTGTTCGAGGTGCGTGGCGAGCGGCGCCCGCACCGCGGGACCGGCACCAGCAAGTTGCTCGGGCCGACCGACGTGCTGTTCCACTATCGCGGCCTTGACGATGCCCAGCGTACCACCGGCCTGCATTTCGACCCGCGTCCGACGCGGCTGTCGGTGAATGCCGCGACCTGGCAGCTCGACCTGGACCCGCATCAGTCGAAATCCCTGTTCGTGGCGGTGTCCTGCAATCGGCCGATCGCGGAGAAGCCCGCGCGCTTTTTCAGGGGCCTGCTCGCCCATCGCCGCGAGATGCGCCAGTCGACGACGGGCATGGCCAGCATCGAGACGTCGAACAACATCTTCAACGAGGTGCTGTGCCAGGCCATGGCCGACCTCAACATGCTGATGACGGAGACGCCGCAGGGGCGTTACCCCTATGCCGGCATTCCCTGGTACTCGACGACGTTCGGCCGCGACGGCCTGATCACCGCGCTCCAGATGCTCTGGATCGATCCGCGGGTCGCGAAGGGCGTGCTGCGGCGGCTCGCGCATTTTCAGGCAGAGGCGGTCGATCCGCTGAACGATGCGGCGCCTGGAAAAATCCTGCACGAGATGCGTGGCGGCGAGATGGCTGCGCTCCGCGAGGTGCCGTTCGCGCAATATTACGGCAGCGTGGATTCAACCGCTTTGTTCGTGCTGCTCGCCGGAAGCTATTTCGAGCGCACCGGCGACGAGAAGACATTGACCGAGCTGTGGCCGGCGATCGAGGCGGGGCTGGCCTGGATCGACGGCCCCGGCGACCCCGACAAAGACGGCTTCGTCGAATACCAGCGCGCCACCGAAAAGGGCCTCGCCAACCAGGGCTGGAAGGACTCGTATGACGCGATCTTCCATGCCGATGGCCAGCTTGCGGAAGGCAATCTCGCCCTTGCCGAGGTGCAGGGTTACGTCTTTGCCGCCAAGCAGCTCGCCGCACGTTGCGCGTTGCGGCTCGGCAAGCCGGACCTCGCCAAAAAGCTCGAGGCCGAGGCCAAGGCGCTGGCCGAGCGGTTCGAGAAGGCATTCTGGTGCGAGGAACTCGGCACCTATGCGCTCGCGCTCGACGGCAGGAAGCGGCCCTGCAAGGTGCGGACATCCAATGCCGGGCAGGTGCTGTTCAGCGGCATGATCCGCGAGGACCGCGCACGTCTCGTCGCCGCCGATCTGATGGCGCCACACTTCTTCTCGGGCTGGGGCATCCGCACGGTCGCTGTCGGCGAGGTGCGCTACAATCCGATGTCCTATCATGACGGCTCGATCTGGCCGCACGACAATGCGCTGATCGCGCTCGGGCTCGCGCGCTACGGGCTCAAGCATTCGGTGGCGCATGTCTTCAAGGGCCTGTTCGACGCGGCGACCTACATGGACCTGCGGCGGCTGCCCGAATTGTTCTGCGGCTTCCGGCGCGAGAAGCGGCGGGGCCCGACGCTCTATCCGGTCGCCTGCGCGCCGCAGGCCTGGGCCAGCGCGACGCCATTCACGCTGCTGGAGGCCGCGCTCGGCATCGAGTTCGACGTCGCGCGCGGCGAGATTCGCCTGCGCAATCCGCATCTGCCGGCGTTCCTGAACGAGGTGATCCTGCGCGATCTGCGCCTGGGCAATTCCAGCGTGGATCTGCGCGTCAGCCGTCACGGCGACGACGTCGCGCTCGAGGTCTTGCGCACGCGCGGCCAGATCCAGGTCTCGATCGTGCTGGCACGCTAGCGGCGTGCCGGGAGGAGGGTTCATGCGTATCGCCGGATGGTTGGTTCTGAGCGTGGCGATCGTCGCGGGATTGACAGTCGCCGCATCGCGTGCCGCGGAGGAACCGCCCGCGGGCCCAACGACGCCCCCCAGCGAAGCGAACGCGCCGGCCACGGTGCAGCCGCCGGCTTCCACCGTGCCGGTCACGCCGAAGGACGCCGCGCCGCCGCCGTCCGTGACCATCATCGGTGCGAGTGACGCCCATGGCGTGCTCGGCCGTGACGTGCGCAGCGCAGCCGACGAGGACATGGGCCGCATTGTCGACATCATCGTCGACCGCACCGGCCATGTGCGCGCCGCCGTGATCGATTTCGGCGGCTTCCTCGGCGTCGGCAGCCGCAAGATCGTGGTGGACTGGAACGCGATGCGGTTCGGCAAGATTGCCAACAAGAAGGACAGCATCACGCTGGAATTGACCAAGGCGCAGGTCGCAGCCGCGCCGGAATACAAGGAAGACACGCCGATGGTGGTGCTCGGCGCGTCCGGCAGCCTGCAGCCGCTGCAAGCGATTCAGTGAGGCACGGGGAGGAATGGCCGCCGGTGCTGTTGTCGAGGAAGCCGAACCACGCAGATCGCGATAGCCGCGTTGAACGGTACAACGTTGCCGCGCCGCCGCCTGCAGGCCTTCCGGCGCCGTCGCGCCAGAGCCTGCGCGGCCTCGACTGGTTCATCTTCTTCCTCGCCGACGTGCAGACCGGGTTCGGCCCCTTCATCGCGGTCTACCTCACGACGCAGAAATGGACCCAGGTCGAGATCGGCCTCGTGCTGTCGATCGGCGGCATCGTCGCGCTGATCGGGCAGATGCCGGGTGGCGCGATCATCGATGCCGCGAAGTCCGAGCGGCTGGTCGCAGCCCTCGCGATCGCGACCATCGGCTTTTGCGCGCTCGCCTATGCGGCGATGCCGATCTTCCCTGTGGTGGTGGCTGCGGCCACGCTGCATGCGGCGGCGAGCTGCGTGCTGGGGCCGGCGATCGCGGCGATCAGCCTCGGCCTCGTCGGTCCGCTTGCGATCGGCGAACGGCTCGGCCGCAATGCGCGCTTTGCGTCCCTCGGCAACGGCGTCGCCGCCGCCGTGATGGGCACGGCCGGCTATCTCCTGTCGAGCCGCTCTGTGTTCCTGGTCACCTTCCTGCTGGCGATTCCGACCCTGATCGCGCTGTCGCGCATCCGCGAGGAGGAAGTGGACATCGCGCGCTGTCACGGCGAGATGCCGCGCGAGGCGCCGGTTCCAGGCGACACCAATATCTGGCACCTGATCCGGCAGCGCCCGCTGATCGTCTTCGCGCTGAGCGTACTGCTGCTGCAATTGGCGAACGCCGCGATGATGCCGCTGATGGCGAGCGCGGTGACGGCGCGGTCGAGCCAGTGGGCGACGGTGCTCGTCGCCTTCTGCATCGTCGTGCCACAGGCGATTGTTGCGCTGTTGTCACCGACGGTCGGGCGCAAGGCGCAGCTCTGGGGCAGGCGGCCGTTGTTGTTGATCGGGTTCGCCGCGCTGACGATCCGGGGCCTTCTGTTTGCGACCGTGCGCGATCCTTATCTGCTGGTCGCGGTGCAGGTGTTCGACGGCATCACGGCGGCGGTGTTTGCGGTGATGATCCCGCTGATCGTGGCTGACGTCGCCTTCGGCAGTGGCCATTTCAATCTGGCGCAAGGCATTGTCGGGACCGCGACCGGCATCGGGGCGTCCTTGAGCACGGCGCTTGGCGGCTATGTCAGCGACAAGTTCGGCAATGCCACCGCCTTCATCGGGCTGTCCGGCGTCGCCGCGACCGGGCTTTTGCTGATCCTCTTCGTGATGCCGGAAACCCGGCGCACCGGCATGATCGCGCCAAAGAAAATGGCCGGCTGAACAGCCGGCCAAGTGCGTGGGGAGGGAAAAGCGATCAGGCGTCGAGATTGTGCAGGCGCTGACGGTTGCGCAGCACGATCTGGCGGGCGCCGGAAAATCCCAAAATGCCTTGGGCGTGAAGCTGCGACAGCGCGCGCGACACGGTCTCCAGCGTCAGGCCGAGATAGTCGCCGATGTCGCGGCGGCACATCGGCAGTGCCATCATGCCGGCTACCGCAAGGCGGCGGTCCATCTCGAGCAGGAAGGTTGCGACGCGCTCCATCGCAGTCTTGCGTCCCAGCAGCAGCATGTGGTCTTCGGCGTGACGTAGTTCGCCGGCGGTCATGGCCCAGAGCTTGCGGGCGACCTGCACGTCGGTGCCGGCGGCCTTCTCCAGGCTCGCGCGCTTCACCAGGCGCACGGTTGTGTCGATGATGGCTTCAGCGGCGAGGCGGTGGCTGGGACCGGATTCAAGGCCGAACACGTCACCGGGGAGATGGAAGGAGCCGATCTGGCGGCGGCCGTCGGAGAGCAGCTTGTAGCTGCGCACCGCGCCGGTGATGACCTGGTAGACATATTCGGCCGGCTCGTCCTCGCCGTAGATTTCCTCGTCCTTGCGGTAGGAGAACTCCGTGGCGACGAGGCCGACTTGGCCGGCGATCGCGCCGAACTGGTCGGAGACGGGATGGGCAGGAGCAATCTTGCCACGAACTTGCGTGTTGATCGCCTGGGTGTTGAGGGTCTCGGTCAGCATCTGCGCCATCTCCGTTGTGATGACGCTTTGGTACGCGGGTTCGCGCGCTTCGAAAATTTCGCGAGATATCTTAAGGGGGGGCCCTTACGTAGAATCCCTTAGGTCACGGGAACGCGTAGCCCGGATGGAGCGAAGCGAAATCCGGGGCCGCTGTGGCTTGTCATCCCGGATTGCGCTGCGCTCCATCCGGGCTACGAAACATCCCTAGTTGCCGCGGCCGCCCTGGATGGCGTGGCGGATGGACTTGACCAGGGTTTCGTCGAGAAGCGGCTTCAAAATCACGTCCTTGACGCCTGCGGCTGCCGCCCGGGCCGAGATATTCCCGTCGGGATAGCCGGTGATCAGGATCACGGGCGTGCCCTCGTCGGACTGGCGCAATCGGCCGGCCAGCTCGATGCCGTTGATGTCGGGCATCTTGTAGTCGATCACGTAGCAGTCCGCCCCCTGCGCGCCGCTGGCATTCAGCAGGGCCGTGGCATTCCTGAAGGTCCGCACGGCAAAGCCGTCGGTTTCCAGCAGGAATTGCAGGGATCCCAGCACAGCGGCATCATCGTCGACCACGTAGACGGTGGGCTTTGCGGATGACGTCATTGGAAGCCGCTGATGGTGCGAGCCGATCTCGATCATCCCATCTGGCTAGCACGGCCCGGCAGAATGATTTTGACCTGCCTCAATCCGATTTGCCTCAATCCTTCAGCATCCCGGCGCGCATCGCCAGCCGGACCAGCTCCGAGAGGCTGTTGGCCTGCATCTTGGTCATGACGTTGGCCCGGTAGACCTCGATGGTGCGGGGGCTGATGTCGTATTCACGGGCGATCAGCTTGTTGGAGAGGCCCGCGATCAGCCCTTCCATCACCTGGCGCTCGCGCGGGCTGAGGGAGGCGACGCGGGCGGCGATGTCCTGCGAGATCGCCTCGTTCTTCGCCGCCGGCTCGGCCTGGCGGATCGCCGTCTCGATCATGGTGGTGAGGCGGTCGTCCTCGAATGGTTTCTCGAGAAAGTCGACCGCCCCCAACTTCATCGCCTCGACCGCGAGCGGCACGTCGCCATGACCGGTCATGATCAGGATCGGGAACGGGCTCTGCTGCGCCTTCATCCGCTTCAACAGCTCGATCCCGTCGATTCCAGGCATGCGCACGTCCGAGACGACGCAGCCGAAGGCGAGGCCGGGCAGGACATCGAGGAAGGCTTGCGCATCGTCAAACAGGGTGACGCCGAAGCCGGAGGAATCCAGCAGGAAGTTCAGCGAGTCCCGCATCGCCTCGTCGTCATCGATGACGTAGACATGTCCCTTGGTCGTCATGGATCAATTCTCATCGGCTGCCGGGAGAGTGAAGCGGAATGTCGCGCCGCCTGATGGGTTGCTCTCGGCCCACATGCGTCCGCCGTGAGCCTCGATGATCGAGCGGCTGATGGAGAGTCCCACGCCCATGCCGGTTTCCTTGGTGGTGAAGAAAGTCTGGAACAGGTTGGGAATGACGTCGCCCTGGAAGCCGGAGCCAGTGTCGGACACCTCGACCTCGATCATGTCGTCACCGACGCGGGTGTTGGCGACTACGAGCTCGCGCTGAGGCGATTGCGCCATCGCTTCCAGCGCGTTGCGGAACAGATTGACCAGCACCTGCTGGATCTGTACGCGGTCGGCGAGCACGAGATCGGCGTCGGGATTGAGGCTGAAGCGGAGCTGCACGTTCTGCTCGCGCGCGCCGGCAAGTCCGAGCGCGCCGGCTTCCTCGATCAGCTTGGACAGGCTCTCGACCCGCTTCTCGGACTCGCCGCGGGAGACGAAGTCGCGCAGGCGGCGGATGATCTGGCCGGCGCGCAAGGCCTGCTCCGCGGCGCGATCCATCGCACTTTCGATCTTTGGCGTGTTGGGATCGGTGCTGCCGGCCAGCAGCCGCCGCGACCCCTTCATGTAATTGCTGATCGCCGCCAGCGGCTGGTTGATCTCGTGGGCAAGCGCCGAGGCCATCTCGCCCATCGCGGTCAGCCGCGACACGTGGACGAGCTCGGACTGCAATTCCTGGAGCCGCGCCTGGGTCTGCTGGTGCTCGGTGAGGTCGCGGACGAAGCCGGTGAAATAGGGCTCGCCGCCGGACTGCATCTCGCCGATCGAGAGGTGCATCGGAAAGGTCGTGCCGTCGCGGCGCTTGCCGGTCACGATGCGGCCGATGCCGATGATGTGCGGGTCGTTGGTGCTGCGATAGCGCGCGATGTAGCTGTCGTGGCGGGTGCGGTCGGGCTCCGGCATCAGGATGCTGACGTTCTGGCCGATCGCCTCCTGCTCGGACCAGCCGAACAGGCGCTCGGCGGCGGTGCTGAACAGTTGCATGATGCCGCGGCCGTCGATGACGATCATGGCGTCGGGAATGGTGTGAAGGATCGAGCGGAGGTGGGTCTCGCGCGTGCGCAGGGCTTCCTCGACCTGCTTCTCCTCGTCGATGTCGAGGAAGATGCCGCTGAGATGGCGGGCGCAGCCGGAATCGTCCCGGATCAAGCCGGCGCGGGCCCTGATCCATTTGCCGCGGCCGGAATTGGCGGAAATCCTGAAGGAGACGTCGAAGCCGCCGCCATGCTCGGAGACCTGCTTGATCGCGTTCTCGACGCGCGCGCGGTCGCCGGGCTCGAGGCGCGACAGGAAGAGGTCGTAGCTCGCCGGCTGGCCCCGCTCGATGCCGAGCAGCATCCTCGCGGTTTCCGACCACTCCAGTTCGCGCGTGGTGAGGTCGAGATCCCAGGTGCCGACGCCGAATCCCTCGATCCGGACCCGGAAATGCTCGCCGCGACTGTCGTCTGGCGGATGCGTTACGCGGGTCGGCGACAATCGATGACTCCCATCTTCACGCGGCGGGCGTAGTGCCGCGAACATGACCGCAATTTCGCCCATGGACCGGCCCGAGGCAAGTTCGGATGTCTGATTCCATTGGCGGATTTCGCTCAAGGCCGCATCCGGCGATTTGATCTACCTCATCCTGCCTCGTCACGGCGAGGCTAGATTTCGCGTCAGTTCATTGCCTGTGCGGAGAATCCCAATGACTTACGCGACCGTGATGGTCAGTCTGGCGCTCGATCAGTCCAACGAGGCGCGCCTTCAGGTCGCGGGTGAGCTCGCCGAGCGATTCGAGGCGGCCATTATCGGGGTTGCCGCAGGGCAATTCGCGCCGCCGCTCTATTTCACCGACGGCGCTGAAGCCCAGAGCCTGATCGATCAGGAGGAAGCCTCCATCAGGAAGCGCCTTGCTGATCTGGAGGCGCAGTTCCGCGCCGCCACCAAAGCGCGCGGCGGCCGCGTGGAGTGGCGCGGCGCCATGGATTTTCCGACCCGTTTTGTGCTGGCGCAGGCACGATGTGCCGATATCATCGTCAGCGGCGGCCACAGCCCGGCCTTCTCCGATGCGTTCGCGCTCGCGAGCCCCAAGGACCTGGTGATGCAGGCCGGCCGCCCGCTTCTCGTCGTTCCCGACAAGGTCAACTGGCTCGATCTGCGCAGCGTGCTGGTGGCCTGGAAGGACACGCCGGAGGCGCGGCGCGCGGTAGCGGATGCGCTGCCGATGCTGCGCAAGGCGAGGGACGTCACCATCGTCGAAATCCCGGAGCGCGATGACGACCGTTCGGCGGTGATGGCCGGCGTCACCGACGTTGCCGCCTGGCTCGCCCGTCACGGCGTCACCGCGAGCGCACGCGTCTCGGAGGTCGTGCGGAACGCAACCGCTGCCGCGCAGTTGGAGCAGGTCGCTGGCGACCTCGGCGCCGGCCTGATCGTGGCGGGCGCCTATGGGCATTCGCGCTTTCGCGAGCTGATCCTCGGCGGCGTCACCGAATATCTGGTCACGCAATCCGCCCGCAGCGTGCTGCTGTCGCACTGACGGCGGGCGGGCCAAAACGAAAATCGGAGGACGCGCTGTGTATAAATTTCTTGAAGAGATCGTCGACAGCTACATGACGCGCAACGTCACGACGGTGCGGCGCGACCACGACCTGCTCGCGCTCAGCGAGATGTTCGAGCGTGATGATTTCAACTCCTATCCGGTCGAGGACGACGGGCAGGTGGTCGGCATCGTCACCAAGTTCGACATCCTGAAATGCTTCGCGTTCTCGCCGAACCAGATGCTGCCGCGCTATCACGACCTGATGAGCCGCAGGATCGGCGACGTCATGACGCCCGAGTTCATCTATGTCAGCCCCGACACGCGGCTGACGCGCGTGCTCCAGGTCATGGTCGAGCACCGCATCAGGAGCATCATCGTGCTCGACGGCGCCGAGAAGCTGGTCGGAATCATCGCCCGCGAGGACGTCATCAAGGCGCTCAAGGCGACGGCAAGGGAGTGACTCCTTTCTTGTAGGGTGGGCAAAGCGAAGCGTGCCCACCATTCAGTCGCGGTGTTGAATAGAGCGTGGGCACGGCGCAAGTGCGCCTTTGCCCACCCTACGATTCTGAACTCGGAGAGGCATACCCCTCACCCTAGTGAGTCTGCCGCACTGTCCGCGCTGCCCTCTCCCGCAAGGGGAGAGGGCACTTTAACTGGCGGCTCCGCAGAAATACGGCCCCTCCCGGAAAATGGCCGCCCGATAGTTAGAACTCAAACGCACACCTTGATTTCAATCAATTCCCCGCGAGGGTGAATGTGGTTTCTGGCGGCGTGTTCTTTCGAGAGAGAATCCGCGATGCCCCAGCCCTCCATCTCCAAATCGATGACAGCAGGTGAAAGCGGCCTGGCTGTCGTGTTCGCGGTCACCGCCTTCCTCTGCGTGATCGCCGCGGCCAAGGCGCTCGACGCGCCGTTCGCTTTCCACGCCGCGCTCAGCGCGGCGGCGAGCGTGGCTGTGGTCTTTGGCATCGTCAACCGCTACTTCGACCGCCCGGCGGAGTTGCCGCCCGCGGAGATCAACGGCCGCCCCAACTACAACATGGGCCCGGTCAAGTTCACCGCGGTCATGGCGATGTTCTGGGGCATTGCCGGCTTCCTCGTCGGCCTCATCATCGCCTCGCAGCTGGCGTGGCCCGCGCTGAACTTCGATCTGCCCTGGACCAGCTTCGGCCGGCTGCGTCCGCTGCACACCTCCGCGGTGATCTTCGCCTTCGGCGGCAACGTGCTGATCGGCACGTCGCTCTATGTCGTGCAGAAGTCCTGCCGCGTGCGCCTTGCGGGCGATCTCGCGCCCTGGTTCGTCGTGATCGGCTACAACTTCTTCATCCTGATCGCCGGCACCGGCTATCTGCTCGGTGTCACCCAGTCGAAGGAATATGCCGAGCCGGAATGGTATGCCGACCTCTGGCTCACCATCGTCTGGGTCGCCTATCTGCTGGTGTTCCTTGCCACGATCATCAAGCGCAAGGAGCCGCACATCTTCGTCGCGAACTGGTTCTATCTCGCCTTCATCGTGACGATCGCGGTCCTGCATCTCGGCAACAATCCCGCGCTGCCGGTCTCGGTGTTCGGCTCAAAATCCTACGTCGCCTGGGGTGGCATCCAGGACGCCATGTTCCAGTGGTGGTACGGCCACAACGCGGTCGGCTTCTTCCTGACCGCCGGCTTCCTCGCCATCATGTACTACTTCATCCCGAAGCGCGCGGAGCGGCCGATCTATTCCTACCGGCTGTCGATCATCCACTTCTGGGCGCTGATCTTCCTCTACATCTGGGCCGGCCCGCACCATCTGCACTACACGGCGCTGCCCGACTGGACGCAGACGCTCGGCATGACCTTCTCGATCATGCTGTGGATGCCCTCCTGGGGCGGCATGATCAACGGCCTGATGACGCTGTCCGGCGCCTGGGACAAGCTCCGCACCGATCCCGTGCTGCGCATGCTCGTGGTCTCCGTCGCCTTCTACGGCATGTCGACCTTCGAAGGCCCGATGATGTCGATCAAGGTGGTGAACTCGCTCAGCCACTACACCGACTGGACCATCGGCCACGTGCATTCCGGCGCGCTCGGCTGGGTCGGCTTCGTCTCCTTCGGCGCGCTCTACTGCATGGTGCCGTGGGTGTGGAATCGCAAGGGCCTCTACAGCCTGAAGCTCGTCAACTGGCACTTCTGGATCGCGACGCTGGGGATCGTTCTCTACATCTCGGCGATGTGGGTGTCCGGCATCCTGCAGGGCCTGATGTGGCGCGCCTACACCTCGCTCGGCTTCCTCGAATATTCCTTCATCGAGAGCGTCGAGGCGATGCATCCGTTCTACATCATCCGCGCCGCCGGCGGTGGGCTGTTCCTGATCGGCGCGCTGATCATGGCCTACAATCTCTGGATGACCGTTCGCGTCGGCGAACAGGAAGTCCAGATGCCCGTCGCGCTTCAGCCGGCGGAATGAGGAGCCTTCCATGTCGTTCTGGACACGCCACCAAATCTTCGAAAAGAACTCGATCGTCCTGATCGTCGGCATTCTGCTGGTGATCGCGATCGGTGGTCTCGTCGAGATCACGCCGCTGTTCTACCTCAAGAGCACGATCGAGGCGGTCGACGGCGTCAGGCCCTACACGCCGCTGGAGCTCGCGGGCCGCAACGTCTATGTCCGCGAAGGCTGCTATCTCTGCCATTCGCAGATGATCCGCCCCTTGCGCGACGAGGTCGAGCGCTACGGCCACTTCTCGCTCGCCGCCGAGAGCATGTACGACCACCCGTTCCAGTGGGGCTCGAAGCGCACCGGTCCCGATCTCGCCCGCGTCGGCGCCAAATATTCCGACGACTGGCACGTCACCCATCTGACCAACCCGCGCGCGATCGTGCCGCAGTCGGTGATGCCGGGCTATCCGTTCCTGAGCCAGACCGAGGTCGATCCCGATACGATCGCCGACCACATGAAGACGCTCAAGGCCGTCGGCACGCCCTACACCGACGACCAGATCGCCAACGCGGGCGCCGATCTGAAAGCCCAGGCCGATCCGGACAATGCCGGAAGCGATGCCTTCACCAAGCGTTACGCCAAGGCCGTCGTGCGCAATTTCGACGGCAAGGCCGGCACGCCGACCGAGATGGATGCGCTGATCGCGTATCTGCAGATGCTGGGCACGCTGGTCGACTTCAAGCTCTACAACGAGAAAGCCAATCTTCGCTGAGAAGGCATCAACGATGAAAGCCATCCTGACACTCGACAATCTCGCGTCTGGTCTCGTGACCACGATCTGGACGCCGGTCTTCGTCGCGATCTTTCTCGCGATCATCGCCTACGCATTATGGCCCCGCAACAAGGCCGCTTTCGACGAAGCGGCACGCCTGCCGTTGCGGGAGGAGTAAGAGATCATGACCGATCATCATGGCGACATCGATTCCGTCACCGGCAAGTCCACGACCGGACATGAGTGGGACGGCATCAAGGAGCTCAACACGCCGCTGCCGCGCTGGTGGGTGATCTCATTCTACCTCACCATCGTCTGGGCGATCGGCTACTGGATCGTCTATCCGGCCTGGCCGCTGATCTCCAGCAATACCACCGGCCTGTTCGGCTATTCATCGCGCGCCGACGTCGCGGTCGAGCTCGCCAACCTCGAGAAGATCCGGGGTGACAAGATGGCGGCGTTGGGCGCGGCTTCGCTCGCCGACATCGAGAAGGACCCGGCCTTGCTGGCGCTGGCGCGGGCCAAGGGCAAGACCGTGTTCGGCGACAATTGCGCGCCGTGCCACGGCTCGGGCGGCGCCGGCGCCAAGGGCTTTCCGAACCTGAACGACGACGACTGGCTGTGGGGCGGCACGCTCGACCAGATCATGCAGACCATCCGGTTCGGCGCGCGCTCCGGCCATGCCAAGGCGCATGAAGGGCAGATGCTCGCCTTCGGCAAGGACGGCGTGCTGAAGGGCGACGAGATCGTCACGGTCGCCAATTACGTGCGGTCGCTGTCGGGCCTCTCGACCCGCAACGGCTTTGATGCCGCCAAGGGCGAGAAGATTTTTGCGGAGAATTGCGTCGCCTGCCACGGGGACGGCGGCAAGGGCAACCCGGAGATGGGCGCCCCGAACCTGACCGACAAGATCTGGCTCTACGGCTCGGACGAAGCGAGCCTGATCGACACCATCAGCCAGGGCCGCGCCGGCGTGATGCCGGCCTGGGAAGGACGGCTCGACCCCGCCACCATCAAGGCGATGGCGGTCTACGTCCACTCGCTGGGCGGCGGAAAATAGCCTGCTCGCGACATGTGGGGGCGAACATAAAGTGCCCCCGCTTGCGCTGGATCAACTGACGCGCTCGCGTCGGGTCTAGGTTTAATCGCACCTTTTCGAGAAGCTTCCTGGCGATGAACAAGACCGCGAACCCGAACGACCTCACATCGAACGATGACGACGGGCCGCTCTACGTAGCCCAGAAGAAGGTGTATCCCCAGAGCGTCTCCGGCACGTTCCGCCGGATCAAATGGGGCCTGATGGCGTTCTGCCTCGGCGTCTACTACTTCCTGCCGTTCGTGCGCTGGAACCGCGGCCTCGGCGCTCCCAGCCAGGCGGTGCTGATCGATCTTCCCAACAGCCGCTTCTACTTCTTCTTCATCGAGCTGTGGCCGCAGGAGGTCTACTACTTCACCGGACTGCTGATCGTCGCCGCGGTGGCGCTGTTCCTGATGAACTCGGTCGGCGGCCGAATCTGGTGCGGCTATCTCTGCCCGCAGACGGTGTGGACCGATCTGTTCTACGCCGTCGAGAGGTTCGTCGAAGGCGATCGCCGCGAGCGGATGAAGAAAGACAAGTCGTCCGGCCTGACGCTGAAGCGCGTCTCCGAGATCGCACTCAAGCATTCGATCTGGCTTCTGATCGCCTGGTGGACCGGCGGCGCCTGGGTGCTCTATTTCAACGACGCGCCGACGCTGGTGAAGGAGCTCCTCACCTTCCAGGCGCCGATGATCGCCTATATCTGGATCGGCATCCTGACGGCGACGACCTATGTGCTCGCCGGCTACATGCGCGAGCAGGTCTGCACCTATATGTGCCCGTGGCCGCGCATCCAGGCCGCGCTCACCGACGAATGGGCGCTCAACGTCACCTACCGCTACGACCGCGGCGAGAAGCGCACCTCGGTGAAGAAGGCGATCGAGCTGCGCGCGCTTGGCGAGCATGTCGGCGACTGCGTCGACTGCTATCAATGCGTCGCGGTCTGCCCGACCGGCATCGACATCCGCAACGGGCCGCAGCTCGAATGCATCCAGTGCGGGCTCTGCATCGATGCCTGCGACAACGTCATGACCAAGATCGGCCGGCCGAAGCGGCTGATCGGCTACGACAACGACATCAACATCCAGCGCCGCCAGGAAGGCAAGGCGCCGGTCTACCGCATCGTCCGGGCCCGCACCGTCGCCTACAGCGCGATCATCGCGGCGGTCGGCGGCATCATGATCTACACGCTCGCGACCCGCAGCCTGCTCGACGTCAACGTGTTGCACGACCGTAATCCCGTCGCGGTCAAGCTCAGCGACGGCTCGATCCGCAATGCCTATACGGTTCGGCTGCTGAACAAGAGCGGCTACGACCGCGTCATCGCGATCGACGCCAACGGTCCGGCCAACCTGACCACGCATGTCGTCGGCATCGATTCCGTGACGCCCGACCGGCCGATGATCGTGATCCCGCGTGACTCCACCAGCGAGCTGCGCCTGCTGGTCACCGCACCGGCGGAGAGCAATCCGGAGAAGTCGGTTCCCGTTCGTTTCCACGTCACCGACATCGGGCTCGGCGAGGTCGCCACCGCCACCGACAATTTCGTCTCGCCCTAGGATCAGGAGACCGCCATGGCCACCAAGCCGCTGACCGGAACAAAAGTGTTCCTGATGCTGGTCGCCTTCTTCGGGCTCGTGATCGGTGTCAACGTGACCATGATGAAGCTCGCGATCGCGACGCTGCCCGGCACCGACGTCGACAGCCCCTATGCCGCAGGCCTCACCTATGACCGCGAGATCTCGGCAGCGCAGGACCAGGCTGCGCGCAAATGGCAGGTCAGCGCCCATATCGAGCGCCGCGCCGATGGCGCCGCCACGCTCCAGGTCGACGCCCGCGATGCGAAGGGCCAGCCGATGAGCGGGTTGAAATTCGGCGGCCGCCTGGAGCGGCCGACCGACAAGCGCGCCGATCTCCAGGTCACACTCTCGGAGGCCGGCATCGGCATCTATCGCGGCAATGCCACCTCGGTCGCGCCGGGGCAGTGGGATCTCGTGATCGAAGGCGAGGCGCGCGGAACACGCGTGTTCATGTCGCGCAACCGCGTGATCCTGAACTGAGGGAATCCGTCATGCATGTCACGCGGGATTTTTCGCATTACGTCCGGATCGCGGGCGAGGGTATCAAGCACATCGATCTCGCGGTCGAGGGGGTTCACTGCGCCGGCTGCATGGCCAAGATCGAGCGCGGCCTCTCCGCCATCCCCGACGTCACGCTGGCGCGTGTGAATCTCACCGACCGCCGCGTCGCGTTGGAATGGAAGCAGGGCACGCTCGACCCTATCAGCTTCATCGATCGGCTCGCGGAACTCGGCTACAAGGCCTATCCTTACGAGACCGAGAGCGCGGAAGCGACGGAAGTGGCGGAATCGCGCTTCCTGCTGCGCTGTCTCGGCGTCGCCGCGTTCGCCACCATGAACGTGATGATGCTGTCGATCCCGGTCTGGTCGGGCAACGTCTCGGACATGCTGCCGGAGCAGCGCGACTTCTTTCATTGGCTGTCGGCGCTGATCGCGCTACCGGCGGCGGCCTATGCCGGCCAGCCGTTCTTCCGCTCGGCCTGGCGCGCGCTGTCGGCCAAGACCACCAACATGGACGTGCCGATCTCGATCGGGGTGTGCCTTGCGCTCGGCATGTCCGTGGTCGAGACCATCCATCACGCCGAGCACGCCTATTTCGACGCGGCGATCATGCTGCTCACGTTTCTCCTGGTCGGTCGCGTCCTCGACCAGAACATGCGGCGGCGGACCCGCGCGGTCGCCGGCAATCTCGCCGCCTTGAAAGCAGAGACGGCCGCAAAATTCGTCGGTCCCGACGAGATTTCGCAGGTCCCGGTCGCGGCGATCCATCCCGGCGACATCGTGCTGCTCCGGCCCGGCGAGCGTTGCGCCGTCGACGGCACGGTGATCGAGGGGCGTTCCGAGATCGATCAGAGCCTGATCACCGGCGAGACGCTCTATGTCACGGCGGAGCGGGGCACGGCGGTCTATGCGGGCTCCATGAACATCTCCGGCACGCTGCGGGTGCGGGTCTCGGCTGCGTCGGAGGCGACGCTGCTCGCCGAGATCACGCGGCTCCTCGACAACGCGCTGCAGGCGCGCTCGCGCTACATGCGGCTCGCAGATCGCGCCTCGCGGCTCTACGCGCCGGTGGTGCATGCGACCGCGCTGATCACCATTTTGGGCTGGGTCATCGCGGGTGCGGGCTGGCACGATGCGGTCGTGACTGGCGTGGCCGTGCTGATCATCACCTGTCCCTGCGCGCTCGGGCTCGCGATCCCGACCGTGCAGACGGTGGCCTCGGGTGCCATGTTCAAAGCTGGCGTGCTGCTTAATTCAGGCGACGCCATCGAGCGGCTGGCCGAGGCCGACCACGTCATCTTCGACAAGACCGGCACACTGACGCTGCCCGATCTCGAAGTGATGAATGCGGCCGACATCCCCCCCAACGTCTTCGAACTCGCCGGCCGTCTCGCGCTGTCGAGCCATCACCCGGTCGCCGCCGCAGTCGCGCAGGCCGCCGGCGCAAGGTCGCCGATCGTTGGTGCGGTCGAGGAGGCCGGGCAGGGCGTGCGGGCTGTGGTGGACGGCGTCGAGATCCGTCTTGGCCGTCCGTCCTTCTGCGGCGCCGAAGCGCTGGTCGGCGGGGCCACGCTCGATCCCGAAGCCTCCATCGTAGCTTTCAGTAAAGGGACTGAAAAAGTCATCCTCTCGGTTCGTCAGGGCCTGCGGCCGGACGCGCAGGCCGTGATCGCGGCGCTGAAGGCGCGCAATGTCGGCATCGAGATCCTCTCCGGCGACCGTGAGCCCGCGGTGATCGCGGCGGCGCATGCGCTGGGCATCGCCGAGTGGCGCGCCGGCGTCACGCCGGCCGACAAGATCGCACGGATCGAGGAACTGAAGCAGCGCGGCGCCAAAGTGCTGATGGTCGGCGACGGCATGAATGACGCGCCCTCGCTGGCGGCGGCCCATGTCTCGATGTCGCCGATCTCGGCCGCGCATCTCAGCCAGGCGACCGCCGATCTGGTCTTCCTCGGCCGGCCGCTGGCACCTGTCGTCGCCGCGATCGACTCCGCGCGCAAGGCGCTGCACCTGATGCGGCAGAACCTCTGGCTGGCGATCGGCTATAACGTCCTCGCCGTGCCGGTGGCGATCAGCGGCATCGTGACGCCCCTGATTGCGGCGGCGGCCATGAGCGGGTCGTCGATCCTGGTCATGCTGAATTCGCTGCGGGCGCGCAATGCGTCACGGGAGATCGTGTGATGGAAATCCTGGTGATCCTGGTCCCGTTGGCACTGATGCTCGGTCTTGCCGGCCTCTTCGCCTTCCTCTGGTCGCTGCGGAGCGGCCAGTATGACGATCTCGACGGCGCGGCTTGGCGCGCCATCGCCGACGACGAGCCGCCGCAGGACGCCCCGGCCAAGCGTTAACGCTCCATTGGTTCCGCGCTGCCCTTTCCGGACATGGTCGCTGGACGGCCGGCGGTCGCCGGGCGTAACAATGCCGGAGGATTTTGCGTAGAAGCGACGGGGCAGGCTCTCCGGAGCAGGAGTGTGACGAGCATGCAGAAAAATGTCGGAGTGTGCGGGCCTGACGATCTGCCGGGACAGGTCGTGCTGGTGCTGCAAGGCGGCGGTGCGCTCGGCTCCTATCAGGCGGGCGTCTACCAGGCCCTGCACGAGGCCGGGATCGAGCCGGACTGGGTCATCGGCACCTCGATCGGCGCGATCAACGGGAGCCTGATCGCCGGCAACGCACCGGAGAACAGGCTCGCGCGCCTGAAGGAGTTCTGGAAGCGGATGGAGCAGAATCAGGTCTGGGCTCTCGGTGGCGCGTTTCCCGACTTCAACGAGAAGCTGGCCTATTGGTCGACCGTGACCCACGGCATTCCAGGTTTCTTCCGCCCCAATGCGCTGGCCCATGCCGGGGATTCCTATCCGCTCGGCGCCGATCACGCCGGCTTCTATTCGACCGCGCCGCTGGAGAAGACGCTGAGCGAGCTGGTCGATTTCGATCTGGCCAATCGCTGCGCGCCGCGACTGACGGTCGGTGCGGCTCATGTCGGCACCAGCGAAATGCGCTATTTCGACAGCCGCGACGGCGAACTGACGGTGAAGCATGTGATGGCTTCGGGCGCGCTGCCGCCGGCCTTCCCGGCGGTGCGCATCGATGGCGAGCTCTATTGGGACGGCGGCATCCTGTCGAACACGCCGACGGAGGCCGTATTCGACGACAATCCACGCAGGGATTCGCTGATCTTCTCCGTGCATCTGTGGAATCCCGTCGGCGCCGAGCCGACCACGATGGCGGAGGTCTTGAACCGCCATAAGGACGTGCAGTACTCCAGCCGCATCGCGAGCCAGATCGTGCGACAGCAGCAGGCCCATCGCCTGCGCCACGTCATCAACCAGCTTGCCGCGCGATTGCCCGAGAGCGAGCGCAACGATGCCGCGGTGAGGGAATTGATGAGCTACGGCTGTCCGACCCGCATGCATGTGGTGCGGCTGCTGGCGCCGCAGCTCGAGCGCGAGACCCATACCAAGGATATCGACTTCAGTCCGTCAGGCATTACGCGGCGCTGGCATGCTGGCTATGCTCACACGAAATCGGTGCTAGCGCGAAAGCCGTGGATCGGTGAATTCGATCCGCTCGCCGGCGTGGTGCTGCACGAGCATATGGACGAGATGCCGATGGCGGCGGAGTAGGGCCGCGTCCGCTTTCATCGAATTGCCACAGGCCCTGCGGATTGTCGGTTGTCGCCCGCCTTTGAGAGGCCTTGCAGTTGGTATCCGGGAACGATCTGGAATTGGCCCTCGATCAGGTCCGCGCTGACGCGGCGGGACCGGTTGCCGGCGTGTTCGGTCCTGACACGGTGACATGGCGGATCGACCGGGAGGCCGTCATCTTTCTCGGCGCCGGCCGTGCGCTGTTGTTGCAACTGGCGCATCCCTGGGTCGCTGCCGCTATCGCGGAGCATTCGCGGACCCTCGCCGATCCGATCGGCCGCTTCCATCGCACCTTCGATATCGTCTTTGCGATGGTGTTCGGCTCGCTCGACCGGGCGCAGTTGTCGTCCCGGCAATTGCATCGGCGCCACAGCATGATCGTCGGCGAGATGCCCGAGACTGTCGGTCCGTTCGCGGCAGGCTCGCGCTACTGCGCCAACGACATTCCGTCGCTGCGCTGGGTTCATGCGACGCTGGTCGAGACCGCGGTGATGGCGCATGACCTGGTCCTGCCGCCGCTCTCGGCGGAGGAGCGCGAGCGCTACTGGAGCGAGAGCCGGATGTTCGGCGCCTTGTTCGGATTGACGGCGGACGATTTGCCCGCGGACTGGTCCGGCTTTGCGGCCTACACCGCGGCGATGGCGCAGTCGGAGACGCTGACCGTCAGCCCGGCGGCGCGCGAGATCGCCGCGCAGATCCTTGGCGGCGCTCGTCCGTGGCTGCGGCCACCGCGATGGTATCGCGCGCTCACCGCGAGGATGTTGCCGGAGCGCCTGCGAGCGGGCTTCGGGTTTGTACTCGACGAGCGCGACAAGAGGGCAGCCGACAACGCGCTGAAGTGGATCGGCCGCGTCTATCCGAGATTGCCGGACCGGCTGCGCTATGTCGGTCCCTACCAGGAAGCGCAGGCGCGGCTGCGGGGCGAGCCGAAGCCCGACTGGATGACCCGGTGTCTCAATCGCGCCTGGATCGGTCGGCCGCAAATGGACGTGCGCGGGAAGGGATGAGGTTCCCAGCTGCTGCCACAACCGCCGTCATTGCGAGGAGCCCTTGCGACGAAGCAATCCAGGCTGCCGCCGCGGAGGCAGTCTGGATTGCTTCGCTGCGCTCGCAATGACGGAGTGTGAGGAAGCGCTCCAGCCTCACACCGAGGCCAGCCTCCGATACAGCGCGCTGTAGCTGCCGGCCGAGATGCTCCAGGAGAACGATCGTCCCATCGCGCTGCGACGCATGGAGTCGAGCTGGTCTTGCGCCATGAAGGTCGAGAAGGCGCGGCGGACGCCGCCGAGGAAGGACGCGCGCGAGGGCTGCGAGAACAGAAAGCCGGTCTCGCCGTCGGTGATGGTCTCGGCGAGGCCGCCGGTCTGGTGACCGATCGGCAGCGAGCCGAAGCGCTGGGCGTACATCTGGCTGAGGCCGCAAGGTTCGAAGCGCGACGGCATCAATGTGAAATCGCTGCCCGCGAAGATGCGCCGCGCCTGGGCCTCGTTGAAGCCGATCGTAACCCCGATCGCGTCGGGACGGCGGCGATGCGCGTCGATCAGCGCCTGCTCGAGCGCCGGCTCGCCGGAGCCGGTGACCACGATCTGCCCGCCGGCATCGATGATCTCGTCGGCGGCCGACAGCACGAGGTCGATACCCTTCTGGTGCACGAGGCGTGCCACGATCGCGAACATCGGGCCGCGCGACACCGCGAGCCCGAATTGCTTGCGCACGTAATCCGCATTGGCCTTCTTGCCGACCCAGTCGCCGGCGCCGAATTGCTGGGCGAGCTGGGAGCAGGAGCGCGGGTCCCAGCTCTCGTCGATGCCGTTGAGGATGCCGGTGAGCTCGGCCGCGTCGGAGCGGACGCGAAGCAGGCCTTCGAGGCCGCAGCCGAATTCCTCCGTCGTGATCTCGCGTGCATAGGTGCCGCTGACGGTGGTGAGGTGCGAGGCATAGACCAGCCCGGCCTTGAGGAAGGAGAGCTGGTCGTAGAACTCGACGCCGTCGATATGGAAGGAGCTCTCGGGGACGCCGATCCGCCGCAGCGAGTCCTTCGGGAAGAGGCCCTGATAGGCGAGGTTGTGGATGGTCAGGATCGACGGCAGCTTGGCGCCGCGCCAGGCGAGGTAGGCCGGCACGAGCGAGGCCTGCCAGTCGTTGGCATGGATCAGGTCTGCTGCCCAATTCTTGTCCAGCTTGCCCATGGCCAGCTCAGCAGCTGCCGAGGCAAAGCGCGCAAAGCGGATGTCGTTGTCCGGCCAGTCGTGCCCGGACTCGTCGCCATAGGGATTGCCGGGCCGGTCGTAGAGTTGTGAGCACAACAGCACATAGACCGGCAGCCCGTCCTTGGTCGCAGCACGGCCGAGCGAGCAGGCCGGCATCTCCGCAAACGCCGGGCAGCGGCCAACGATCTGAATATGCGTGAGTTGTTCGATGATGTCGCGGTAGCCGGGCAACATGACCCGGATATCGGCAAGAGGGCGAAGCGCCCTGGGAAGTGCAGCGGAAACGGCGCCGAGTCCGCCAACGCGGACGAAATCGTCCATCTCGGTTGTGACGAACAAGACCCTCAAGAACAGCTGCCCTCATCCGATCCCGCTTGCTGCTATGCAAGAACGGGTCCAGTTGTCCTGGAATTCCCAAGCCGCCCGCGAGACGCGTCCGTTCGGTAAAGACTTTCCTACTCACCCGCCGCCCTCTAGGGTCGGCGCACCAACAAGAAAGAACTTCGATAGTTCCTAAGAGACCGAGGGGGCGTAAGCAGGCATGCCGTTAGCAGATAAGCATGAGCGGACGACGACAAAGGCCTTCGCGGGCCTCAGGGTCCTGGATTTTTCGACCACCATCGCCGGTCCCCATTGTGCGCGGATGCTTGCCGACATGGGCGCCGAGGTCATCAAGATCGAGACCGACGGGGGCGAGACGATGCGCACCCGGCCGCCGCTGCGCAAGGGGTGCAGCACCGTATTCGGCCAGCTCAACGTCGGCAAGAAAAGCGTCGTGCTCGATCTCAAGTCCGAGGAGGGTAAGGAGGCGGTGCGCCGGCTGGCCGCGACCGCCGATATCCTGGTCGAGAACTTTCGCCCGGGTGTGATGCACCGGCTGCGGCTCGACTACGACAGCCTGCGTCCGGTCAATCCCAAGCTGATCTATTGCTCGATCTCCGGCTACGGCCAGACCGGCCCCTCGGCCGAGCTGCCGGCCTATGCGCCGGTGATCCATGCGGCCTCCGGCTACGACATGGCGCATCTCGCCTACCAGCCCGGCCGCAGCCGGCCGGATTATTGCGGCATCTACCATGCCGACGTCGTCACCGGCACCTACGGTTTTGGCGCGATTGCATCGGCGCTCTATCAGCGCACCATGACCGGGCAGGGCCAGCACATCGACGTCTCGATGTTGGAATCGATGCTGACCTTGACGGTGATCGAGCTGCAGAGCTCGCAATTCGCGGTGAAGCCGCCGCCGCGCCCGATGTTCGGGCCGACCGAGACGGCCAATGGCTATGTCATGATCACGGTCGCGAGCGAGAAGACGTTTCAGTGCCTGATGGGTGTGATCGGCCGCCCGGAATGGATTTCCGATCCGCGCTTCTCCGCCTACGCCGCGCGGCGCGAGAACTGGGTCGACATGATGGACGGCGTCGAGGCCTGGTCGCGGCCGCTCACGACCGACGCGTGCCTTGTCGCGCTTGGCGCGGCCGGTGTGCCGGCCTCGGCCTATCGCACGGTGTCCGAGGCGCTGGCCGATCCGCAACTCGCGCACCGGCTGGCGCTCTCGTCCGTGGAGGACGAGGGTGGCTCGTTCCAGGTGCTCAATCTGCCGTTCCGGATGTCGGGCGCCGATACGGCGCCTGCCAAGACCATGGCCGTGCTTGGCGAGCACACGGACGAATTGCGCGAGGAGATCGGCCTCGCCGACGATGCTCCAATTCCGTCAGGCAAAACGGCTGCGACAAACTGAGCGCATCGCAGCACCACTACAGCGTTTGATCTCTCGCGTGTTCCTCTTGCCGTGGCGAGCATTTATCGCCAAGCTCGCCGCCGAGTCATTCAACGATCCGAAACATCGGACGAGGGATCCCGGGAGGAACCATGACGAACCTTGCTGCCGCGGCGCGCAAGCATGCGCCGATTTTCCTTGTTGCGGCATTTACTCTCCTTCCGCCGGCTGGGCCGGCGCAGGCGCAGAAGGCGGGCGGCAGCATCACCGTCGGTCAGGAGCTGGATATTCCCGGCTTCGATCCGCTCAAGGTCGGGGTCTACGACACCTCGACCTTCACCGCCGCGGCTGCGATCTTCGATACGCTCACCACGCTCGACGAGAAGGGCGAGGCCGCGCCAAAGCTGGCAGTATCCTGGACCCATTCCGACGACTACATGAGCTGGACCTTCAAGCTGCGCGAGGGCGTGAAATTCCACGACGGCACGCCATTCAATGCACAGGCGTTCAAGGAGAATTTCGACCGGCAGAAGGACCCGGCCAACAAGTGCCGCTGCGCCTTCTACATCACCAACGTCAAGGAAGTGCTGGCGCCCGACGAATACACCGTCGTCTACAAGCTCACCGACCCTTCGGTGAATCTGCCGTCGGTGATCACCATCCAGAGCCAGAACAATGCGGTGCATTCGCCGACGGCCTGGAAGACCAAGGGCGACGACTACAATCGCAATCCCGTCGGCACCGGTCCCTACATCCTGAAATCATGGACCGCCGGCGACCGCATGGTTCTGGAGAAGAATCCGGACTACTGGAACAAGGGCCGTCCCTATCTAGACCGTATCATTCTGAAGCCGCTGCCCGACGCGCAGTCGCGTTTCGCCTCGCTGCAATCGGGCGAGGCCGACATCATCTGGGACGACGAGAACGACGCCGACAACATCATGAAGGCGCAGAAGGACTCCAAGCTCACCGTGCACACCTACAAGGGCTCGGGCGCCGCGGTCTATGCCTTCAACACCAAGGTGGCGCCGTTCGACGACGTCCGCGTGCGGCAGGCCCTGGTGATGGCGATCGACCGTCCGAAGATGTCGCAGGCAATTAGCAACGGCCTGAGCCGGCCCGCGACCAATCCCTACGGCGACGGCTCCTGGGTCAAGTGCAAGGACGACGGCGCGCTGCCGTTCGACGTCGAGAAGGCCAAGGCACTGATCAAGGACTATGGCAAGCCGGTCGAGTTCAAGACGCTGGTGACCGCGACGCCTCGCGGCCGCATGATCGGCCAGGTGCTCCAGCAATTCTGGAAGCGCGCCGGCGCCAACATGGAGATCGAGCAGGTCGACCAGGCCACCATTCCGCCGCGCGCCTTCATGCGTCAGTTCCAGCTCATACCCTGGCGCATCGTCGACCTCGCCGATCCGGATCCGCAGATGTATGCGAACTTCCGCAGCGGCAGCCCGCTGGCGCTGGCCAACTTCGCCGATCCGGAGCTCGACCGGTTGCTCGACCACTCCCGCGTCACCGCCGATCCCGCCGCGCGTATCGAGGACTATTGCGCGATCAGCCGCCTGATCAACAAGGAGGCCGTTTGGTTCTGGACCTTCCAGAACACCTATTACGCGCTGTCGAGCGCCAAGCTGAAGGGCTTTCCGAAAATGTACAACGGCGTGATCGACGTCTCGACCACCTGGCTGGAATGACCACGCGATGCTGAACTTCGTCGCGCGGCGGCTCCTTGCCATCCTGCCGGTGCTGCTCGCCGTCTCGCTGCTCACCTTCCTGATCGCCTCGCTGCTGCCGGGCGACCTCGCCTATGTCATCCTCGGCGATCAGGCGACGCCGGAGAATGTCGCGGCGTTGCGCCGTGACATGGGGCTCGACCAGCCGCTGTGGTGGCGTTACCTGAGCTGGCTCGGTCACGTCCTGCAGGGCGATCTCGGCCGCTCCTTCCGCACCGGGCAGACGGTGTTGCAGGCGGTGGCCGAGCGCATTCCGGTCTCGCTCGAGCTGATGCTGATGGCCGAATTCATCGGGCTCCTGATCGGCGTGCCGCTCGCGATCGCCTGCGCCGCGCGCGCCGGTGGCGCCTTCGACCGCTTCATGACCGGCAGTGCGTTCGCCATGCTGTCGATGCCGTCCTTCCTGATGGCGATCCTGCTGATCTATCTGTTCGCGGTCGAGCTGCGCTGGCTGCCGGCGACCGGCTATGTGCCGTTCACCGAGGAGCCGCTGGCCAATTTACGCTTCTTCGTGCTGCCGGCGCTGACGCTGGCGCTGGCGGAATGGCCTGGAATCATGCGGGTGCTGCGCTCCGACATGATCGCGACCCTGCAGGAGGACTACATTGCGCTCGCGAAAGCAAAAGGCCTCAAGCCCGCGCGCATCCTGTTCGTGCATGCGCTCAAGCCATCGTCGCTGACCCTGGTGACGGTCACGGGCATCAACATCGGCCGCCTGCTCGGCGGCACGCTGATCGTGGAATCGATCTTCGCGCTGCCGGGCATCGGCCGCCTGCTGGTTGGCGCGATCTACACCCGCGACCTCGTCATCCTCCAGGGCGTGGTGCTGCTGGTCGCCTCGGGTTTCGTCATCGTGAATTTCATCGTCGACATGCTCTATGCCGTGCTCGATCCCAGGATCCGCCATGGCCACGCTTGAGCTCTCCATCCAGGACGAGGCGTCCGCGCCCGTCCGCCGCGGCCGCAGGCTCGGCCTGTTGTTCTGGTTCGCGAGCGCCTGGCTCGCGATTGTCCTGACGCTCGCGATCCTCGCGCCGGTGCTGCCGCTGCAGAACCCTGTAGACATGGACATGCTGGAGCGCCGTGCCGCGTTCTCCGGGGAACACTGGCTCGGCACCGACGGGCTCGGCCGCGACGAATTCGCCCGCTTGATCTTTGGCGCGCGCGTCTCGCTGACGGTGGGGCTGATCGCGCCGATGATCGGCCTTGCGCTCGGTGGCGCGCTTGGTCTCCTCGCCGGCTATTTCCGCGGCCGGTTCGAGACGCTGGTGGTCGGCAGCATGGACGTGCTGCTGGCGTTTCCGCCGCTGATCTTCGCGCTCGCGGTGACCGCCTATCTCGGCCAGTCCATTCCCAATCTCACCCTGATCCTCGGCGTGCTCGGCATTCCCGCCTTCATGCGGGTGGCGCGCGCGGCCACGTTGACGCTGGCGCGGCGCGAGTTCGTGATCGCGGCCGAGGCGCTCGGCGCCAGCCATGCGCGCATCCTGCTGCGCGAGCTGCTGCCGAACGTGATCCTGCCGCTGCTGGCCTTCTTCCTGCTCGGCGTTGCCGTCACCATCGTGGTCGAGGGCGCGCTGTCCTTCCTCGGGCTCGGCGTGCCGCCGCCGATGGCGAGCTGGGGCAGCATGATCGGCGAGGGGCGCGACAGCCTCGACGTCGCGCCGCGGCTGGCCTTCCTGCCGGCAACCGCGCTGTTCTTGACCGTGCTGGCCTTCAACCTGGTCGGCGACACCTTGCGGGCCCTGACCGACCCGCGTCAGGGGGCGCTGTGAGCGCGCCGCTTCTGACCATCGAGGACGTGGCGGTCGAACTGCCGACCCCGCGCGGCAATTTGCGCGCCGTGGATCATGTCGATTTGTCGCTGGAGGCGGGCCGCACGCTCGGCATCGTCGGCGAATCCGGCTGCGGCAAGACCATGCTGTCGCGCGCGGTGCTTCAGCTCTTGCCGAAGAAGGCGAAGCTGACCGGGCGCGTGATGTTCGACGGCCAGGACCTGGTGCGGCTCGACTCGGAGCGTCTGCGGAGCCTGCGCGGGCGTGACCTCGCGGTCGTGTTCCAGGACCCGATGACCTCGCTCAACCCGGTGCTGACCATCGGCACCCAGCTGATGGAGACGATCCAGGAGCATCTCGAGCTCGACGCGCCGGCGGCGCGGAAGCGCAGCATCGAGCTGCTCGCCGCCGTCGGCATTCCGGCGCCGGAGCAGCGGCTCACGCAATATCCGCATCAATGTTCTGGCGGCATGCGCCAACGCATCGCGATTGCGATCGCGCTGTCCTGCGAGCCGAAGCTCCTGATTGCGGACGAGCCGACCACGGCGCTCGACGTCACGATCCAGGCGCAGATCCTCGATCTGCTGGCGCGCGAGCAGCGCCGCCGCCACATGGCGATGATCATCATCACCCACGACCTCGGCGTCGTCGCCGGCCGCGCCGACGAGGTCGCCGTAATGTATGCGGGCAGGGTGGTCGAGCGCGCGCCGACGCAGGAATTGTTCAAGCGCATGCACATGCCCTACACCGAGGCGCTGCTGGCGGCGATCCCGAAGCTGGACACCGCGCCGCATACGCCGCTGCCCGCCATCTCCGGCCGTCCGCCCGATCCCACGCGGCCACTGAAAGGATGCTCCTTCGCGCCGCGCTGCCGCTATGCCGCAGGGCGCTGTCACGAGGCCAAGCCCGAATTGAAGGGCGCCGAGATGCCTGATCATCTCTATGCCTGCTTCCATCCGATCCAGATGACGGAGGGGATTGGCGCATGATGCAGCTTGCCATGCCCGCTGAGCCGCTCCTGAACGTCGACAATCTCGTCGTCGAATATGGTCTCGGCAACAAGACGGTGCACGCGGTCTCCGGCGTCAGCCTCCAGGTCGCGCGCGGCGAGACGCTGGGGCTGGTCGGCGAATCCGGCTGCGGCAAGTCGACGCTGGGGCGCGCGGTGCTGCAATTGCGTCGCGCCAAGTCCGGCCGCGTGCTGTTCGACGGCGAGGACCTCACCGCGATGGAAGGCGAGGCGCTGCGCAAGATGCGCCGCCGTGTGCAGCTCATCTTCCAGGATCCGATCGCCTCGCTCAACCCACGCCGTCGCATCGGCGACATCGTCGCCGAGCCGCTCATCATCGCCGGCGTCAAGGATGCCGCCGAGCGCAAGCGGCGCGTTCACGAGGTGCTGTCCGCGGTCGGGCTCGACCCCGATATCGTGGCGGGCCGTCTGCCGCATGAATTCTCCGGCGGCCAGTGCCAGCGCATCTGCATCGCGCGATCGCTGGTGCTCAACCCCGAATTCATCGTCTGCGACGAGCCGGTTTCGGCGCTGGATGTCTCCATCCGCGCGCAGATCCTCAATCTGCTGGAGGAGATGAAAACACGCTTCGGCCTGACGCTGCTGTTCATCGCGCATGATCTCGCGGTGGTGAAAGCGGTCAGCGACCGCGTCGCGGTGATGTATCTCGGCCGCCTCTGCGAGGTCGGGCCGTCGGAGCAATTGTTCGCGAAGCCCGCACATCCCTACACGGACCTGCTGTTGCAGGCGATCCCGGTGCCCGATCCGGACGTGCGTCCCGTCGAGAGTGTGGCGACCGGCGAGCCGCCATCGCCGATTGCGCCGCCGTCCGGCTGCCGCTTCCGCACCCGCTGCCCGCGGGCCGATCAGCGATGCAGCGCGGAGATACCGGAGTTGCGCGAAGTCGCACCCGGCCAGTTCGCCGCTTGCCACCATCCGCTGGCCTGAACTAAGACCGGTTTGTCTGGCGTCGCCGGCCATGGCATGGTGAGGCCGAGAACGACAAGCATGCCGGGAGGATTCCAATGAAGAGTTTCAAGGTTGCCGATTTCAAGGCGCCGCTGCAGGAGTTCGACGAGGCCACGCCGCAGCCGTCGGGCACGCAGGTGCTGATCAAGGTGAAGGCCGCCGGCGTCTGCCACAGCGACCTCCACATCTGGGAAGGCGGCTACGATCTCGGCCACGGTCGCAAGCCGCTGTCGCTGAAGGATCGCGGCATCAATCTGCCGCTGACCATGGGCCATGAGACGGTCGGCGAAATCGCAGCCTTCGGCCCCGACGTGAAGCCGACCGACCAGGGCGATCTCAGGCTCGGCGATGTCGGCCTCGTCTATCCCTGGATCGGCTGCGGCAAGTGCGCCACGTGCCTGGCCGGTGACGAGAACATGTGCCTGACGCCGCGCTCGCTCGGCGTCTATTGCGACGGCGGCTACTCCGACCACATGCTGGTGCCTCATCCCCGCTATCTGCTCAACCTGAAGGGGCTCGATCCCGCCTCGGCAGCGCCCTATGCCTGCTCTGGCGTCACCACCTACAGCGCGCTGAAGAAGGTCGAGCAGCATTTTGACACGCCGATCGTGATGTTCGGCGCCGGCGGTCTCGGCCTGATGGCGCTGTCGCTGCTGAAGGCAATGGGCGGCAAGGGCGCGATCATGGTCGACATCGACGCCAGGAAGCGCGAGGCCGCGGAAAAGGCCGGCGCGCTCGCGACCGTCGATCCCAAGGCGCCGGATGCGCTGGAGCAGCTTGCCAAAAAGGCGGGCGGGCCGATCCGCGCTGTGATTGATCTCGTCGGCAATGCCGCGACGACGCAACTCGGTTTCGACTGCCTGACCAAGGGCGGCAAGCTCGTCATCGTCGGCCTGTTCGGCGGCGGCGCGACCTGGGCGCTGCCGCTGATCCCGATCAAGGCGGTGACGATCCAGGGCAGCTATGTCGGCAATCTGCGCGAGACGCAGGAGCTGCTCGATCTCGTCCGCGCGAGAAACGTACCTCCGATCCCGGTGACGCGCCAGCCGCTCAACAAGGCCAATGACGCACTGGTGCAATTGCAGCAGGGCGCCGTGGTCGGGCGCACGGTGCTGACGCCGTAGTCTCACTCTCTCCGTCGTCATTGCGAGCGACTTGTCCGCCGTAGCTCGAAGAGCGAAGGCGGAAGCGAAGCAATCCAGAAATCCCTCCGCGGACACAGTCTGGATTGCTTCGTCGCTTCGTTCCTCGCAATGACGAGCCACACCTTTCTTCACGCAGAGAAGCCCCATGTCCGCAAACAACGCCTTCCACATAGCCGTGCTCGCCGGTGACGGCATCGGTCCCGAAGTCATGGCGCCGGCCATCGAAGTCCTGCGCAAGATCGAGGCGAAGTCCGGCCTGAGCTTCCGCTTCACCGAGGCGCCCGCCGGCGCCAACAACTATCTCGCGACCGGCAAGTCGATGCCGGATACCACCATCAAGCTCTGCGAGGAGGCCGACGCGATCCTGCTCGGCGCCTGTGGCCTGCCGTCGGTGCGCTACCCTGACAACACCGAGATCGCGCCACAGATCGAGCTGCGGTTCATCTTCGATCTCTATGCCGGCGTGCGCCCGGCGCGGCTCATTCCGGGCGTGCCCAGCCCGATCGTCGGCGCCGACCAGCGCGGCATCGATCTCGTCGTGATCCGCGAATCCACCGAAGGCTTGTTCGCCTCGATGGGCAAGGGCGTTGTCACCCATGAGGATGCCCGCGAGACCATGGTGATCACGCGCAAGACTTCCGAACGCCTGTTCGAGTTCTCGTTTCGCCTCGCCGAGCGCCGCAAGGCGCGCGGCAAGCCGGGGATGCTGACTTGCGTCGACAAGGCGAACGTGTTCAAGGCCTTTGCGTTCTTCCGCGGTATCTTCGACGAGATCGAAAAGAAGCATCCGAACGTGAAGACCGACCGGCTCTATGTCGATGCCTGCTCGGCGATGCTGGTGAAGCGTCCTTGGGATTTCGATGTGATGGTGATGGAGAACATGTTCGGCGACATCGTCTCCGACATCACCGCGAGCCTGATCGGTGGCCTCGGCATGGCGCCATCGGCCGACATCGGCGATAAATACGCCGTGTTCCAGCCGTGCCACGGCACCGCACCCGATATCATGGGGCAGGGCAAGGCCAATCCCACCGGCATGATCCTGTCGGCGGCGATGATGCTGGACTGGCTCGCCGACAAGCACGGCGTCGAGAGCGCGGCGGAGGCCGGCGAGCAGATCGAGCGTGCGGTCGATCAGATCTACGCCGGCGGCATCAACCCGATGGAGTTCGGTGGCAGCAACGGCACGGCTGACATCACCAAGGCGGTGCTGGCGGCGCTGTAGGCGCTGCGTTCCTTGCTTCTCTCCGCTTCGTCATTGCGAGCGCAACGAAGCAATCCAGGGTCCCTCCGCGGAGAGATTCTGGATTGCTTCGTCGCAAGGGCTCGTCGCAATGACGGAGACTACTTCCCCTGGAACTGCGGCTTGCGCTTTTCCATGAAGGCTTGCCGGCCCTCGCGAAAATCCGCGCTGTCCATGCAGGCGTGACCGATCGCCTTGATCGCCTCCAGGTCGCGCTGGTTCTCGTCCTTCAACACCTGCGCGATGGTGATCTTGGCGGCCTTGATCGCGAGCGGGGCGTTCTCTGAGATGGTCTGCGCGATCGTCATCGTCTCTCCCCACAACTCGTCGATCGGGAACAAGCGCTCGACGAGGCCAATGCGCAGCGCCTCGGCGGAATCGATCCGCATGCCCGTGTACATCAGAAGCCGTGCCCAGGACGGACCGACCAGCGACACCAGATGCTTCAAGCCGTCATAGCCGTAGGCGATGCCGAGTTTTGCCGCGGGAATGCCGAACTGACTGCCATGCGCGGCGAGGCGGATGTCGGCGAGCATCGCGACCTGCATGCCGCCGCCGAGGCAAAAGCCCTCGATGCAGGCGATGGTCGGCTTGGGATAGTCGGCGAGCAGCGCGCGCTGGGCGGCGCTGCGCTTGGCATATTCCTCGGACGCCGCCGCGTTGTGGCGGGACTTCTCGAACTGGCTGATGTCGGCACCGGAGACGAATGCCTTGCCGCCGGCGCCGCGCAGGATCACGACGCGCACCGTCTCGTCATCGCGCAGGCTCGTCAGCGCCTCGCCAAATCCCTCCCACATCTCCAGCGACATCGCGTTGCGCTTGTCGGGATTGTTGAAGGTGATCACGCCGACGCCGTCGACGACCTGCTTGAGGATCCTGCCGTCGGCAAGGGGTGTTTCGGTCGTGCTGGACATGTCAGGCATTGCGCGCTCGCTTGTCGTAGGCCGGGCGCAATGTGCGGCCGGGGCGCGGCCCGGGTCAACCGCGACGAGGGACGCGGGTTTGCATCCGCCTGTGCCGCGATTGCATGGCGCGAGAAGCGGTTATTCCTTGAGCATGAGCTTTTCGGAAAACCGCTGCACGCTTTGCGCTGACGCGGCCCTCCGGGTCCGGATCATGCTCTACTGCATTACGTGCATGTGCGCGGTCAGGGGATGGCTGCCGGCATTGCTGAAGAACGCCGCCTCTTCGGCGGTGGCCTCCAGCAACTGCTCGTCCTGATTATAGACGTCGTTGCGGAACTGGACGGTCTGGTCCTTGGTCATCCATGCCGTGAGGTAGATCCAGGCCACCGGCACCTTCTTCGCCATGGCGACCTCGAGGTGCTGACCGCTCGCAATCTCCGCATCGATCGCGGCGCGGCTCCATTTCGGCTGGTCCTTTAGCAGCCAGGCGGCGAGATCGCGCACATTGTCGACGCGCGAGCAGCCGTGGGAATCGAAGCGGTAGTCGTCGCTGAACAGGTTGCGCTGGTTGGTGTCGTGCATATAGACCGAATAGGCGTTCGGCATGTCGATCTTTACCGCGCCGAGCGCGTTGAAGGTGCCGTTGTGCTGGCGCACGGTGAAGTTCGGCGTGTGCGTGCCCGACCAGTCGACCGCGTGCGGATCAATTGGATTGTCGTGGGCGTCGAGCACCTCCATGTGCATGCGCGACAGATAGGTCGGATCCTTGCGCATATGCGCCGAGATCTCGGTCTTGGCGATCGAGGACGGCACCGTCCAGGTCGGATTGAGCACGACGCTGGTGATCTGGGCCGTCAGCGTCGGCGAGGGCTTTTCGGTCTTGCCGACGATGACGCGATAGCGCCGCACCACCACATCGTTCTCGACCGCTTCGGCAAAGGCGGCGGGAATGTTGACCACGACATAGCGCTGGCCGAAGTCGAAATTCATGTTCTCGAGCCGCTGCAGCGAAGCCTCCAGCTGCCGGATGCGCTTCTGCACGGAGACGTTCATCGCTGCGATCGTGCGCGGCGTCATGGTGCCGGTCGGCGCCAAGCCATGACGGGCCTGGAAGCGTTTCACGGCGTCGGCGAGATCCTGGTCGAAGGCGCCGCTCGTCTTGTCGGCAGCGAGATCGCCGGAGAGGATTAGTCGCTTGCGCAAGAGATCGTCATTGGCGCCCTGGACGCCGGCCCCGAATTTGGCATCCGCCGGGATCGTCGGCCAGCCGCCGCGCACGGCAAGATCGGAGTAGCTGAGCGCGGCATCCTTGATGCGCTGGGCCGAGCCCTCGTCATAAGTTGGCTCGTGCGTCAGCGCGAGCGCCGCGGCGGAGCGGCTCTCCGCCGTCGAAGCGGGCGCGGCAGCCTTCGGCGCGGCGGCATGGGCCGGGTTCGCCGCTGCCGGCACCGTACCGGCCGCCGCTGCCGGCCTGGGGCCTGCCTGTCCCGTGGTTTCGGTTTGCGCCAGCGCGGAAGCGCTCGCGAGCACGCCGACGGCAACGATCATCGCATGGCGTTTCGACATGTGTCCCATTTCCCCACGAGGACGAGGCCCGGACGGGCGCTCGCATTGGCCATTCCTGCTCACCGCGCCGCGTGCGCCGATTCGCAAAAATCGGCGGGAAGCTAGAGCCCCGGAGTTGAGGTCCCATTAAGCACGGCTGTCGAAAGCCCGCGCGCTTGAGGCGGGGCGTCTCGATTGGGTCGCGCCAGGGGCGGGATGGGTTCGCGAAATCCGCGACGAATGGCGGGCAAATTGCAGGAAACCCGCAGCAAGAAATCCGCAAAAAAAGGGCGGCTTGGCCGCCCCGAAAAGAGAGCCGCGCGCGAGCGCGCGGACTGGGTCTCGTTCAATCCGGCCGCGCCCCCGTGACGCGGCGGATTGAACATCGGCCGTAAAGGCCAGAGCCCGGTCGGCTCAGGCCTCGTTCGCTGCGATCGATTCCATCAGCGAGACGAGCTGACGCTGGACCGTCTGGTCCTTGATCTTGCTGTAGGCGCGCAGCAGGCGGAGGCTGAAGGCCGAATCGAGGAACAGCAGGCTCTCGACTTCGCGCGCCTTGTTGTCGCCGTCATAGAAGAAGGTCACGGGCACATCGAGGGCGGTGGCGATCTGCTGAAGCCGAGCCGCGCCGACGCGATTGACGCCCTTCTCGTATTTCTGGACCTGCTGGAAGCTCACGCCGAGCTTCTCACCGAGTTCGGCCTGCGAGATCTTCATCTCGACGCGCCGCAGACGGATCCGCTTGCCAAGCTCAATGTCCGGCTTGCCGGCACTGCGCTGCTTCATCCTTTTCGCCGCTGTTTTCATACTCTCACCTTTGTTCTTCGGTTGAAAATCCCCCGAAGAGCTGGGTCAGGGGTTCGCCCATATACACGTCCTTGAATTCATGCGGATGCACGAACTCTTCCTTAAACCACGGGAATCGCGCCGGATTGAAAGCTTCGATCAGCCAGTCAATCATGTGCCGAACGCGTGGAATCCGGCCGCTACCAGGGTGGTAAGACAACCAGATATCCAGCGGCCTGTTCAGCTCGACCTCCAGTGGAATCAACTTCCCGCCAAGCGCAATGGCGTAGCTCGGGAATACGCCGATGCCGGCGCCATTCGCGACCGCCCAATAATTGGCGCTCGAGACGTTGGTCTTCATGACCAGAAGGTCACGTTCCGGAACGCCTGGGAAGAAGCTCTCGAAGGTCTCCTTGGCGGCAAGCTGGTCGGCGAATTGCAACACCAGGCGGTGCTTGATCAATTCGAGCGCCGAGCGCGGCGTGCCGTGTTTCTCAAGGTATTTTTCCGAAGCCCAGAACATCAGGTGCATGCGGCCGAGCCGCACCAGCTTGACGTCGAGCGCGGAGGGACGCGACAGATGGATGGCGACGTCGGCCTCGTGACGCGAGACGTCGGCCGAGCGCATCGCGCAATGCAGGTCGACCAGGATCTTCGGATAGGCCTGCTGGAATTCGACCAGCCGCGGGGCGAGCCAGAATGTCCCGAGACCCTCGGTGACGGCCACGCGAACTTCTCCGGACAGGGCGTTGGCCGTCGAATCGCTGGTGCGCAGCACGTCGAAGGCCGCCGCCTCCATGCGCTCGACGGCGGAGACCACCAGTGCACCTTCATCGGTCAGATGCGTGCCGTGGACGTCGCGGGTGAACAGGGTGGTGCCGGTCTGGCGCTCGAAATCATCAATCCGGCGGCGAACGGCGTTGATCGACAGCGACAGACGTTCAGACGCCGAGCGAAAACTGCCGCATCGAACGACTTCCAAGAATATGCGGGCCGCATCCCAATCGGAGAGGCCGCTGATGTTGATCTTTGGGCGTTCCTCCAGTGGAACGCCCCTTTCCGCCAAGGAGTGCATACAAGTCCCTTCGGGTTGCTAAACTGGCAGAATTGGGCGCAAACCACAACCACTGCGGGTTGGGGTACGGCGACTTTTGAACGCCATCGTTACCGCCTCGCGGGTGGTATCCGAGTGCTACCAAGGCTGAAAATCGAATCGGACGGACCACCGTTCGAATGAGGGGTGTGGCGTGAGTTCCGTTGCGAGCCCTGAAATGGCTGCAGGATTGTCGGCGCTTTCCGTCACGGAAGTCCTCGCGCGCGAGCTGTCGCCGTGCGGAATGGATCGATCATACAGCGCCGCACGTTCGACTCCCGGCCACCACGATAATGGCGTCCCGCGCAGCGGGTTGATGTTCGCTGGAACCACGGTTTCCAGGCAAAATCATACTGAAATCATGTTCGGAGGCGTCGGCGCCTCGTGTTATTCTCGGTATCCCATGGGGGCCGAGGGGATTTCCACAAACACGTCTCGCAGGCCGAACTAACGGAAAGAACGCCGGTGTCGCATTCAGACGAACAGTTGCAGTCGGTGCTGGAAACGCTTGAGGGGTGCCGCAAGGTTCTCAACGAGAGCAATAACCGCGAGTCGGCCGAGCTGCTGTCTATCGTCATCCTCGACGTGCGGATGAAGCTCAAAGGAATTGACAGTGCCGATCTCAAGGCGCTGTGCGACGAAATGCTGCGGAGCGCTGGAAGCGAACCGCAGCCCCCCTCCAAGCAGACGCAGGACCAGCCCCGGCGTCCGCTGCTCCGCGTGGTGAAGTAGCCGCGCCGCCGAGTCTCGCTTTTTGGCGAGGTTTGTGCGCGTCCCGATGCCGCATCTGTGATCGCAGACGGCATCGGGAGGAGCCTGGTTTCGTGCGCCTCTGTTGTGCGCATTCCCCGGCATCGGCTACACCAGAGCCGGTTCGGCTCCCGCCCGCGCGCATTCCCGGCGCGCGGCCAAAGAGCCTGAGATGGCTCCGACTGCATCATGCAAAATGTCTCGATCCCGGCGGCCCTGATTGCCGGCCTCGTCAGCTTCCTCTCTCCCTGCGTTCTGCCCCTGGTTCCGCCCTATCTGATCTATCTCACGGGCGCCACGATCGAGCATGTCGAGAACGAGGAGCCGGCCTCGGCGTCCAAGCGCGCCATCATGATGTCGGCGCTCTTGTTCGTGCTCGGTTTCTCCACGGTGTTCGTGGCGCTCGGCGCCAGCGCCTCGCTGATCGGCGGGCTGATCCGTGCCTGGTCGGCCGAGCTGTCGATCCTCGCCGGCATCGTCATCATCATCATGGGCCTGCATTTCCTGGGACTGACCCGGATCGGCCTGTTGATGCGCGAGGGGCGCCTGACCGCGCCTAAGCCCGTCGGTCTCTGGGGCGCCTATGTGATGGGCCTCGCTTTTGCCTTCGGCTGGACGCCGTGCATCGGCCCGATCCTTGCCGCGATCCTCTCGATCGCCGCGGCGGAGGCGACGATGACGAAGGGGGCGGGCCTGCTCGCAGTCTATTCGGCCGGCCTCGGCATTCCCTTCCTGATCGCCGCCCTGATGATCGAGCAGTTCTCGAAACTGTTCGCGCGCATGAAGGGCCAGCTCGTCAATGTCGAGCGCGCCATGGGCGTCCTGATGGTGATCACCGGCATCGGCTTCCTCACCGGTGCGGTCTCGAATGTCAGCATCTGGCTGCTGGAGACGTTTCCGGCGCTGCAGACAATCGGGTAGGGTGAGCGGAACGGCGAGGCCCGGAACAGAGCGGATCATTCCATCCGCAACAACACCGGAAGCTCGCTCATACGATGAAAGACCTCGTCGCAGACGGCTGCCAGCTCTCGCTCAACTCCGGAATCACCCCCGGTAAAACCGAGGACTCTCATGCCCGCGGCCTTTGCTGCGCGAATTCCGGACAACGAGTCCTCAACGACGACGCAGCGTGAGGGGTGAGCGCCCAGCGTTTGCGCCGCATGCAGAAACAGGCCGGGGTCCGGCTTCCACGAACCCACCTCGTACGCGCTAAAGATGCGTCCTTCGAAGCGCTCCAGCAGTTTCGTCAATCCGAGTGCATGCGTGAGCTTCGACATGGGTCCGTTAGACGCCACGCAAACCGGAACGGCAATCTCAGCCAACGCCGCATGGATTCCTTCGACAGGCTTCAGTTCGGCGTCAAACGCCAGTGCGGTGGCTCGTCGAATGTCGGCGATGAATGTGTCTCGGACGCTGCGGCCTAACCGGTGCTCGATTTCGCGCACGCAATCCGCCATCTTTACCCCTCGGAAAGAACGTATGGCGTCTTCCAGGCTGATCGCGATGCCCTCCTCAGATGCCGTTCGGACCAAGACGGTCAGCGCAATGATTTCACTATCGACCAGAACGCCGTCCGAATCGAAAATAACGAGCTCGGGACTTGTCATCCTTGCGATGCTCCAGACACATCATTCATCGGGACCTCTCGCTATATCCGGGACCACGGCGATTTTTGACTACACGCCTTGACTCACCGCGAAGCGCGCGAGCGCCTCACGATCAATCTCGATGCCCAGTCCCGGTCCGTCGGGAACGCGCACGACACCCTTCGTGTGCTCGATCGGCTCCTTCAGGATCGTCTGCCGGATCGGATGTTCGGTGCGGTCGAATTCCAGCATCGGCTCGATCGGCGCAAGCGAGGTCGGCGTGTGCAAAGGCAGCACGGCGAGAAGTTGCAGCGAGGCCGCGATCGCAATCCCGGTGCCCCAGACATGCGGATTGTAGCGGATGCCGAACGCCTCGCTCATGTCGGCGATCTTCTTGCATTCGGAGAGGCCACCTGCCGCGCAGGTGTCGGGCTGGGCGATGTCCAGCGCATGCGATGCGAACAGGTCGCGGAAGCCGAAGCGCGTGAACTCGCACTCGCCGCCGGCGATGGGAATCGTCAGCGCGGAGCGCACCGCACGATATCCCGCGACGTCCTCCGGCGGCACCGGCTCCTCGAACCAGCCGATGTCGTAGCGTTCGATCATGCGGCCGAGCCGGATCGCCGCCACTGCGTCAAAGGCGTGGTTCGCATCGACCATCAGCGCGACATCAGGGCCGATCGCCTCGCGCACCGCGCGCGTGACCGCGGCATCCTCGGCAATGCCGAAGCCGACCTTCAGCTTCACTGCGCGGAAACCCTCCGCGGCATAACCGGCCGCTTCCTCCGGCAGGTATTTGAGCGGATCGCCTGATTTGCGCCGGTACAGCCCGGTCGCATAGGCCGCAATGTCCTTGCGCGCCGCACCGCCGAGAAGCTGATGCGCGGGCACGCCGAAATGCTTGCCCCTGATGTCCCACAACGCGATGTCGATGCCGCTCAGGCCCTGGATCACGACGCCCTTCTGGCCGTGATCGCGCAAGCGGGCGTAGACCATTTGCCACAGCACGTCGGTGCGCAGTGGATCCTCGCCGATCAGCCAGGGCGCGATGCTCTGCACCACCGCCGCCGTCATCCGCGCCGGCCCGTAGCATTCGCCCCAGCCGGTCAGGCCGTCATCCGTCTCGATCTCGACCAGCATCGCGGTGCGCGTGTCGTACCAGGCGCGCGAATAGGCGAAGGGCTGCGAGAGCTTTGCTTCGAGGATGTGCGTGCGCACCTTGGTGATCTTCATCGCCGATGTTCCTTCAATCCGTTCACCGCGCCTCGTCCAGCACGCACATCACCGTGCAGACGACGCCGTGCGGCAGGAAGTCGACGGTTGCCTCGCCGCCGAGCTGGTCGCGCGCGCTGCGCTCGATCAGGCGCGAGCCGAAACCGCGCTGCACCGGCTCCGTCACCGGCGGTCCGCCGATCTCGCTCCAGATCAGCCGCAGCCGCGACTTCGGCGTGTCGGCGATGACCTCCCAGTCCAGCGTGACCCGGCCGGTCTCGTTCGACAGCGCGCCGTATTTCGCGGCGTTGGTGGCGATCTCGTGCACGATCATCGACAGCACCACGGCGAGCCGCGGCGACAGCGGTACGGCGGGGCCGGCCATGCGGATGCGATCGGGATTGCTCAGCAGGAACGGCTGGAGCACGCGCGCGATCACATCCCTCAGCTCCGATCCTGCCCATTTCTCCTGGCTCAGGAGATTATGCGCCTCGGCGAGCGCACCGAGCCGTCCCTCGAACTTGGTCCGCTCGTCCCGGCTTGAACTTCGGAAGGTCTGCACCGCGATCGCCTGCATCAAGGCCAGCGTGTTCTTGACGCGATGGTTGAGCTCCTCGATCAGCAGATTGTGCAGCATCTCGCCGCGCGCGATCGTGGTCGCCATCCGCACCGCGAAGGTCAGGCCGGTCAGCAGCAGGATGCCGCCGATCAGGCTGGTGATCGCGATGTCGCGCCAGAGCGGGGCGATCAGCGAGCTCTCGGCGACACCGGCCACGACCGTCCAGCCGGTCAGCCGCGACCTCGTATAGGCCGAGGACAGCGCGACGCCGTCGAGAGAAACGCTGGAGAGGGTCGCCTCCGGCGCTCGGGCCATCGCATCGTTCAGTGCGCCGGAGGCCTGCTTGCCGAACGTCTCGGCCGGATTGGGCGCGCGCGCGAACACGCGACCCTTGGTGTCCAGCAGCGACACCGTCCACTGATCGTTCGGCCGCTGCTGCTCGACCAGTTTCTGGAATGTCGCGATCGGCGGGCTGAAGGAGAGCGCGTAGACGACCTCATCGTTGCGCAGCACGGGAACCTCGACGGTCACGATCGGCCGGTTCTTGGTCGAGCCGGTGAACAGGTCGGAATATTGCGGCGACTTGCTCGCAAATACCCGCTCGACGATCTCGCGATTGTTGCGGGGCGGCAGGTTTGTCGTTTCACGCGTGACGGTCGAAAACAGCTGGTGCCCGCTCCCATCCGCCACCAGCAGGACGCTGTCCTCGCCATATTGGCTGATGAACCCGGTTGCCAGCCGGCGGAAGTCGTCGAAGTCGCCGCTTTGCAGGGCGTTGCTGAGCGCCAGCACCTGCAAGCCGCCGGTCATTCGCTGCACTTCGGAATCGAGCACGAGGCGCATGCTTCGCACCGTCTCCAGCACGCGTCGTGTCGCGTCGCTGCGGTCCTGGCGGTAGTTGGAATAGGCAATACCGACCGCAAAGACGATCAGCGGCAACATCGTTCCCGTGACCAGAAGAGCGAGCCGGACCGGCAGAGTGAGCTTTGACAAGCGCGGGCGTCCCGGTTCCAGCGCAGCGGCGCCGGATTATGATTTTGGGGAGACCATACGGGTGAGACTTCCACCGCGCCACGATTTTCGCGTCCGGCGGGCACGTGAGAGAGGGATTTTGCAGCGCGGTCGCGGGCGTCCGCGCGTCAAGTCATGCCGATCGCGGTCAGCAGCAGACACATGGCATAGACCGCTGCCAGACTGAGCCCGGCGATCCGGCCTCTCGGTGAGATGTCATCGTGAGCTCCAGGGGAAGCGACCGCCTTGGAAGGCGGCCGCGCTGGTCAATCCTGATCAATCGATTTCCTGAACGACTGTGCGCGAGCCGGGATCCACCAGCATCACGCGTTCGCCGGAGTAGACGTAGCGATACTTCGTTAGTGACGGACCCCAGTCCGCCGGGACGGCCTCTAGCTCGACGTCGCTCGGCACCGTCGCGCCGACGATGATCTTTTCCTGCGTCGTGACCGGACGGACGCGGTGCTCGGTGACGTAGGATCTGATCCTGGTCCGGTATTGCGGCTCGATCTGAACCGTTGCCGCGTGACCGGTTCCGGTGGTGGTCACCACGGTGGATTGCGCGAAAGCGCCGGTCGAAATCAGGACGGCCGCGGCGGATAGCAGGAACAGCTTCTTCATCTTGTTCTCCTCACAGGAATAAGCGCTGCACCAACATCCCGCCGCGGGCGCCGTTCCCCGACGTCAGGAACAAATTGCTACTTTTTCCCGTTAGCGGATCGACCGGACTGAAATGCCCGGCAACTGGAGGAGAAGATAATGAAGATGAAGCTTGCGACTGCAGCCTTGATGATTGCTGCATTTTCCCTGCCGGCGTTCGCGGCCGACGAGTTCTATGTCGTGCAGGACGTCAAGACGAAGAAGTGCACGGTTGTCGACAAGAAGCCGACCGAGACATCCATGACCGTCGTCAGCCCGTCGGGCACGATCTACAAGTCGCGCACCGAGGCCGAAAGCGGCATGAAGACCGTCAAGGTCTGCACGTCCAACTGAGGAGAATGACGCGATGCCCGTTCTGATTTTGTGGGCCGTGCCCGCCGTTCTGGTGATCAGCGGCGGCATTTATCTGATCGGCCATATGCACTAGCAATGACGGGCCCTCGCGATCGATCGCGAGGGCCCGTTTTCGTTGAGACGCAGATCAGAGATTGCTCTCGGTGATCGCGGCATAGACCATGCTGCGCAGTTCGCGCCGGAGCGGATAGGCGCTCGACGGCAGCACCTGCGTCATGAAGATGGCGATCAGCTCCTCGGCCGGGTCGATCCAGAACGAGGTCGTGGCCGCGCCGCCCCAATTATATTCACCCGGGCTGCCGGCGATCAGCGTCTCCGCCGGCCGCATGGTCACGGCGAAGCCGAGGCCGAAGCCGATGCCGTTATAGGTGGCTTCCGAGAACAGCGAACGCGACACTTCCGGCAGCGCGCGTCCGCCCGGAATGTGGTTGCTCGTCATCAGCGCCAGCGTTTTCGGCCCGAGCAGGCGGACGCCGCCCAGCTCGCCGCCATTGAGCAGCGCACGGCAGAAGGTGAGATAGTCGGCGACCGTCGAGCAGAGTCCGCCGCCGCCCGAGATGAACGAGGGCGGGGACAAGAACGAGCTCTTGGTCGGGTCGTCCTGGAGCGTCAGGCCCTCGCGGCGCTGGCCGGCATGGAAGGTCATGCCGCCACCGGGATCGGCGGAATAGCAGGCGGCGAAGCGATGCGCCTTGGAGGCCGGCACGTGAAAATCAGTGTCGGTCATGCCGAGCGGATCGAGGATGCGCGTTTTAAGGAACTGCTCGAAGGGAATCCCGGAGATCTTGCCGACGAGATAGCCGATCACGTCGGTCGCGACCGAGTAGTTCCAGGATTCGCCCGGCGAGAACTCCAGCGGAATTTTCGCCAGCGCCTCGATCATGCTCTGCAGCGTGCCGGCTTTCTCGACCTCGCCGATCTTTTCGGTGCGATAGGCGGCATCGACGTTGGAACGCTGCTGGAAGCCGTAGGTGAGGCCGGCGGTGTGCCGCAGCAGGTCGACGATCAGCATCGGCCGGGACGGCGGCCGGGTCAGGAAGGCCGGCGCGGTGCCGGCGACGAACACGCCGAGATCCTTCCATTCCGGAATGTATTTGGCGACGGGCTCGTCGATCGCGACGAGGCCTTGCTCGACCAGCATCATGAAGGCGACGCTGGTGAGCGGCTTGGTCATGGAATAGATGCGGTAGATGGTGTCGTCCTTGACCGGCACCTTGCGCTCGACGTCGGCAAAGCCCTGCACCGAGCTGTGGGCGACCTTGCCGCGGCGGTAGACCAGCAGGTGCGTGCCCGGGAAGCGGCCGGCATCGATGTAGCGGCTCTTCAGATGCGCATCGACGCGGTCGAGCGCAGCCTTCGACATGCCGACGGATTCGGGCGAGGCGGGGGTAGGGGCGAGCATCAGTTCCTCCGGGCGTTTTGTCGGAAAGTTGATAGCGAAATGCAGGCCCCATTCCAAGCCGGTTGCGCTTAACGCGGCCGGGCCTGCTGGTGTAGGCTGCACCCTGGAACGCCTCCAAGGAGCCCATCCGGGCCAACGAGAAAACTCAGGGCAAACGCACCATGACCCAGTTCAACGAGACCGAACTCACCGAAGCCGTCGTCAAGAGCTTCGACAATACGCCTGATCCGCGGGCAAAATTCCTGCTCCAGGAATTGGTGAAGTCGCTGCACGATTACGTGAGCAAGACCGGTCTCACCTTCGAGGAATGGGAATACGCCATCGATTTCCTGACCCGCACCGGCCACAAATGCACCGACACAAGGCAGGAGTTCATCCTGCTCTCCGACGTGCTCGGGGTCTCCATGCTGGTCGACGCGGTCAACCACAGGGATCGCGAGGGCGCCACCCAGACCACGGTGCTCGGCCCGTTCTATGTCGGCGAGCACAAGGTGACGGCGCACGGTACCGACATCTCGCCGAACAATCAGACCGGCGAGCGGATGTTCGTGCAGAGCCGCGTCACCGACCTCAAGGGCAAGCCGCTCGCGGGCGTTCCCGTCGACGTCTGGCATGCCGACGATGACGGCTTCTACGATTCACAGAAACCGAACTACGACGAGGTCGGCGCCTCGGCGCGGGCGCGCTTCATCACCGACAGCGACGGCCGCTTCTTCTTCCGCACCATTTTGCCGTGCAGCTATCCTATTCCGACCGATGGCCCTGTCGGCGAGATGATCATGCAGACCAAGCGCCATCCGATGCGCCCCGCGCATGTGCACTTCCTGGTCAATGCCAAGGGCTACGAGCCGCTGATCACCCACGTCTTCATGGACGGCGACAAATATCTCGATTCCGACGTGGTGTTCGGGGTCAAGGACGACCTCGTCGCCAAGGTCGAGCCGCGCAACGATCCCGCGATGCCTGATGGCCTCAAGGCGAACGGGCAGTGGCATTTGATGACCTACGAATTCCACCTCAAGCCCGGCGGCGGCATGGCGCCGAAGCCGCTGGGGGTGAAGGCGGAGGAGCCGGCGTGAGGAGACGCGAGGCGAGCCGGCCTTAACGCCCCCGGAGCGTCCCGATCAAGCAGGACGGATACCGCCTGTCCGTGCAGCGCGTGGGTTCACATGCCACTCCCTCCGCCACCGCCGCCGCCACCACCAGCTTGTCTGGACGCTTCGAGATTTCTGTCCAAACGACTGGGTTCATTAGGCGCGTAACCGAAAGCTCCCGGATAGCCCTTCTTCGATCCCATTGTTTGCGGCTCATGCAGCGGAGCGTAGCCGGAGACGCCCGGGTGATGTCTCTTGGAGATCTTATGCTGCAGACCAAGTGCTTTGCCTGGTACACCCTGCGCAAGCGCTGCTGGTGCGGCGGCGATGAGAGCGGCGGCACAAAGTGCGATGATCGTTGTCTTCACTTTTCGGTCCTCCCTCCTTGAAACAAAAGGGCCCGCGTCGCGGATTCAACGCCGTCGCGACGGCATAGTCGAGCGCAAAAACGTCTAGCCGCAATCAACCTTTAAACCCAGCTAGTCGCGCGATGTTTGGGCTATTTGGCCGATGTCGCATATGGGTCACCAGCGGCAATGCTCTGACGAACGATAATGGTTCCACTTGGCCGCTAGAAGTGGACGTCTGCGCCCTTCTGCGCCCTATCGCCCGTGCAGCAGCGCCAGCAGCACGACAACCGCGCAAGCAAGCGCTGCCGTGGTCAGCTTCCAGAACATCAGCGGGCTGCGCTCCAGGAGCGGCGTGATCCGTGTGTCGAGATAGGCCGAATTAGGCGTGCGAAGCTCGAAGACGAATTCGGACAGATCCTCGTGCCGATTGTAGGGATCGGGATGGAGCGCGCGCCTGAGCGCGCCGTCGACCCAGGCCGGCACGTTGCGGTCGTCGTCGGCCGGACGATACTGAAGTCTCCGCGCGTCCGCCTTGCGCCGGATCCTGGCGATCTGGGTGCCATAGGGAAGCTTTCCCGTCAGCATCTGGTAGCAGATCACGGCCAGCGAAAACATGTCGGAGCGCGGCGAGCCGCCTTGCCCAAGAAAATACTCCGGCGCCGTGTACTGGACCGTTCCCAGGATGTCGTCGGCCTCGTCTCGCGGCGCCGCCTCCGCGACGCCCGCGACCCTGACCGACCCGAAGTCGATGATCTTCGCGGTGCCGGTCTTGTCGATCATGATGTTATCGGGCCTGAGGTCCTGATGCAGCATTTCCATGCGGTGGAAGGCGCGCAGCCCCGCGGCGATCTGCTCGACCAGCCGACGGACGGTTTCGAGATCCGGGCGCGGATTGTCGGTCATCCACTGCTTCAACGTCTGCCCTTCGACGAATTCGGTCGCGACGTAGAGGTAGCTGCGCCGTCGCGACTGTGACAGCGGCTTCAGCACGTGCGGGCTGTCGATCCTGCGCGCGATCCACTCCTCCATCAGGAAGCGCTTGAGATAGGCGGCGTTGTCGCGCAAATCGATCGACGGCAGCTTGAGCGCGACCGGCGCCTCGGTCTCCATATCGACGGCGAGATAGATATGACTGCGGCTGCTGCCGTGGATTTCCCGGATAATCCTGTAGCCGTCGAAGACCGCTCGCGGCTCCGGCAGCGGCGGAAGCGGCAGCTGTGACGTCTGATTGAAGATACCGGCCGGCTCGCGCTGCGGCACCGCGTCGATGCGCAGGATCTGGACGGTGATGTTGTCGTCGCTGCCGCGCCGGTAGGCTTCCTCGACGATCGCCTTTGCCGCGCCGTCGAGCTCGGCTGCGTGCTCGCCGAGTGCGCTGGTGATGAAACGCTGATCGACGAATTCATAGGCACCGTCGGTTGCGAGGATAAAGGTGTCGCCGGCCTCGATCTCGAACGCCTGGTAGTCGATCTCGAGCTGAGGATTGATGCCGAGCGCACGGCCGAGATAGGTCTGCTCCGACGACACGATGATGCGGTGATCGTCGGTCAGCTGCTCGAGCGCCTTCCCGGCGACGCGGTAGACGCGACAGTCGCCGACGTGGAAGATGTGCGCGGTGGTCGCCTTGATGACCATGGCGGTCAGGGTGCAGACATAGCCCTTGTCGCGGTCATAGGCATATTGGCTCTTGCGCGTCTGCGCGTGCAGCCAGGAATTGGTCGCGTCCAGCACGCGCCGGGCGGAGGTCTTCACCGTCCAGGATTCCGACGTGCAGTAATAGTCCATCAGGAAGCTCTTGACCGCCGACTCGCTGGCGATCTGGCTCACTGTGCTGCTGGAAATGCCGTCGGCGAGAACGGCCGCGATGCCCTTCAGGCTGAGCAGCGGCTCTTCCGGAATCAGGACGCCGTGAAAATCCTGGTTGACGGGCTTGCGCCCCTTGTCGGAGTGCTGGCCGATCGAAATCAGGAGTCCGCGGGTCATCGTCATCACCAGGCGAAGGGAGCCTCACCCTGGTCGGGCGAGGCTCCTCTGTCGAGACGTATCAGGCCGCGACGCGGGTCGGCGCAGCCTTGCCGGCCTGGCGCTTCGGCTTGGTCATGACGTGGGTGGCGTAGAGGGTCATGCCGGTGAAGGCGAGGCCGCCGACGAGGTTGCCGAGTACGGTCGGGATCTCGTTCCAGATCAGATAGTCCATGATCGAGAATTTGGCATGGAGCATCAGGCCCGACGGGAACAGGAACATGTTCACGACGGAATGCTCGAACACCATGTAGAAGAACAACATGATGGGCATCCACATCGCGATGACCTTGCCGGGGACCGAGGTCGAGATCATGGCGCCGACGACGCCGGTCGAGACCATCCAGTTGCACAGCATGCCGCGCATGAACAGCGTCGCCATGCCGGCCGCGCCGTGCGCGGCATAGCCGAGCGTACGGCCTTCGCCGATGTTTCCAATGGCCGCTCCGACCTTGTCGGGGTCTTGCGTGAAGCCGAACGTCGTTACGAAGGCCATCATGAAGGCGACGGTGAAGGCACCGGCGAAATTGCCGACGAAGACCAGGCCCCAGTTGCGCAGCACGCCGCCAAGCGTGACGCCGGGACGCTTGTCGATCAGGGCGAGCGGCGAGAGCACGAACACGCCGGTAAGCAGATCGAAGCCGAGCAGGTACAGCATGATGAAGCCGACCGGAAACAGGAGCGCGCCAATCAGCGGCTGGCCCGTGTTCACGTTGATGGTGATGGCGAACCATGCGCCGAGTGCGAGGATGGCGCCGGCCATGAAGGCGCGGATGGCAGTATCCCGGGTGGACATGAAGATCTTGGACTCGCCCGCATCCACCATCTTGGTGACGAATTCCGAAGGCGCGAGATACGACATCAATGGTTCCTTTTGCTTCGTAAGTGAGATCGACACGCCCGAGAGAGCGCAGCTGAACATCATTGGCCGTGCGGGCAGCTCTGCCGCGCACGAGGGCTATGGAAGGTCTGGAAGCCTTGGGAATCGCGTCACGAGGACTGAGCCGGGAGGGCCGCGAAGCAGTTGAGCTTCCGGGATGCAGCCGCCAGAGGCTGCACCAATGCGGCAAGCCGCAGTCTTCGTTGACGTCAATGAAAATGCAAGTTGCGTGCCGTGTGGGAGGGTTGGAAAAGGTAAGCGATATCAAACGGATGCTGCGGCGTTGATCCGACTTTTGCGAGCGCCCGGCCTTTTGCTTGGGCGGCTGCACAAGATTTGTGCGGCGCACAAGGAACGAGCAAACCGCAAGTTCCGCGTGCGCAGCAGGCCTGCGACAGTCTGGCGCGGTATCAATAACCCATTCATTTTTCGATGCTTTTCGGAGTGGCGGGCTTGGCATGAAGCTTGAATCATTCAAGCCGACGCCATTGAAGCCGTCCCGCGAGACTTCTCATCCGATTTGCCGACGCCACCAGACGGGGGTCTCCCCCGCCATGCGTTCGCACGCGCCTCTTTCTGGCGTCACGGACGGACGGGCCGCTCGCGCGCACTGACGCCATCAATTCTGCAACGATGCAAAGGACGACACTGCCTATGACCAAGCGCACCCGCCAGCCCTCGGGCCTGAGCCGCCGTCAATTGTTGAAGGCCGCCGGCAGCACCGCTGCTCTTCTCGCCGCCGCCAAACTGAATTTTCCCGCCGGCGCCTTCGCGCAGGATGCAGGCCCCGAGGTCAAGGGCGCCAAGCTCGGCTTCATCGCGCTCACCGACGCAACCCCGCTGTTCGTCGCCAAGGAGAAGGGCATCTTCGCCAAATACGGCATGCCCGACGTCGAGGTGCAGAAGCAGGCCTCCTGGGGCACCACGCGCGACAACCTCGTGCTCGGCTCTGAAGGCAACGGCATCGACGGCGCGCATATCCTCACCCCGATGCCGTACCTGATCTCCTCCGGCAAGGTGACGCAGAACAACCAGCCGACGCCGATGTACATTCTGGCGCGCCTGAACCTGAACGGTCAGTGCATCTCGGTCGCCAAGGAATATGCCGACCTCAAGGTCGGAATCGACACCGCGCCCTTCAAGACGGCGCTGGAGAAGAAGAAGGCCGGCGGCAAGGCCGTGAAGGCCGCGATGACCTTCCCGGGCGGCACGCATGATCTCTGGATCCGTTACTGGCTTGCCGCCGGCGGCATCGATCCCGACAAGGACATCGAGACCATCGTGGTCCCGCCGCCGCAGATGGTCGCCAACATGAAGGTTGGCACCATGGATTGCTTCTGCGTCTGCGAGCCCTGGAACCTGCAGCTCATCCATCAGGAGATCGGCTACACCGCAATCACCACCGGCGAGCTCTGGGACAAGCATCCCGAAAAGTCGTTCGGCATGCGCGCGGCCTGGGTCGACAAATATCCGAAGGCGGCGAAGGCGCTGCTGATGGCGGTGATGGAAGCCCAGCAATGGGCGGAGAAGATCGAGAACCGCGAAGAGGCCGCGGTGATCTGCGCCAAGCGGCAGTGGATCAACTGCCCGGTCGAGGACATCACCGACCGCATGAAGGGCAAGTTCGATTACGGCACCGGCCGTGTCGTCGACAACTCGCCGCAGCAGATGCGCTTCTGGAAGGACCAGGCGTCCTATCCGTTCCAAAGCCACGACCTCTGGTTCCTCACCGAGGACATCCGCTGGGGCAAGTACGAAGCCGGCTTCGACACCAAGGCGCTGATTGCCAAGGTGAACCGCGAGGACCTCTGGAAGGATGCGGCCAAGACGCTGGGCGTCGCGGCCGCCGATATCCCGGCCTCGACCTCGCGCGGCAAGGAGACCTTCTTCGACGGCAAGGTGTTCGATCCCGAAAATCCGGCTGCCTATCTGAAGTCGCTCGCGATCAAGCGCGTCGAAGTCTGATGGAGCCCGCGGCCGCCGGCAGGCGGCCGCGTCGTCCTTTGAAGCCGGAGAGGGATTTTCAATGAACATGCCTGCCACGAAGATTGAGGTTGAGACCGCGACGCCTGCAGCAATCGCTGCCGCGCCGGTCGTCGCGATGACGCTCAAGCGTCCGCCGCGCGCCGAGACTTACGCCCGCATCGCCAGGGAGACCGCCGTGCGCGTGATTCCGCCGCTGGTCGTGATCGCGCTGCTGACGCTGGTGTGGGAGCTGGTGTGCCGCCGCGCCGGCTCGGCGCTACCGCCGCCGTCAAAGGTGTTCAAGGACACCAAGGAGCTGATCTTCGATCCGTTTTTCGATCATGGTGGCATCGACAAGGGCCTGTTCTGGCATCTCTCCGCAAGCCTCCAGCGCGTCGCGCTCGGCTACTCGCTCTCTGCCATCGCCGGCATCGCGCTCGGCGTGCTGGTCGGGCAGTCGGTCTGGGCGATGCGCGGGCTCGATCCGCTGTTCCAGGTGCTGCGCACCATCCCGCCGCTGGCCTGGCTGCCGCTGTCGCTCGCGGCGTTCCGAGACGGCCAGCCATCGGCGATCTTCGTCATCTTCATCACTTCGATCTGGCCGATCATCATCAACACCGCGGTCGGTATCCGCAACATCCCGCAGGACTACCGCAACGTCGCCGCGGTGGTGCAGCTCAACCCGCTCGAGTTCTTCGGCAAGATCATGATCCCGGCGGCGGCGCCCTACATCTTCACCGGCCTGCGCATCGGCATCGGCCTGTCCTGGCTCGCCATCATCGCAGCTGAAATGCTGATCGGCGGCGTCGGCATCGGCTTCTTCATCTGGGACGCCTGGAATTCCTCGCATATCAGCGAGATCATCCTGGCGCTGTTCTATGTCGGCATCGTCGGCTTCGTGCTCGACCGCCTGATCGCGGGCGTCGGCAAGATCGTCACCCGCGGCACGGCGCAGAACTGAGGGAGAAGGGTACATGACCGCCTATCTGAAGCTCGACCATATCGACAAGGTCTTTACCCGCGGCGCCGCCACCACGGAGGTGCTGAAGGACATCAACCTGACGATCGAGAAGGGCGAATACGTCTCGATCATCGGCCATTCCGGCTGCGGCAAGTCGACCCTGCTCAACATCATCGCAGGCCTGACCGGCGCCACCACCGGCGGCGTGCTGCTCGAGAACCGCGAGGTCAACTCGCCGGGTCCCGATCGCGCCGTGGTGTTCCAGAACCACAGCCTGCTGCCGTGGCTGACCGTCTACGAGAACGTCAAGCTCGGCGTCGACAAGGTCTTCGCCAGGACCAAGACCCGCGCCGAACGCGACGCCTGGGTCATGCACAATCTCAACCTGGTGCAGATGGCCCACGCCAGGGACAAGCGCCCCTCGGAAATCTCCGGCGGCATGAAGCAGCGCGTCGGCATCGCCCGTGCGCTGGCGATGGAGCCGAAGGTCCTGCTGCTCGACGAGCCGTTCGGCGCGCTCGACGCGCTGACCCGCGCGCATCTGCAGGACTCGGTGATGGCGCTGCATCAGAAGCTCGGCAACACCATTTTGATGATCACCCACGACGTCGACGAGGCGGTGCTGCTATCCGATCGCATCGTCATGATGACGAACGGGCCGAGCGCGCGCATCGGCGAGGTGCTGGAGGTGCCGCTCGCACGTCCCCGCAAGCGGCTCGATCTCGCGACCAACTCCACTTATTTGAAGTGCCGGCATCGCGTGCTCGAATTCCTCTACGAGCGTCATCGCTTCGTCGAGGCCGCGTAAACGAAGGTTTAACGCGGAAGATCCGCGCGCCTAAATAATCGACACCTCGCTCAATCCTTGTGCGCCGCACAAGGATTGAGCGAATCGCAAAATTTGCGAGCGAAATACACCTGGAACAATTTCGGGCAATGCGAACAAGCCCCTGAATTCCCTGTATTTCCCGAACGCGCGCAATTGGCACGGAAATTGAAATACCTTTTCCGACGCCAACGACGACGTCCCTCAACATCATCAATCAGCATCGTGAACTCGCCACCGGGGCATGGCCTCGGCGCGCGCCTCCGCGTGGAGGCTGAGCCTGCAACGACGCAGCGGTGAGCCTAGAAGGGATTATCAATGACGACGAATCCGACTCGAAATCCGACGTGGATTTCTGATTGGCGCCCCGAAGACGAGGCGTTCTGGAATGCGGGCGGCAAAGTGATCGCCCGGCGCAACCTGATCTGGTCGATCGTGGCCGAGCATATCGGCTTCTCCGTCTGGCTGATCTGGAGCATCGTCACCACCAAGCTGCCGCAGGCGGGTTTCCACTACACCACCGACCAGCTGTTCCAGCTCGTGGCGGTGCCAGGGCTGATCGGCGCATTGATGCGCTTCCCGTATACGTTCGCGGTCACGACCTTCGGCGGCCGCAACTGGACCATTTTCAGCGCGGCTGTCCTGTTCATCCCGACGCTGTCGCTCGCCTATTTCGTCAGCCAGCCGGACACGCCGTTCTGGCTGATGCTGCTGATCGCATCGACTGCGGGTCTCGGTGGCGGCAATTTCGCCTCCAGCATGACCAACATCTCCTTCTTCTTCCCTGACCGGATGAAGGGGTGGGCGCTGGGGCTGAACGCGGCCGGCGGCAATATCGGCGTCTCCAGCGTGCAACTGCTGACCCCGATCCTGATGACTCTCGCCGTCATCAACCTGTTTCAGGCAAGCCCTGTCGACGGCATCTTTCTTCAGAACGCCGGCCTGATGTGGGTGCTGCCGATCGCGATCGCGGTGTTCGGTGCGGTGTTCTTCATGAACAACCTGACCACGGCCAAGTCGTCGATCAAGAACCAGCTTGCCGTGGTCAAGCGCAAGCACACCTGGATCATGGCGTATCTCTATATCGGAACGTTCGGATCCTTTATCGGCTACTCCGCGGCGTTCCCGCTGCTGATCAAGACCCAGTTTCCGGCGATCTCGATCTCGATCGCGTTCCTCGGGCCGCTGGTCGGTTCGCTGTCGCGACCGCTCGGCGGCTTGCTCGCCGACAAGATCGGCGGCTCGATCCTCACCTTCTGGAATTTCATCGCGATGGCGGGCGCCACCGTCGGCGTGCTCTACTTCGTCGGGCACAAGGATTTCATCGGCTTCCTGTCGATGTTCCTGATCCTGTTCGTGACGACGGGCATCGGCAACGGCTCGACCTACCGCATGATCCCCTCGATCTTCCGCGAGCAGAACCTGTTCAGGGTGCGCGGCAAGGGCGATGCGGCGCGCGCGCTCGCGCTGAAGACGGCGAGCATCGAGAGCGGTGCGGCGGTCGGCTTCATCGGCGCGATCGGCGCGGTCGGCGGCTATCTGATCCCGACCGGTTTCGGCAAGTCGATCGCCATGACCGGCGGTCCGTCGCTCGCGCTCGCGATCTATCTCGCTTTCTATGCGTCCTGCCTCGGACTGACCTGGTGGTTCTACCTGCGTCGCAGCCCGCAGGGTGAGGGCGCGTCAAGCCTGGCCGAAGCACGTGTGTGACACTTGGCACGAATGTCGCTTCTCCCCGTACGCGGGGAGAAGACTCTCTGATGACGTTTGACCCATGAACCTTGTTCGCAACGGCGCGGACAAAGGCAGACCGAAACAGACAGGAGAACATCATGACGCCCGAACAGATTACCCTCGTCCAGCAGAGCTTTTCCAAGGTCGCGCCGATTTCAGAGGCAGCCTCTGTGTTGTTCTACGATCGCCTGTTCGAGGTGGCGCCGTCCGTGCGCGCGATGTTTCCCGAGGACATGACCGAGCAGCGCAAGAAGCTGATGGGCATGCTCGCCGCCGTCGTCGGCGGCCTGTCGAACCTCGAGACGATTCTTCCCGCGGCCTCGGCGCTCGCCAAGCGTCACGTCGCCTATGGCGCCAAGGCTGAGCACTATCCGGTGGTCGGCGCGACCTTGCTGTGGACCCTGGAAAAGGGGCTCGGCGAAGCCTGGACGCCCGAACTCGCCACGGCCTGGACCGACACCTATGGCGTGCTGTCCGGCTACATGATTTCCGAGGCCTACGGCGCACAGGCGCAGGCCGCCGAATAGGAGATGCCTTGTGAGTGAACCGCTGGTCATCGTCGGTAACGGTATGGCGGCCGCGCGTCTGGTCGACGAGCTCGCCAAGACCTCGCTCGGCCGCTACGCGGTCGCGGTGATCGGCGAAGAGCCGCGTCTCGCTTACAATCGCGTGCTGCTCTCCTCCGTGCTGGCCGGCGAGACCGGCTCGCATGAGATCGAGCTGAGACCGGCCGATTGGTGGCGCCATCGCGGCGTCACGGTGCGCTACGGCTATCGCGTCACCGAGATCGACACCGGCCGCCGCGAGCTCAAGATCGAAGGTGAAGAGAGCGTCGAATATTCCAAGCTCGTGCTCGCCACCGGCTCGACGCCGCTGCGGCTCAACGTGCCGGGCGCCGATCTCACGGGGGTGCACACCTTTCGCGACACGCGCGACGTCGATCTGCTGCTGACGCTCGCTGCGGCGAAGAAGCGCGTCGTCGTGGTCGGCGGTGGCCTGCTCGGGTTAGAGGCGGCCTATGGCCTTGCGAAAGCCGGCGCGCCGGTGACGCTGCTGCACCTGATGGACCGGCTGATGGAGCGCCAGCTCGATCTGCCGGCGGCCGACCTGCTGAAGACGCTGGTCGAGCGCAAGGGCATCCGCATCCTGCTCAATGCATCCACCGCCCGGATTCACGGCGAGGGCCATGTCGAAGCTGTCGAGCTTGCCGACGGCACGCGCATCGAGGCGGATGCCGTGATCTTCGCCGCCGGCATCAGGCCGAATGTGGCGCTTGCCAAAGAGGCGGGAATCGCGGTCAACCGCGGCATCGTCGTCAACGACGAGATGCAGACGGCCTCGCCCGACATCTACGCGCTCGGCGAATGTGCCGAGCATCGCGGCACCTGCTACGGCCTGGTCGAGCCCGCTTACGAGCAGGCGCGCGTGCTGGCGCGGCATCTCGCCGGACGTCCCGCCGCCTATCAGGGCAGCGTGGTCTCGACCAATCTGAAGGTCTCCGGCGTCAGCGTCTTCTCCGCCGGCGACTTCATGGGTGGGGACGGCAGCGAGAGCCTGGTGCTGTCGGACCGCAGGCGCGGCACCTACAAGAAGCTCGTCATCGCCGACGGCCGGCTTACCGGCGCGGTGCTGATCGGCGATACCGTCGATGCGCTCTGGTATCTCGAGCTGATCCGCAATCGCGACAAGGTGACGGCGATCCGCACCGACATGATGTTCGGCCGCGCGCTGGCGCGTCCTTCCAAGGCGGCTTGATAAGGCAGCTCGATATGACGGCGATCGATCCCACGCTCCGCGCCACCAAGACGACCTGTCCCTATTGCGGCGTCGGCTGCGGCGTGCTGGCGACGCCCGATGGCAAGGGCGGGGCGGCGATCGCGGGCGACCCGGATCATCCCGCCAATTTCGGCCGGCTGTGCTCGAAGGGCTCGGCGCTCGGCGAGACCGTCGGACTGGAGAGCCGGCTGCTCTATCCGATGATCCGCTGCAAGGGCGTGCTGGAGCGCGTCGCCTGGAGCGATGCACTCGACCACGTCGCCCATCGCATGCAACACATCATCGCGCGCGACGGTGCCGACGCGGTCGCGTTCTATCTCTCGGGCCAGCTCCTGACCGAGGACTATTACGTCGCCAACAAGCTGATGAAGGGCTTTGTCGGCACGGCCAATGTCGACACCAATTCGCGGCTTTGTATGTCGTCCTCGGTCGCCGGCCATCGCCGCGCCTTCGGTGCCGACACCGTGCCCGGCTGCTACGAGGATCTCGACCAGGCTGACCTCCTCGTCTTCGTCGGCTCGAACGCGGCCTGGTGCCATCCCGTGCTGTTCCAGCGCATGCTGAAGAACCGGCAGGAACGTGGCGCGCGCATGATCGTGATCGATCCGCGCCGTACCGACACGGCCAGTGACGTCGATCTGTTCCTCGGTCTCAAGCCCGGTACCGACACCGCGCTGTTCTCCGGCCTGTTCGTCCATCTCGCCGACAATGGCGCGCTCGACCAGGATTACATTGCGCAGAACACGTCGGGCTTCGATGACGCGCTGGCGCGCGCGCGCAACATCGCCGGCAGTGTCACCGCGACCGCGCTTGCGACAGGCTTGTCCGAACAGGACGTCGCCGCCTTCTTCAAGATGTTCCGCGACACCGAGCGGGTCGTCACGCTCTATTCGCAGGGCGTCAACCAGTCGGCGCAGGGCACCGACAAGGTCAACGCGATCCTGAACTGCCATCTCGCCACGGGGCGCATCGGCAAGCCGGGCGCCGCGCCGCTCTCGCTCACCGGTCAGCCCAACGCGATGGGCGGCCGCGAGGTCGGCGGCCTCGCCAACCAGCTCGCCGCGCATATGAACTTCACCCCGCCGGACATCGATCGTGTCAGGCGGTTCTGGAAGGCGCCGCGCATCGCCACCCATGAAGGACTGAAGGCGGTGCAGCTGTTCGAGGCCATCAACCGCGGCGAGGTCAAGGCGCTGTGGGTGATGGGCACCAACCCGGCGGTGTCGCTTCCCGATGCGGATTTCGTACGCGAAGCGCTGAAGAAGCTCGAGCTGTTCGTCGTTTCCGAGAACGTGCTGTCCAATGACACGGTCGAGGCTGGCCCGCACGTGTTGCTGCCGGCGCTGGCCTGGGGCGAGAAGTCCGGCACGGTGACCAACTCCGAACGCCGCATCTCGCGCCAGCGCTCGTTCCTGCCGGCGCCGGGCGAGGCACGGCCGGACTGGTGGATTCTGAGCGAGACCGCAAAGCGTCTCGGCTTCGGCGACAGTTTTAGTTACAAATCCGCCGCCGACATTTTTCGCGAGCATGCCGCGCTCTCGGCGTTCGAGAACGATGGCAGCCGCGATTTCGACATCAGCGGGCTCACCTCGCTGTCCGATGAGGCGTTCGATGCGTTGAAGCCGGTTCAGTGGCCGGTGCGCGAGGGGCAGGCGTCGAGCGAGCGCTTCTTCGCGAGCGGCGGCTTCTTCACCAATGACGGCAAAGGCCGCTTCGTCGCGCCGGAGGTGCCGTCACTGCGCGGCGAGACCGGCCCGTCGCGCCCGCTGCGGCTCAACACCGGGCGCATCCGCGACCAGTGGCACACCATGACGCGCACGGGGCTCAGCCAGCGTCTCGGCGCGCATCTGCCGGAACCGTTCGTCGAGATCCACCCTGATGATGCCAGCAAATACGGCATCTTGCATGACGGCTACGCCCGCATCACCACCGATTACGGCCAGTGCATCCTGAAAGTCGTCGTCAGCGACCGTCAGCAGCGCGGCACCGTGTTCGCGCCGATCCACTGGAGCGCGATGAACGCCTCGCACGGCCGCGTCGGGGCGCTCGTGCAGCCCTTCACCGATCCGTTCTCGGGCCAGCCGGAGTCGAAAGCCACGCCGGCGGCGATCTCGCCTTATGAATACGTCTTCCGCGGCTTTGCGCTGTCGCGCGATCAGCTCAATCTGCCGCCGAACCTGATGTGGACTCGTGTCACGGTTACGGGCGGCTTCGGCTATCTCTTCGCCGACAATGCGGATCTGTCGCGCTGGCCGGCCTGGCTCGACGGCGTCGCGGGCGAGGACGTCGCCGACTATCGCGATTTCGGTGGCGGCGTTTATCGCGCGGCCTCGTTCGCGGGCGACCGCATCGAGACCTGCCTGTTCGTCGGCCCCGCGCATGATGCCGGCGACTGGGAGGTGGTGAAGAGTCTGTTCGTGGCCGATCACGTCACCGACGAGCAGCGCCGCATGCTGCTGTCAGGCAAATCGACGGAGGGCGCGGCCTCGACCGGCCCCATCGTCTGCGCCTGCTTCGGCGTCGGCCGCGGCACCATCTGCGACACCATCGCCGGCGGCGCGCGCACGGCGGCCGAGATCGGCGCCAAGCTGAAGGCCGGCACCAATTGCGGGTCATGTATCCCCGAGCTGAAGCGGCTCATTGCGACGACGGAGGTCGCTCCGGCGAAGCAGGCGAAGGTCGCGGCGGGGTAGGTGCTCCCGCTCTTGTAGCCCGGATGGAGCGAAGCGAAATCCGGGACCTCTCTCCGTGCCGCGTGGCGAGAACCCGGATTACGCTTCGCTCCATCCGGGCTACGAGCTCTCTTGTCATTGTGGTTTCATCCATGGGTTGTGTTACATTCTGACGCACCCGCACGGGCTCGCCGCCTGCTCTCTTTTCTTGCAACTTGATAAGATGCGGCTCAACTTGAGAGCGATTTTCACGAATGAATTTAAGATGGGCCCGAATTGCCGGGCGAGACATCGAGCTATTGGAGATGATGATGCTTCGACAGATTGCGGATGCTCTCTCGAACCACTCGCGTCGCTGTATTCGGGCGCTTCCGGTCGGCGCGTTGCTCCTGTCGATGCTCACCGCTGCGGGTGTCACAGTCTGCCGGGCCGAGAGTCCGAGTGGAGAGCCGATTGGAATCCTGTTGGCCGCAGGCGATATCACCGGTTGCCACCAGACCGGAAACAAACATGCGGAGGTGGCGGCGCAGATCCAGAAAGAGATCGACGCCGCCAACCAGGTTCCGGTTGGCATTCTGGCTCTGGGCGATCTGGCCTATGCGAATTATAGAAACCAGAAGCCGCAGCCGGGGACGTATGGGCCTTGCTTCGACAAATTCGCCGCGACATAGGGCGTGCACAAGGATCGCATCTTTCCCGTACCCGGCAACCATGACTATTCCGACGATATTACACCCAACAAGAAGCTTACGCCGGCAAAGCACTATCGGGACTATTTCGGACAGCGCATCGCCGAATTGAAGAGTGCGACGGGCATTTCATCTGGACCGCAAGACAAGAGGCTCAGCTTCGCCACGCGCTTTCCCGACAAGGAGGGGTGGCTGCTTGCCGGGTTGAATTTCTACGGCAGCGACGTCGATTCGAAGACATGGCTTAAGGAGCAACTCTCGGCATCGACGGCACGATGCGTTTTGGTTTTTACGCATCCTTTCTTCATCAGTTCAGGCGAGCACGGGCAGGGCGAAGCCTACACGCCGATAGCGAAGCTGATGCCCATCCTCTATGCGCAAGGCGCTACCGTCCTGGTATCCGGTCACGACCATCACTTGGAGCAGTTTCCGAAGGTCGATGGTGCCGGGAAGCGGGATGAGGCGAAAGGCGTGCGGCCGTTTGTGGTCGGCACCGGCGGTGCGACGCTGTACTCAACATACATCAAGCATCCACTGAGCGAGCGCTTTGCCAACAAGAGCAGGGGCTTTCTGAAGCTCACCCTTTATCGCGACGGTTACAAATGGTCGTTCGTCGCTGTTGACGGACCGTCGGTCGAGCTGCCTGTCGGCGAAGAGAGCTGCAATCGCAAGTCACCGGCCTGATCCCACGGGTTGCTCATTGGAGCGGCTTGGGCGGAGCTGCGCGCATTGCAGTCACGAATTCATTTGAAGTACATCTGCAAAAGTGCGTGGGGCGGTCGCGCAGCCTTGACGTCGGTGCCAATCGACGGCCGCCGCGTTGTGCCTTATGCTGACGCCCACTCCGTCCATCTCACGCAAAGTCAACAATCACAACAATCATGATGTACCTGGAAACGCCGCCGCGCTTGATCGAAACCAAGATCTTCTCCGCCATGCCCGACCAATTCCGCCGCAAGGGCGTGCGGACCGATTGGGCCGAGGCCAACCGGCCGGGTGTGCCGACCGATAGTTTCATCGAAGGGCCGTCGTTCGACAAAGACGGCAACCTCTATATCGTCGACATTCCCTTCGGCCGCATCTTCCGCATCGCGCCTGATGGCGCGTGGTCGCTCGTGATCGAGTACGACGGTTGGCCGAACGGATTGAAGATTGCCACCGACGGCCGCATCCTCGTGGCCGACTATATGCACGGCATCATGGAGCTCGACGCCGGGGCAGGGCGCATCAGGCCCATCCTGACCGCGCGCAATTCAGAATCGTTCCGTGGCTGCAACGATCTGCATCTCGCCTCCAACGGAGACATCTTGTTCACCGATCAGGGCCAGACCGGCCTGCACGACGCAAGCGGTCGTGTCTATCGCCTGACGCCGAGCGGCCGGCTCGATTGCCTGCTCGACACCGGCATCAGCCCGAACGGCCTGGTGCTCGACCCCAGCGAAACCGTGCTGTTCGTCGCCATGACGCGCGACAACGCGGTGTGGCGGTTGCCGTTCATGAAGGACGGCAGCGTGTCGAAGGTCGGCCGCTTCTGCTCGCTGTTCGGCACCAGCGGACCTGATGGCATGACCATGGACGCGGCCGGTCGCCTGTTCGTCGGCCACGCCTCGCTCGGCCACGTCTTCGTGTTCGCACCGAACGGGGAGTTGATCGCGCAGATCAAGTCGTGCGCGGGTCCGAGCTGCACCAATGTCGCCATCGGTGGCGTCAAGAAAGATCGGCTCTATATCACGGAGTCCGGGACCGGCAGCGTGCTGGTCGCGGATATCAGTGGCCTATAGAGCATCTGAAGGAACGAACATGAACACGAAACCCTTCGGCAAGACCGGCGCCAACGTCTCTGTCATCGGGCAGGGCACCTGGTATCTCGACCACGGCGACCGCAAGCGCGCGGTCGCGGCGCTTCAGCGCGGGCTCGATCTCGGCATGACCCACATCGACACCGCCGAGATGTACGGCGATGCCGAGCTCGTTATCGCGGATGCAATCGCAGGCCGCCGCGATGAAGTGTTCCTGGTTTCAAAGGTGCTGCCGAGCAACGCCTCGCGCGGCGGCACCATCACGGCCTGTGAGCGCTCTCTGAAGCGGCTGAAGACCGATCGTCTCGACTGCTATCTGCTGCACTGGCGCGGTTCCTATCCGCTCGAAGACACGGTCGCCGCATTCGAGGAGTTGGTGAAGGCCGGCAAGATCAAATCCTGGGGCGTCTCCAATTTCGACGCCGACGATCTCGACGAGATTCTCGACGTCTCCGGCGAAGGCCGCATCGCCTGCAATCAGGTGCTCTATCATCTGAAGGAGCGCGCGATCGAGCATGCGGTGATCCCGTGGTGCGAGAAACATGGCGTCGCTGTCGTCGCATACTCTCCGTTCGGCCACGACGATTTTCCCGCAAGCAACAGCAAGGGAGGTGCGGTGCTGGCACGCATCGCGGAGGCGCGTCGTGTGACACCGCGTCAGGTCGCGCTGAGCTTCCTCACCCGTGCGACTACGGTGTTCGCGATCCCGAAGGCCTCGTCCGCGGAACATGCCGGCGAGAATGCGGCGGCGGGCGATCTCGTGCTGACGAAAGAAGAGATTTCGGCGCTCGATGCGGCGTTTCCGCGCGGTCCGAAGCCGCGCAGCCTGCCCATGCTGTAGTGCACAAGCGCCTATTATTAATGGAGTATTGACGCGCGGGGTCGTCAGCGCATATCGGCATCCTGTTTTCGGAAGTTGTGAAAGCAGCGCATTTGTCGTTTTTTACGATCGTTCCCGAATCGTCGTTTTCCCAGGTTCCAGCCGTGACACCGCCGCCCGCCGTAGCCGCAAGGCTCGACAGTATTCCCATGCCCGTGCCGGAGAAGAAGCAGGAGGCTCGCCGCGCGCCTGCGCGCGTCGATCATCCCTTCAAGGGCATCGCGCTGGTGCTGCTGTCGACGGTGTTCCTCGGCTGCTCCGACGTCACCGCAAAATACCTGTCGACGAGCCTGCCGTCGATCGAGATCACCTGGATCCGCTTCGTCACGTTCGCGCTGATGTTCACGCCGGTGATGCTGCCGGGCTCGCCGCTGCATGCGATGCGCACCGATCGCCTCGGCCTGCAGCTGATGCGCGGCATCGCGCTGCTCGGCTCCTCGCTGTTCTTCATCACCGGTCTCCGTTTCCTCCCCATCGCGGAAGCCTCGGCCACCGGCTTCGTCTCGCCGCTGTTCGTCACCGCGCTGTCGATCATCTTCCTGAGCGAGAAGGTCGGCATGCGCCGCTGGATCGCGACCGCGATCGGTCTCATCGGCGTGATGATCATCCTGCGTCCGGGCTCCAATGCGTTTCACGCCGCCGCGTTCTTCCCGATCATCTCGGCATTCTGCTGGGCCGCTGCGCTGATCCTGACGCGCATGATGAGCGGGCGCGAAGCCGTCCTCACCACCATGGCCTATTCGGCGCTCACGGGCGTCGCGATCCTCAGCCTGATGGTGCCGTTCGTCTGGGTGACGCCGAGCTGGACCGCGATCGGGCTCGGCATCGTGATCGGCGTCGCGTCCACCGTGGGCCAGTGGATCATCGTGCTGGCCTATCGCTACGGCGATGCCTCGGTGCTGGCACCGTTCTCCTACACGCAGTTGCTGTGGGTCAGCATTCTGGGCTTCTTCCTGTTCGGCGAACTGCCTGACGTCTGGACCGTCACTGGTGCTGCCTTCATCGTCGCCAGCGGTCTCTACATCGCCCATCGCGAGCGCATCCGCCGCGCCCAGCTGCTGGTGTTGGAAGAGCGTTCCCCGAACCCCTGACGCAAGTTCGCGCGTCGCGCTTCGTGCTATCAACGGCGCCAACAACACGGGAGGAGCCGGATGCGCGCTGCGATTTTCAGGAACGGTGAGATTGTCGTCGACCGAATGGCCGAACCGAAGCCGGGCCCCGGCCAGGTGCTGGTCAGGACGCTCGCCTGCGGCATCTGTGGCTCCGACCTGCACGCGCGCCAGCACGCGCCCCGCATGGTGGAGATGGCAAGGAAGACCGGGCGCACACCGATGGACCTGTCGCGCGACGTCGTGTTCGGCCACGAGTTCTGCTGCGAGATCGTCGATTGCGGCCCCGGCACCGAACGCAAGCTCAAGCCGGGGACGCATGTCTGCTCGCTGCCCGCGCTGGTGACGGCGGAGGGCATCAAGGGGATCGGCTATTCCAACGATCTTGTCGGCGGCTATGCGGAGCAGATGATTTTGAGCGAGCCGCTGTTGCTCGAAGTGCGGAACGGTCTCGCGCCGGAACATGCGGCGCTGACCGAGCCGCTCGCCGTCGGCGTCCATGCCGTGGCGAAAGCCAATATCCGGGGCGGCGAGGTGCCGCTCGTGATCGGTTGCGGCCCGGTCGGCCTCGCGGTGATCGCCGCGCTGAGGATCAAGGGCCTGCATCCGATCGTCGCGGCCGACTATTCGCCGGCGCGGCGTGCGCTGGCCGCAAAGCTGGGGGCCGATATCGTCGTCGATCCCAAGGTGACGCAGCCCTACGCGACCTGGGCCGAGCACGCGCAGATGTCGGAGGCCGAGAAGGCCGTTCGGCCGCCGTTGCAGGCCATGCTGCCGGCACTGAAGCCCGCAATCATCTTCGAATGCGTCGGCGTGCCCGGCCTGTTGCAGCAGGTGTTCGAGGGCGCCCCGCGTGCTGCGCGCATCGTGGTGGTCGGTGTCTGCATGGAGACCGACAAGAGCGAACCCATGCTCGGCATCATGAAGGAGCTCAACGTCCAATATGTGCTCGGCTACACGCCCGAGGAGTTCGCGGCATCACTGCGCCTGATCGCGGAAGGGCAGGTGGATGCGGCCGCGATGGTCACCGCCGAGGTCGGCCTTGACGGCGTCGCAAAGGCGTTCGCTGATCTCGCCAATCCTGAGGCGCACACCAAGATCATCGTGCAGCCGTGGAAATAGGGAACGGCTGAAGCACGCCGCCATCGGGTTTCGCGGCGACGTCGGCATCGCTCATCTGGGCGATCACGGCACGGCGATCGACGATCGCCTGGTGGAATTGCGCCAGCACGAGACCGAAGGCGGTGAGGTCGCCGTCTTCGATGGCGCCGTCCTCGTGACAGGCCAGCGTCTCGCGCAGGATGTCGTCGGCTGCGCTCTGCATTGCCGCGAGATCGTCGAGCGACGTCGCCTCGCGCGCGCTGGAGATCGCGTTGAGCAGGCGGTCGCGATGCAGCGCGTTCTCGCTGCGCTCCTCGCGCCGCAGATAATGCCGCAGCCATGCGGCGACCGAGCCGAGGCCGGAGAGCAGCAGCACCACGCCCCAGATGTAGTCGCTGTATTTGTCCATGAAGGTGCGTTCGTTGCCGTCGATAAAGGCGGCGGCTCCCGGATGCGCCGGCAGCGCGGCGTCCTTGTCGGTGTCAGGCTTCTGAATGTGACTGGCGCCGGGCAAGTCCTTCACGAGCGACTGACGGACCGTAAACAGCTCGCGGGTGAAGGTAGCGACCGTGTCCTCGGACAATGAAGCGGGCGCGACGATCAGATGATTGACGGCGATGGTGTCGATCTTGTCGTCCGGCCGCTGCGGCGTCGTGGAAAATGCGCTCGCGGGAATTTCCTCGGATTCGTAGAGCGGATGCCGCTCGGCGATGGCGTCGGAGACGTCGACGGACAGGAACTTGGGCTCGCCACGCAGGCGCGCGGTGGTGGCGATCGTGGTTGCGATCGCCTTGTCGTCGAGTGCGCCCACCATCATGAAGGCGTCGAGCGTCGAGTCCTGGGTCATCTCGGAGATGCGGTCGATACTGAACTGTGCGATCGTGACCTTCTGCGGGTTGACGCCTGACTCGGCGAGGATGACACGGAGCAGATTGAGATTGGCATCGCCAAGGCCGACGACACCGATGCGGCGCCCCGTGAGGGAGGCGATCTCCATGATCTTCCTGGCGGCGCCCTTGCGCGCCGCTGGCGCCCACAACACCACGAAATTTCGCCGCAGGATCGCCACCGAATTGGTGTCGGCCGGCATGGCGAGGTCGCCGCGAGCCACCGCAAGGTCGGCCTTGCCGGCGCCGAGCAGATTGAGGCTTTGTAGCGTGCCGTCGGTCCCGATCGGTACGAGCCGCACCGCGCCACCCCTGGCGTCGAACGCCTTCGCCACCGCCGCAATCAGCGCCTGGTCGTCACTGCCGGCCGGCCCGACCGCGATGCGCAGCGTCGCCGGCTGCCAGACGCAATAGGCGAGGGCCAGAGCGACCGTGAGCACCGAGAGCACGCTTGCGAGCGCGAGCCACGGGCCAAAGCGATTGCGGCGGCGAGACGACGTGTCTCTCCTCACGCTCAGATCGCTCGGCACGGGCATCTCGCTTTCCTCATCGGCAAGCTCGCCCGACGGCAGGCGCGGCGGGTGCCGTCAGTATTTCGAAGGCACGTACATCTCCGGCGGAATCGGGCCGCGGTGATAGTCGGGGTTGCGCACGCGCGGCGGCAGCACTACGGGCACGCGCGCGACCTCCTGGTACGGCATCTGGCTGAGGAGATGCGCGATGCAATTGAGGCGGGCGCGCTTCTTGTCGACGGCGTCGACGATCCACCACGGCGAGTCCGGCAGATGCGTGTGCTCCAGCATCGTCTCCTTGGCCTTGGTGTACGCCTCCCAGCGGCTGCGCGCCTCGACGTCCATCGGGCTCAGCTTCCACTGCTTCAGCGGATCCCTGATACGCATGCTGAAGCGGAACTGCTGCTCGTCGTCGGTGATGGAGAACCAGTATTTGACGAGATTGATGCCGGAACGGATCAGCATCCGCTCGAACTCCGGCACCGTCTTGAAAAACTCCTGGTATTGCTCGTCGGTGCAGAAGCCCATCACGCGCTCGACGCCGGCACGGTTGTACCAGCTGCGGTCGAACAGCACCATTTCGCCGCCGGCCGGCAAATGCGCCACGTAGCGTTGGAAATACCATTGCGTGCGCTCGCGCTCGCTCGGGGCGGGGAGCGCCGCGACACGGCAGATGCGGGGATTGAGGCGCTGGGTGATGCGCTTGATGACGCCGCCCTTGCCGGCGGAGTCGCGGCCCTCGAACAGCACGACGACCTTCTTCTTCTCGCTCTGCACCCAGTCCTGGAGCTTGACCAGCTCGCCCTGGAGGCGGAGCAATTCCCGGAAATACAGCCTGCGGTCCACCGTCGGGCGGAGCGCGTCCGTCTCGTCCAGCAGCTCGTCGAGCCTGCTGTCATCGAGCTCCATCTCCAGCTCTTCGTCGAGATCGTCGGTCATTTCCCGGATGATGCGCTCGCGTTTGGCCATTTCAGGGGTGCGATCGGATGCGGTCATGGGTCCTTCTTTCGGCAGGGTGCCTGTCGCCCGTGACCATCGGCGGGGTTTATTGCGTCCATGTGACACCGGTTCCGAAATTGCCCGGCGGGGCCGTCAGACCGGCAGGGCGATCGAATATTTGACCTGGCTGAGCGCGAAGCTCGATTCGATCGAGGCAATGCCGTCGAGCCGGGTCAGCTTGGTCTTCAGGAAGGTCTCGTAGGAGGCGAGGTCGGCCGCGACGACGCGCAGGAGATAGTCGCGGTTGCCGGTCATCAGGTAGCACTCCAGCACCTCGTCCCATTTCGAGATCGCGCGCGCAAATCGGTTGAGATCCTCTTCCTTCTGCCGCGCCAGCTTGATCGAGATGAAGACGCTGACGTGCAGCCCCAGCGCCTTCTGGTCGACGGTCGCAATGTAGCGGCTGATGACCCCGCGCTCCTCCAGCAGCTTGACCCGGCGATGGCAGGGCGACACCGAGAGCCCGACCTTGTCGGCCAGTTCCTGCATGGTCAGCCGGCTGTCGTTCTGGAGCAAAGCGAGGATTTTCCGGTCGATGGCGTCGAGGTCGGGCATTGGAATGAAACCTGTCTGATGTGGTGTTTCATTGGTAAAGTATCCCAATATTTTGGAGGTATGGCGCGAAAAATTGAGAAGTTTGGCGCCGCCCGCAGGCGTATCATCGTGGAACCTGTTTCCGGGAGCCATTGTCATGCCCGTTGATACCGCCCGTCTGGACACATTGACTGCATTGGCCCGCAAGGCGCTGTGGCTGTCGTCATGGACCATCCACCACGCCAACCACATCCGCGCCAATGCGGACGGGCTCAAGGTCGGGGGACACCAGGCCTCGTCCGCCTCGCTCGCGACGATCATGTCGGCGCTGTATTTCAGCGTGCTGCGCCCTGAGGATCGCGTCGCGGTGAAGCCGCATGCGAGCCCGGTGTTCCACGCCATCCAGTACCTGTTCGGCCGGCAGACGCGCGAGAAGCTGGAGAACTTTCGCGGGTTCAAGGGCGCGCAGTCCTATCCCTCGCGCACCAAGGATGTCGACGACGTCGATTTCTCCACCGGTTCCGTCGGCCTCGGCGTCGCGCAGACGTTGTTTGCCTCGCTGGTGCAGGACTATGTCAAGGCGCATGGCTGGATGAAGGACCGCCGCGAAGGGCGGATGATTGCCCTGGTCGGCGATGCCGAGATGGATGAGGGCAACATTTTCGAAGCGCTCGCCGAAGGCTGGAAGCACGGCCTGCGCAACACCTGGTGGGTGGTCGACTACAACCGCCAGTCGCTCGACGCCGTCGTGCGCGAAGGGCTCTGGGAAAAGTTCGAGACCATGTTCCGCAATTTCGGCTGGGACGTGGTGATCGTGAAATACGGCCGCCTGATGCGTGAAGCCTTTGCCGAGCCCGGCGGCGAGGCGCTTAAAGCTTGGATCGACAATTGCCCGAACGCGCTCTACGCGGCGCTATGCTTCCAGGGCGGTGCCGCCTTCCGCAAGCATCTGCACGACGAGATCGGCGACCAGGGCCCGATCACCAAGCTGATCGACAAGCGCAGCGACGAGGAACTGCTGGCGCTGATGTCGAACCTCGGCGGCCACGACATGGCGAGCATGCTGGAGGCGTTCGAGTCGATCGATCACGATCGCCCGGTCTGCTTCATCGCCTACACCATCAAGGGCGTCGGCCTGCCCTTCCAGGGCCACAAGGACAACCACGCCGGCCTGATGACGGTCACGCAGATGGAGAAATATCGCGAGAGCCAGAACATCCGTCCGGGCCACGAATGGGACAAGTACGAGGGCCTCGCGCAGGACGCCGCCGAGCTCGACGCCTTCCTCGCGCGCGTGCCGTTCAACCAGGACGGCCGCCGGCTGACCGCGCCTGTTATCGAGGTGCCCCAGCAGCTCGCGTTCAAGCCGTCGCCGCAGATGTCGACCCAGCAGGGCTTTGGCCTCGTGCTGAACGAGATCGCGCGCGACGACAGCGAGCTGGCCAGACGCATCGTCACGACCTCGCCCGACGTCACGGTCTCGACCAATCTCGGTCCGTGGGTGAACCGGCGCGGCCTGTTCGCGCGCGGCGAGAGGGCGGACTTATTCCGCAGCGAGAAAATTCCCTCCACGTTCAATTGGGACTTCTCTCCCAAGGGCCAGCATCTCGAGCTCGGCATCGCCGAGATGAACCTGTTCATCATGCTCTCAGCGCTCGGCCTGTCGCACCAGATCAATGGCGAGCGGCTGTTGCCGGTCGGCACGCTCTACGATCCCTTCATCGAGCGCGGCCTCGATGCGCTGAACTATGCCTGCTACCAGGATGCGCGCTTCATGGTGGCGGCGACGCCGTCAGGCATCACGCTCGCGCCTGAAGGCGGCGCGCACCAGTCGATCGCGACGCCGTTGATCGGCATGGCGCAGGACGGGCTCGCCTCGTTCGAGCCGGCCTTCGTCGACGAGCTCGCCGTGATCATGGCTTGGGGCTTCAATCACATGCAGCGCGATCCGGGCGAGGGCGGCTCGGTCTATTTGCGGCTCTCGACGCGCAGCATCGAGCAGGCGCAGCGGATCATGACGCCGGAGCTTGCGCAGGGCATCACCGACGGCGCCTATTGGCTGCGCAAGCCGGGGCCCAATGCCGAACTCGTGATCGCCTATACCGGCGCGGTCGCGCCCGAAGCGATCGAGGCGACCGGCTTCATCGGCGAGAGCCGCCGCGACATCGGCCTGCTCGCGATCACCTCGGCGGATCGTCTGCATGCAGGTTGGACCGCGGCGCGGAAATTGCGGCGTGATCGGCGGGGTGTGCAGCATCTCAGCCACATCGAAAAGCTGCTCGCACCGCTGCCGCGCGACTGCGGCATCGTGACCGTGATCGACGGCCATCCCTCCGCGCTCGGCTGGCTCGGCAGCGTCCGCGGTCATCGCGTCGAGGCGCTCGGCGTCGAGCAGTTCGGCCAGACCGGCACCATCGCGGACCTCTACCGCCATTACGGCATTGATGCGAATGCGATCATCGATGCGGCGGAAAGCCTCACCACCGGCGCGCCGGTGCTGCACCGGAAGATGGCGGTGTAGCTGAAGTAACCCGGCCGTCATTCCACGGGATAATGCGCGCCCCGGAATGACGGCGGGGCCACCTTGCCTCGTTCCCGCCATCGGCTCATATATCCTCCGTCCGCCGCAACGCTGGCCCCGCATATGGCGGGTTCAATTGCCGGCGCTTTCGTGCAAGGATGCCTGCCGAAACGCCCCCTCCAAGCCCCCAAGAAGAGGTTAACGATGGTCAATCGCATGCAATTCTACATCGACGGCGCCTGGGTCGATCCCGCCGTCAAGAAGTCCACCGCCGTGGTCAATCCCGCGACGGAAGAGGCGATGTACGAGGTTGCGCTGGGCTCCAAGGCTGACGTCGACAAGGCCGTCACTGCTGCCAAGCGCGCCTTTGCAACCTTCTCCCAGACCAGCCGCGAGGAGCGCGTCGCGCTGCTCACGAAAGTCATCGAGATCTACAAGGGCCGCCTCAAGGAGATCGGCGCCGCCGTCTCCGACGAGATGGGCGCGCCGCTGCCGATGGCGGAGAAGCTCCAGGCCGGCGCCGGCCTCGGCCACCTCATGACCACGCTCGACGTGCTCAAGAACTACCATTTCGAGGAACCGGTCGGCACCGCCATGGTGCTGCGTGAGCCGATCGGCGTGGTCGGCATGATCACGCCCTGGAACTGGCCGCTGAACCAGATCGCCTGCAAGGTCGCGCCCGCGCTCGCCGCCGGCTGCACCATGATCCTGAAGCCGTCGGAGTTCACCCCGACCTCGGCTTTGATCTTCGCGGAAATCCTCCACGAAGCCGGCGTGCCGAAGGGCGTGTTCAACCTCGTCAACGGCCTCGGCCCCGAGGTCGGGGCCGCCATGAGCGAGCACCCCGACATCGACATGATCTCGTTCACCGGCTCGACCCGCGCCGGCATCGACGTGGCCAAGCGCGCCGCGCCGACCGTGAAGCGCGTCAGCCAGGAGCTCGGCGGCAAGTCGCCGAACGTGATCCTCGAAGGTGCCGACCTGCAGAAGGCGGTGACCGGCGGCGTGATGCACATGTTCAACAATTCCGGCCAGTCCTGCAACGCGCCCTCGCGCATGATCGTGCCGCTGTCGAAGATGAAGGACGTCGCCGCGATCGCGAAGGCTGTCGCCGACAAGACCAAGGCGGGCGATCCGCGCGCCGACGGCACCACGATCGGCCCCGTGGTCAACCGCGGCCAGTGGGACAAGATCCAGGGGTTGATCAAGAAGGGCATCGACGAGGGCGCAACGCTCGTCGCCGGCGGCCCGGGCCTGCCCGAGGGCGTCAACAAGGGCTTCTACGTCCGTCCGACCATCTTCGCCGACGTCACCCCCGACATGACGATCGCCCGTGAAGAAATCTTCGGACCGGTGCTGACCATCATCGGCGCCAAGGACGAGTCTGAGGCCGTGCAGATCGCCAACGACACGCCGTATGGCCTTGCTGGTTACGTTACGGGTGCTTCGGTCGAGGACGCCAAGCGCGTCGGCCGGCAGATCCGCGCCGGCAACGTCAACCTCCAGGGCGTGCCCAACGACCGCACCGCGCCGTTCGGCGGCTACAAGCAGTCGGGCAACGGCCGCGAGTGGGGCAAGTACGGCCTCGAGGACTTCCTCGAAGTGAAGGCGGTCGCCGGCTTCAACGCGGCGTAAGTTTTTCGCCTGAACGAACAACGCGCCGGAGCGGGAGACCGCTCCGGCGTTTTTTTGTAGCCCGCATGGAGCGAAGCGTAATGCGGGACCGGTCCCCGGATTGCGCTTCGCTCCATCCGGGCTACACGGCTCCTTCGTAGGGTGGGCGAAGGAGCGAAGCGACGTGCCCACCATTGCGCGACGAACGAGGAGTGGTGGGCACGCTTCGCTTTGCCCACCCTACGAGTGCAGCGCTAGCCGCCGACCGCACCCTGCGTGTTCACATACAGCGCGTAGATCGACTGGCTCGCCGCCATGAACAGGCGGTTGCGCTTGACGCCGCCGAAGCAGAGATTGGCGCAGCGCTCGGGCAGCGCGATGCGGCCGATCATGACGCCGTCGGGCGCGAACACCACGACGCCGTCGAGCTCGGGATCGCCCATGCCCCAGCCGCACCAGAGATTGCCGTCGATGTCGCAGCGCATGCCGTCCGGTGTGCCCGGGCCGGCATCGATGTGGACGCGCTTGTTGGAGATCGTGGTGCCGTCAAGCGAGACGTCATAGGCGAGGATCTTTCGGTTCGGCACGCCGCGCGATTCCACGACATACAGGATCTTCTCGTCGGGCGAGAAGCACAGCCCGTTCGGACCGAGCACGCCCTCGGCAACGATGGTCGCCTTGCCGGTCGCGGGATCGAGCCGATAGACGTTCGGCTCGATCTCGGGCTCCGCCTTGTAGCCTTCGTAATTGCCGAGCAGGCCGAAGGTCGGATCGGTGAACCAGATCGAGCCGTCGGACTTCACCACGACGTCGTTCGGCGAGTTCAGCCGCTTGCCATTAAAGGAATCCATCAGCACGCTGATGCTGCCGTCATATTCGGTGCGCACCACGCGCCGCCCGCCATGCTCGCAGGTGACGAGCCGGCCCTGACGATCCCTGGTGTTGCCATTGGCGAAATTCGAGGGCTTTCGGAAAACCGAGACGGTTCCGGTCTCCTCCTCCCATTTGATGATGCGCTGGTTCGGAATGTCGCTGCACAAGAGATAGCGGCCGTCGCCGAACCACACGGGCCCCTCGGCCCAGCGCAGGCCGGTCGCCAGCCGCTCCACCGCCGACAGCTTCAGCCAGTATTTTTCGAAGCGGGGGTTCAGTGCTTTTATCGCCGGATCGGGGTAATAGGTCGCCGGCCGCCAGCCTTGAGTGTGGGACGATGCATCGTTCATGTGCAGGTCTCTTTGTTGCGTTCCCTCTGTCCAAGTCTGCTAGCATCAGTTATCTACGGCCGCAAATCGGTCACCACGGGCGAGGGAAGACATGCCGCGTATTTTGATGACGGGAGCTTCGGGCGGAATCGGCACGAGCCTGCGAAAGCTGCTGCCGCCGATCTATCCGGATCTCCTGCTCTCCGACATCAAGCCGCCCGCCGATCTCGGTGCGAACGAACAATTCAAGGCGGCGGATCTCGCCGATCTCGCGCAGTGCGAGGCGATCTGCGAGGGCGTCGACGGCATCATCCATTTCGGCGGCTATTCGGTCGAAGGCACCTGGGACCAGATCCTCCAGGCCAACATCATCGGCGGCTACAATCTGTTCGAGGCCGCCTACCGCAAGGGTGTCAAGCGCGTGGTGTTCGCCTCGTCCAACCACGCCGTCGGCTTCTATCCCCGCCACCACAAGATCGGGACCGACGTCACCCCGCGCCCCGACGGCCGTTATGGCGTCAGCAAGGTGTTCGGCGAGGCCGTCGGTGCGCTCTACGCCGACAAGCATAGCCTGAAGGTGACCTGCCTGCGCATCGGCAATTTCGGCGACATGCCGCTCGACCAGCGCCGGCTCTCGATCTGGCTGAAGCCCGACGACCTCGTGCAGCTCTGCCGCATCGGGCTCGAACATCCCGACATTCATTTCGAGGTCTTCTACGGCGCCTCCCTCAACGAGCGCGCCTGGTGGGACAACCACCGCGCCTACGAATTCGGCTATCGCCCGACAGGGCGCGCCGAGGATTTCCGCGAGCACGCCATGGCCGAGCAGGCCAAGCTGAAGCCGGATCCGGTCGGCGACCACTATCAGGGCGGCGCGTTCTGCAGCAACGAGTTCGACGGCGACGCGAGCCGGATCATTGATTGGAATAAGCGCTGAAATGCCATGCCCCCTCTCTATAGTGATGAGGTGAGGGGGCCTCTACGCGGCACGCGCGCCGGCACGCAGCCTAGTCCATGCCTTCATCGGGAATGTTCAATACGGTGCGCGAGCAGTGCCTTGGCGAGATTCAGGAAAAGGGTCACGCCAAAGATCATGATGACGACGGTGATCAGGCGGCCGCTGCCCTTCAGGGCCTCAAATGGGACGGCGACGGCGTCGAGCGGCCCATGTCCCTTCGTACTGTTGCGATAAAATGCCATGGTCAGCGACCGCCGCGCATCTCGGTAGCCTATGCTTCCGAAGGATCGAGCATTTCGCCGATCTTGTTGACGGCGACATTGATCGACATGCCCTGGTAATCGCCGGGATCGCCGAACCACGAGCCAGTCAGCGGCACGGCCTGGCCCGGATGCCGCGCGATCGCCACCGGAATGAGGTCGAAGCCGGCGCTCAAACTGTTGGTCGGATCGTAATCCAGCCAGCCGGCGCCGGGCAGGAATACCTGCACCCATGCGTGGGTCGCGCCCGAGCCGGTCATGCCCACGGCGCCGCCATCGAGCGCCGCGTCATAGAGATAACCGCTGACGAAGCGAGCGGCGAAGCCGAGCCGGCGCAACGTCTCGATCATCAGCCAGGCGAAGTCCCGGCAGGTGCCCGATTTCGTGCGCAGCGTTTCGCCGGGTGTCTGTGTGCCTTCGGCATCTCTGCCGCGATAGCTGAAGTCGCTGCGAAACTTGCCGAGCATTCGGCGCAGCACGTCGGCGGTCCGATCCTGATCGCCGGCAACGAAGCTCTTGGTCCACGTCGCATGACTGCCGTCTGCATCGTCGGTATGCGGGCGCAGGTAACCGGCAAGGTCGGTCCATTCGTCCGGGGTGTACTGCACGGGGACCTCCTCGGCCCGGGGCTCCAGCGGAAATGTCTCCAGACCCTTGATGCCGAAATAGACGCCACGAACCCTGAACGTGAAGGTCAGCTCGCTGCCGGGTTCGCTGAAGTCCATCACCGTGACGGCATTGGAGCGGGAGTCGGTGACCCAACGCACCTTTGACGGCAGGCTGGTCGAAGCGGACCAGCGAAGCAGCCGGGTCGAGGCGCCGCGCCGCGGCAGGAACATCGCCCGGTGCGTGCCGAAGGTCACCGGCTTTGCATAGCGGTAGGTCGTGGTGTGCGTGATCTCGCCAATGATCGCCATGCATTGATCCGCTTCGCATTGCGCGGCTCGTTGAGCACCGTCCACACAAGAAAGAGCAGGCGCCAGCCTTCGGTTCGGCCGCTGCTGCCTATTGATCTAGATCAACGTCGTTCCCGAGATCGTCTGGCCCATCAAGCGATCACGCCTTCAGACGTAGATGTGCAAACTGACCAAATGGAGCGATGGCATGGGCATACTTTGGACGATTATCATCGGATTTATTGTTGGAGTGGTTGCGAAGTTCATCATGCCCGGCGACAAGTCCGAGCCCAAGGGGTTCATCTTGACGACGGTTCTGGGAATTGTCGGCGCGTTCGTTGCGACCTGGCTCGGTCAAGCCGTGGGATGGTATCATTTCGGGGAGGGCGCCGGCTTCATCGGGAGCATCGTCGGAGCCATCATTCTCCTCTTCGTGTACGGGCTTGTCATGGGTCGTCGCGCCTGATCGGCCCGCATGATCCGGTTGCGCAAGAAATTCAAACTGCCTGCCGTCGCGATGCTCGCGATGATCGTATCAGGACCGGCGCGAGCCGCAGCCCTCAGCGACGCCGAGGCGACGTTTCTCGACCAGCTCGTCACCGCATCCGTGGTGCTGGAGCAGCGATGCGACGGTTACGAGGTCGATGGTGCCGGCGGCGTTCAACTCGGCGCCCGGCTTCTCGGCAGCCCTGAGGCGGCGATGGCCATGATCGACGCCTATGCCGCCGCCATCAAGGCTCGCGGCGGCGAGAGCTACGATCCCGGCAAGTTCCGCCCCGAGGTGCGTGAGGCGGCCGGCAAAACGTTCAGGCGCGTCCGGGCGGACTTGATCAGGGACCCGAAAAGGGCCTGTGCTGACTACGGCGATGCCAGCGTGGATCGCGGTTTGCTGAGGCGGTACTGAACGTGCGTATGCGGTAGCGCCGAACCGCGCCATCTGCAGACCTTGAGCGGCGGGACGGGTAGGGTTGCATCACATCCAGCCAGCACGTGGGAGGCGTTGATGGCCATCCTGTATTTCGACGAGGCTGAGGTCGGCAGATTGCGGACGGCGGGCCCGTATCAGGTATCGAAGGACGAAATCATCGAATTTGCCAGGAAGTTCGACCCGCAGCCCTTTCATGTCGATGAGGAAGCTGCCGCGCGCTCGGTCTTTGCGGGGCTGACGGCATCAAGTGCTCACACCTTCGCGATCCTCATTTCGTTGTTGAGCAAGACACAGCCCTTTTCGCTTCGTGTCCTGGCCGGGCTCGGTTTTGATGAACTCAGGTTGCCCGCGCCGGTGCGCCCGGGAGACGAGCTTGGTCTTGAGGTGACGATCCTAGAGAAGCGCGAAACCAAGTCGCATTCCGACAGGGGTGTCGTCCGCAACCAGATTCATCTCCGCAATCAAAAGCGTGAAATCGTGCTGCAATGCATCGGCACAGTCCTCGTCGCGCGCCGGCCGGTCGCGAGTTCCTGAGACGTCGAAGCGAAGCCCTACCGTCGCGCCTCTTCTCCCGCAATCCTTGCCAGATAATCCGACTTGCTGAACTGCATGTGATCGACACACAGCTGCGCCAGCGCCCAGCTGTCGCGGCCCTTCAACAGCTCGATCATCAACTCATGCTGGCGCCGCGATTGCGCGAGGCCATCGCGGTCGGCGAGGTTTTTCGCGCGCATCGGCAGCGTCAGGCTCATGTAGTCCTGGAGCGAGCGGACGAGATAGGGATTGCCGCAGGCCGAGAACAGCGCGAGGTGAAAGGCGTCGTTGGCCTCGTGGATGCCGCGCAGATCCTGCACATCGGCTTTCGCGCAATATTGCCGCTGCAGCGCGGTCAGCTCGTCGATCAGGGCTTGCGGTGCGGGCAGGGGGATCATCAGCGCGGCCTGCCGCGTCAGCATCTCGCGGACCTCGTAGATCTGCCGGACTTCCTCGGCCGAGTAGAACCGCACGGTGGCGCCGACGTTCTTCTCGCGCCGGACGATGCCGCGACGCTCCGCATCCACCAAGGCCTGCCGCACGAAGTGCCGGGAGGTGCCGTAGCGCGACATCAGCGCGTCCTCGGTGAGGCGCGCGCCCGGCGGCAGGCGGCCGAAGATGATGTCCTCTTCCAGCCGCGCGACGACATCGTCCGGATCGTCGCGCCGGACCGGCAGTGCCTCAGCGGTGCGAATGTCGGACATGCCCTCAGCCTCCGGCTTCGGCCGGTCCGCCTTGTGGAGCAGGGAAGGGACGGATTGTCAATAATTTGTGCCGCAAGCGGCGCTCGGGGCGAGAAGGTGCGGCGATATAGACCAATCTTATTGACAATCAGGGGGTAGGCTGTACGACAATGGCAACGTGAATGGAGTGGCATGATGACGAGTGGCTTGCGTAAAGGGCTGACGAGCTATGGCGATGCCGGCTTCTCGCTGTTCCTGCGCAAGGCGTTCATCAAGGCCATGGGTTATTCCGACGACGCGCTGGAGCGCCCGATCGTCGGCATCACCAACACCTACAGCGACTACAATCCCTGCCACGGCAACGTTCCGCAGATCATCGAGGCGGCCAAGCGCGGCGTGATGCTGTCGGGCGCGATGCCGTTCGTGTTCCCGACCATCTCGATCGCCGAGAGCTTTGCGCATCCGACCTCGATGTATCTGCGCAATCTGATGGCGATGGACACCGAGGAGATGATCCGGGCTCAGCCGATGGATTCGGTGATCGTGATTGGCGGCTGCGACAAGACGCTTCCGGCGCAGGTCATGGCCGCGATCAGCGCCGACCTGCCGACCGTGGTCATTCCCGTCGGTCCCATGGTCGTCGGCCACCATAAGGGTGAGGTGTTAGGTGCCTGCACCGACTGCCGCCGTCTCTGGGGCAAGTATCGCGCCGGTGAAATCGACGATGCCGAGATCGAGGCGGTCAATGGCCGCCTCGCGCCGTCGGTCGGCACCTGCATGGTGATGGGCACGGCCTCGACCATGGCCTGCATGATCGAAGCCATGGGCCTGTCGCTGCCGATGAGCGCGACCATTCCCGCGCCGCATGCCGAGCGCTTTCGCCTGGCCGAAGCGAGCGGCAGGGTTGCGGCCGAAATGGCCAAGACCAAGGGGCCGAAGCCGAGCGAATTGCTGACGCCGGCGTCGTTCAGGAATGCGCAGGTCGTGCTCCAGGCGATCGGCGGCTCGACCAACGGCCTGATCCATTTGACGGCAATGGCGCACCGCTCGCCTCACCGCCTCGATCTCGAAGTGTTCGACCAGATCGGCCGCGAGGTGCCGGTGCTGGTCGATCTCAAGCCGTCGGGCGAACATTACATGGAGCATTTCCACCACGCCGGTGGCGTGCCGAAATTGCTGGCGCAGCTCGGCGATCTCGTCGATCTCGACGCGAAGACCATCAGCGGCCAGACGCTGCGCGATGTCGTCGCGAATGCGGAGGACGTGCCGGGCCAGGATGCGATCCGTCCGCGCGACAATCCGATCAAGAAGGAAGGCGGCCTTGCCGTCCTGCACGGCAATCTCGCCCCGCGCGGTGCCGTCATCAAGCAGTCGGCCGCGAGCCCCAAGCTGTTGCAGCACACCGGGCGCGCGGTGGTGTTCGAATCCGTCGAGGACATGACCTTGCGGGTCGACCAGCCCGATCTCGACGTGAACTCCGACGACGTGCTGGTGCTGCGCAACGCCGGCCCCAAGGGCGCGCCCGGCATGCCGGAGGCGGGTTATCTGCCGATCCCGAAGAAGCTCGCGCGCGGCGGCACCAAGGATATGGTGCGCATTTCGGATGCGCGCATGAGCGGCACCGCGTTCGGCACCATCGTGCTTCACATCACGCCGGAGTCAGCCGTCGGCGGACCGCTCGCGCTGGTGAAGAACGGCGACATGATCCGGCTGGATGTTGCCAAGCGCAGCATCGAGCTGCTGGTCGATGCCGCCGAGCTGGAGCGCCGGCACGCCGCATTGAAGCCGGCCGCAGCACCCGACGAGGCGCGGCGCGGCTACGCCTGGCTGTTCAACGAGACCATCATGCAGGCCGACGAGGGCTGCGACTTCGATTTCATGCAGAGGACTGGGAAGCAGACTGAGAAGGGGTGACGAGCCACCCGAACGAGCGCTCAGACCGTACAAGCGGCGGGCGATAAAACAGGGGGAAACGATGATTGCACGATCCATGCCAAGATTCTTACATGGGTTGGTGGCCATGGCCGCCGTACTCTTCGTCACCGGGGCCGGGGCACAGGAGGTGAAGCATTACCGCTTTGCCTATGATCAGCCGCGCAACACCGGCTATTCCATCGCGGGCGACCTCTTTGCCGACAAGCTCAAGGAATTGAGCAAGGGCACCATGATCATCGACCAGTATCCGGGTGCGCAGCTCGGGCAGGAGCCGCAGGTGCTCCAGCTCGTGAAGGCCGGCGACATCGAATTCGCGATCATCTCCTCGGCCAACACCGCGACGATCTCGCCGCAGGCCGGCGTGATGTCGCTGCACTATCTGTTCCGCGACGAGAACCACGTGATCAAGGGGCTGGCCGATCCCCGCGTGTTCGAAGCGCTCAAGACCCTGATCGACGAGACCACGCAGGGCCTGCACGTGATTGCGACCGGTTCGCAGGGTGTGCGCCACATGTACTCCAAGAAGGAGATCCACAATGTCGGCGACATCAAGGGGCTGAAGATCCGCGTCCAGGCGACCGCGACCGAGGACACCATGTTCCCGGCCTACGGCGCCCAGACCGTGCACATGCCGTTCGGCAGCGTCTACACGAGCTTGCAAACCGGCGTCGTCGACGTCGCCGAGAACAGCATCAACGTCTACCTCGTCAACAAACACTACGAGGTCGCCCCGGTCCTCAATATCACCGAGCACGAGGCCAACAACGCGCTGGTGTTCGTCTCCGACAAGCTCTGGCAGAGCCTGTCGGCCGAGCAGAAGCAGTGGGTGCAGACCGCGGCCAACGAGGTCAGCACGAAAGAGCCCGCGAAAGCGTTCGACCTCGAGCGCACCGCGGCCGACAAGCTGAAGAAGATGGGCGTGAAGGTCGTCGACAACGTCGACAAGAAGAGTTTTACGGTGATCGCCGATCCCTATCTCGATAAGCTCGCCAAGGAGCTCGGCCCGCATGCCGAGAAGATCAAGAACTTGATCCGGTCGGTCAACTAGGTCGCCCGCGGCCATCCTTCGAGACGCCCGCCTACGGCGGGCCCTCAGGATGAGGTCTCGTTTGCGGCGAGATTTTAGACCCTCATGGTGAGGAGCCCGCCAAAGCGGGCGTCTCGAACCATGCAGGCCGAGCACGATCGGCAGCTTCCCAGCTGTCACACGCGATAGCTCCGGGACGACAGGGGACGTAAATGGCCATCGCCGACAAACTTCTGGTGCAACGGCAACGCCACCTGAAATGGCGCTGGCTCGACTGGCTCGAGCTCGCGCTGATGATCCTCTGCGGCGTGCTCTGCTTAGGCTTCTCGCTGTCGGTCACCGCCGACATCGTCACACGCACCGTCGGCCACCCCTGGCTGTGGCTTCAGGAAGTCACATCGACGCTGTTCATCTATGCGATCTTCGTCGGCACCGCGGTCGCGACCCGGCGCAACGATCACCTCTATCTCACGGCGATCTCCGAAGCGATGCACGGCACGGCGCGGCTGATCGTCGAAGTGATCATTCGACTCGTCGTGCTCGGTGTCGCATTCTGCCTGATCTGGTACGGCTATCAGAACTATCTCCGCGGTTTCGGCAGTTTCCGCCTGCCGTCGGGCACCCCGATCGCCTCGCTCTATGCGATCATCCCCCTGTCCGGCGTGCTGATCGGCCTGTTCACCATCGAGCAGCTCGTCAACGGCTTGCGCAACGGCTTTGACCATCGCGAGCCGCCCGAAGAGGACGGAGCGCCCGTCATCACGGACGTGCAGATGAGGGCGCAGCCGTGAGCGCACCCGTTGTCCTGGCGTTGATGTCGATCTGCTTCCTGTCGTTCGGCTATCTCGGCGTGCCCGTGCCGTTCTCGCTGATGGCCGGCGTGTTCATTGGTGCGCTCCTCTCCGATGTCTCGCTGGCCGCGATCATCCAGAAGATATTTGACGGCGTGGACTCCGAGGCGTTGCTGGCGATCCCGTTCTTTCTGCTGGTCGGCGAGCTCATGAGCTCGGCCAACGTGGTGGTACGAATAGCCAATTTGTCGGTATCGCTGGTCGGACACATCAGGGGCGGGCTGTCGCAGGTCGTCGTTGTCTTCAGCATGTTCTTCTCGGAAATGTCGGGCTCGACCACCGCCGACGTTGCCGTGATGAGCCGTGCGCTGGGCGGCCCGATGAAGCGCGAGGGCTACGAGCCCGCCTTCATTGCGGCGATCATCGCGTCCGCCTCGACCATCGCTGCGCTGGTGCCGCCGAGCATCACGGCGGTGGTCTATGGCGCGGTCGGCAACGTCTCGATCGCCGGCCTGTTCATGGCGGGCGTGGTGCCCGGGCTGATGATCGGCTTCGGGTTGATGATCTATTGCTACTTCTTCGGCCCTTCCGGCCTGCGCAAGCCGCGCGCGCCGCTGCGGCAGGTGGTGTTCGCCGCGGGTGACGCTGCCCTTCCGCTGATGATCCCTGTCATTTTGCTCGGCGGCATCCTCACCGGCTGGTTCACGCCGACGGAAGCCGGCGTCGTTGCGGTGGTGTGGATTGTCGTCGTCGTGATCCCCGCGCTGAACCGCGGGCATATCAAAAAGATCCCATACGATTTCTGCCTTGCAGGCCTGATCTTCTCGCTGCCGCTGATCACGATCGGCGCCGCCAATGCCTTCGGCTGGATGCTCGCTTACTTACGCGGTGCGAGCTACATCGCCGACATGATCACCTCGATCGCCGGCAACGATCCGCATCTGATCATGCTGCTGATGGTGCTGCTCTTCACCGTGGTCGGCGACTTCATCGAGCCGGTGCCGACCATCATCATCTTCATGCCGCTGGTCAACGCGCTGACCGAGGCCGGCGACATCAACGCCGTGCACATGGGCGTGGTGCTGATCGCCACGCTCGCCTTTGGCCTGATCACGCCGCCATACGGCCTGGTGCTGCTGATGGCCTCGAAATTCGTCGGCATCAGTTTTGCCAAGGCCTTACGCGCCGCCCTGCCGATCTATGTGGTGTTCCTGGCCACGATCGCGTTCGCGATCTACTTCCCGAGCGTGGTGCTGTGGCTGCCACAGAAAGTGCTGCCGGAATCGGTCGGCTGCTTCAAGTCGCCGGCAGGGACGGGCTACATCTGTCCTAAGTGACGAGCTGCTCGACGCGCCATTGCTCGCCTTCGCGCAGGTAGCGAAACGGCGTGCCGTGGCTGTTCTTGAAATAGCTGCCGCACAGCGATTTCGCCATTCCCTGCATCACCGCGTCGTGGCAGACGAACAGGAAGTCATCGTCAGGATGACGGTCGAGCCATGCGGCGACGCAAGCCAGCGACCGATCGGTCATGGCGTCCCAGTTTTCGCCGTCGGCGGGCAGGATCGAGACGAGGCCCGTCGCGGAGTTGACACCGTGCTTGATCATGAGGTCGCGGACAGGGAGGCCCTCAAAGCTTCCGAAATCGAACTCGATGATGCCGTCGTCGATCGAGAGCGGCACCGAGATGGCGTCTGCGATGATCTCGGCCGTCCGTGCCGCGCGCACCAGCGGGCTCGCGACGATTCGGCTGATGCCGATACCGCGCAACATGTCCGCGGCCTCGTGCGCCTGCGCAAGGCCGTCCGCGTTCAGCGGGTTGTTGGTTCGTCCCTGAAACAGCCCCTGCCTATTCCAGTCGGTCGCGCCGTGGCGCAGGCCGCAGAACGAGCGCGTCGGTGCCGGCGCGCTCACTTGCCCTTGCTCGTGAACTTCTTCACGGCCACGCGGAAATCCTCCGTGTTCATCGCCATGATGATCTTGTGCTCCTCGGCGTCGAGCTGCTGCTTCACCGGCGTGGTCGCGGCCTGGTAGACCAGCGACTTGGTGCCGGCGATCGCTGCCGGCGGGTTCTGCGCCAGGCGCTCGGCGAGTTTTCGCGTGGCCGCCTTCAACTCCGCGGCGGGGACGACCTTCGCAACCAGGCCCCATTCATAGGCCTGCTGCGCGGTAAAATTGTCCTCCGACAGGAAGATCTGGAGCGCGCGGCGGGAGCCGGCCGTGCCGACGATCCCGACCGTTGAGCCGCCGTCCGGCGACACCCCGATCTTGGCATAGGCCGGCGTGAACTTGGCATCCTCCGCGGCGATGCAGAGATCGGTGACGAAGGCGAGGCCCATGCCGGCGCCGGCCGCCGAGCCGTGCACGCTGGACAGCGAAATCTTCGGCATGCGCCGGATCATCTCGATGAAGGCGTGATAGTGCTTCAGCAGCTCGCCGACGACCGGCGTGACCGTGCCGGTTTCGGCCGCAGCGCCGATGGTCTGCAGATCGCCGCCGGCCGAGAAGGCGCGTCCTTCTCCTTCGAGCACGACGACTCTGATGTCGTCGGCGCCTTCGAGATAGGCCGCGAGCTGTTCGAGCTTCTGCGCGATTGCAAGGTTGACCGAGTTGAACGCGGCGGGGCGGTTGAGCGTGATGGTTGCGATCGGGCCGTCGATCCGCAGCAGGGCGGGATCATCGGGTTTGGAGACGGGAGCTGGCATCTGGAATATCCCCGGCATGAGGTCGTTGCTGCAACTAAATCGCAGAAGGTCGGGGGTGACAATCCCCGGCCGCCAGTGCCCCGCATGCCGCTCTTGCGCAGGACGGAATGATGGGCTCAAATGGGGCCGCCTTCGTTTAGGAACGGACACGAGCGCCGGCTCCTCCTGGGCAAGCCAAGCCAATATCAGCGAGAAAGGAGACGACATGGGTGACGCTCGTGTCTCCGGAAATGGGCTGTTGCAATGACTGACGGTCCGGTGATCATTGTCGGTGCCGGCCATGGCGGTTATCAGGTCGCGGCATCCCTGCGTCAGGCGGGCTTTTCCGATCGCGTCTGCCTGATCAACGACGAGGCGCATCTGCCCTATCAGCGGCCGCCGCTGTCCAAGGCCTATATCAAGGGCTCGGCCGGGCCGGAGAGCCTGATGTTCCGGCCGGAGAAATTCTACCAGGATCAGAAGATCGAGCTGATCGCGGGCCGCGCGGTGTCGATCGATCGCGCCGACCACAAGGTGCATCTCGCATCCGGCGAGACGCTGCCTTACGGCCATCTCGTGCTGGCCACGGGCGCGCGCAACCGGCTGCTTGATTTGCCGAATGCAAATTTGCCCGACGTGAAATACTTACGCATCCTCGACGACAGCGAGGCGCTGCGACAGATCATGCCGTCGAAGTCGCGTGTCGTGGTGATCGGCGCCGGCTTCATCGGCCTCGAATTCGCGGCCACCGCGCGGATCAAGGGCCTCGAGGTGGACGTGCTCGAGCTCGCCCCGCGCGTGATGGCGCGCGCGGTGACGGCGGAGGTCTCGGAGTATTTTCAGGCGCGGCATCGCGAGGCCGGCATCCGCATTCACCTCGGTGTGCAGGCAACCTCGATCGAGGCTGAGGGCGGCAAGGTCACCGGCGTTTCCTTGAGCGACGGAAGACATCTGCCGGCAGACCTCGTCGTGGTCGGTGTCGGCGTGCTGCCGAACATCGAGCTTGCGGCGGAGGCGGGGCTTCCCGTCGCCGCCGGCATCATCGTCGACGAATATCTCTCGACGTCCGATCCTGACATCTCCGCGGTCGGCGACTGCGCGCTGTTCGCCAGTCCGCGCTTTGGTGGCTCGCAGCGGCTGGAATCGGTGCAGAACGCCACCGATCACGCCCGCTGCCTCGCGGCGCGGCTGACCGGCGACCTCAAGGCCTACGCCAGCCATCCCTGGTTCTGGAGCGACCAGGGCGACGACAAGCTCCAGATGGCGGGGCTGACCACCGGCTACGATCGGGTCGTGCTGCGCGGCGATCCCGCGAAGAAGGCGTTCTCGGCGTTCTGCTACAAGGGCGACAGACTGCTCGGCATCGAGTCGGTCAACCGTGCCGGCGACCACATGTTCGGCCGCCGCCTGTTCGGACTGGAGCGCTCGATCACGCCGGAGCAGGCCGCGGATGAAGGCTTCGACCTGAAGAGCGCGCTCGCCTGATCAGCCGGCCTTGACGACCGCGGCGACTTCCGCGGCCGTCGGCATCGACGGCCCGGCGCCCATCCGCTGCACGCTGATCGAGGCGGCCGCGTTGGCGAAAGCGAGCGCGGTACGCAGGGACACGCCCTCCGCCAGCTGCGCCGCGAGTGCGCCGACGAAGCAATCGCCGGCGCCTGTCGTGTCGACCGCCTTCACCGCGCGGCCGGGCACCGCGAATTCCTCGCCGCCGGCGAGCGCGAGCACGCCCCGCTTGCCGAGCGTCACGCAGATGGTCTGGTCCGCGCGCGCCTGAAGTTGCCGCGCGACGTCGATGATCCTTGCGGCCTCGTCGCCGTCGGAGAGCTCCACACCCGCGAGGAAGCCGAGCTCGGTCTCGTTCAGCACGAGGATATCGACGAGCGCCAGCAGTTCGGCGGACATCTTTTGCGCGGGTGCCGGGTTGAGCAGCGTCGTGGCGCCGGCGCTACGGGCGCGTTGGAAGAAGGCGGCAATCGTCGGCAGCGGAATCTCGAACTGGCTGACGGCCACATCGCCTGTCGCCAGCGGAACGTCCGCGACATCGTCGGCGCCGACCAGCGCGTTGCTGCCGGGGATGACGACGATGGTGTTGTCGGAGGCCGCGACGGTGATGATCGCGGTGCCGCTATGCGTGTCGGCGTCCCGAACAGAGCCGAGGTCGATGCCCTGCGCACCGAGGAACGTCCGCAACTCAGCGCCAAATGAATCCTTGCCCAGCCGGCCGATCAGCGTGGTCTTCGTACCGAGCCGTGACGCCGCGACGGCCTGGTTCGCGCCCTTGCCGCCGGGAAAATACAGCACCTGCCGGCCGGCGACGGTCTCGCCGACTTTTGGGTGACGATCGGCGGTCGCCACCACATCCATGTTGATGCTGCCGGCGATAAAGACGCGCCCCATAACAACCTCTTCGAAGTCTAGACCCTGACTTCGAACTCGTGCCTGACTTTGGCAATGTCCACAAGGGTCGGTAGCCCGGCCTCGTTGCCGAGCCGCTGGATCTTGAAGGTCGAGGCGGCGCGGGCAAAATCAAAATGCTCGCGCCAGCTTTTGCCGGGGTGGGCGAGGTAGGAATAGACATAGGCGCCGTGGAAGACGTCGCCGGCGCCGTTGGTGTCGATCACGCGCTCGCGCGGGATCGGCATCGCCGGCATGACCTCGACCGCACCCGTTTCATTGTACCAGAGCAGGCCCTTCTCACCCATGGTGACGCCGCCGATCTTGCAGCCGCGGCTTTTGAGGTAGTCGAGCATCTTCTCGGGCGTCAGGTCCATCTGCTCGCACAGGCGTTCGGCGACGATGGCGACGTCGATGAATGCGAGCAGCTCATGCGTGTTGGTGCGCAGGCCGCCGCCGTCGAGCGAGGTCAGGATTCCGGCCTCGCGGCAGACCTTTGCATAGTGGATCGCGGCATCGGGCTGATGGCCGTCGATGTGCAGGGCGCGGCAGCCGCCGAGATTGAGCATCGGGAACGGATGGATGTGCTCGTCGTCGCGGCAGCGGACGATGGCGCGCTTGCCGTCCTTGGGCATGATGAAGGACAGCGAGGACTGGTTCACCTTCCGCCCGTGCAGCGAGATCGCGTATTTCGCGCACATGTCCTGGAACATCCGCCCCAGCCAGTCATTGGCCGCCGTGGCGATGAGATCGGGCACGATGCCGAGCTTGGCGCAGCAGAACGCCGCCGTGACCGCGTTGCCGCCGAAGGAGACCGCGTAATCGGTTGCCACGTGCTTTTCGTCGCCGGTCGGCATGTGGTCGGTGATGAAGACGACGTCGATATAGGTCTGACCGATAAAGAGAGCCTGCATTGGTTGTCCGTGATGCGCTGGGTGGTCCCGGCCGGCGGGCTTACTCTAACACCGGTTCCGCTCTAGGGACGCTGAAATTATTCGCAAATCTGCCGCCCGAGCGCTTGAGGTCGGCATGGGGCCGGAATACGACCATCACCGGTCCATGCCAAGCCCGGACAAACGCCGTCCTTCGGAATATGGTTCCAGGTCGATCAAGGGGGGAATGATGATCACCGGCCTCGATCACGTCGTCGCCCTGGTGAGGGATATCGGTGCGGCCAAGGCGGCGTATCAGACGCTGCTCGGGCGCGCGCCGGCTTGGCAGAATTCCGGCGAGGGCGCCGACCGCGTGCTGTTCACGCTTGCGAACATGACGATCGAGCTGATGGCGCCGAGCGGCTTTAACGTCGCGGCGGACCGGATCCGCGCGCTGCTCGACGACCGCGAGGGCGTGCTCGCCAGCCTGTGCTTTCGTGTCGCAGACATGGGCAAGATGCGCCGGCGGCTGGAGCGGGTGGCCTTGAGGCCTGATCCGGTCGCCGAGGTCGAAAGCAACGACGTCGAGAGCGGCGCAGTCCTGCACTGGAAACGCACGCGTGCCGCAACCGAATTGACGCGCGGCGTGCGCATGTTCTTCCTCGAGCTCGCCGAGGAGCGGCCGCTGTCGGCTGCGACCGACCTCGCGCCGATCGATGGGCTCGACCATGTCGTGATCACCACCGAGGAGTCCGACCGCGCCGCTGCGCTCTATGGCGCGCGGCTCGGCCTTGAGCTCGCACTGGACCGCTCGCACCAGGATTGGGGCCAGCTGATGTTCTTCCGCTGCGGCGACCTCATCGTCGAACTGGTGCGCCGCCCCGTGGCCGGTGGGGATTCCCTGCATGACCGTCTCTGGGGCCTGAGCTGGCGGGTCGCCGACATCGACGCCACGCGCGCCCGCCTGATCGCCGCCGGCCTCGACGTCACCGAGGTGCGCAACGGCCGCAAGCCGGGCACGCGGATCATGACGGTGCGAAACGGGACCTGCGGGATCCAGACGGTGCTGCTGGAACGCTCGCCGAAGCCGGTGGAGTAAGGGGCCGTACTCTTCCCGCGTCGTTGTGCGGATGCGACGAAGACTCCCGTAGGGTGGGCAAAGCGGAGCGTGCCCACGTCTTTGCCCAATTGATGAGAAGACGTGGGCACGGCGCAAATGCGCCTTTGCCCACCCTACGAAGCTGCGTCCGGGGCACGAGATCGTTCTCAAACGCCCGCCCGCGTGTTACACGCGTCATGACAGCACCCAGCGAGCAACCGGTTTGGCGAAGGCAAAGCGAACTCTGAAATGGCAGCGCGACCCCGAGGGGATGCGGCTGCGCATTCTCGAAGCTGCCAAGCAGGAGTTTTCGGCCCACGGCCTTGCCGGAGCGCGTGTCGACCGCATCGCGGCGAAGGCCGGCGCCAACAAGCGCATGCTCTACTATCACGTCGGCAACAAGGACGAGCTCTATCTCGCGGTGCTCGAAGGCGCCTATGACAAGATCCGCAGCGAAGAGCGGGGGCTGGATCTCGAGCATCTCGATCCACCCGAAGCGATCCGGCGCCTGATCGAGTTCACCTGGAACTACTTCCTGCGCAACCCGGAATTCCTGTCGCTGCTCCAGACCGAGAATCTCGCGCGCGCAAAGCACCTCAAGCGCTCGACCAAGGTCAAGTCGATGCACTCGCCCTTCGTCGAGATGATCCGCACCGTGGTGCTGCGCGGCGTCGACAGCGGCGATTTCCAGGTCGCGGTCGATCCGGTGCAGCTCTATATCTCGATCGCGGGGCTCTGCTTCTTCTATCTCTCCAATTCGGCCACGTTGAGCGTGATCTTCGGCCGCGATCTGCTGGCCAAGGACGCCAAGGACGAGCGGCTTTCGCACATGGTCGGCCTCGTGCTGGCCGCGCTGACGGGGCGATCGACCGCGCTGTTCGAGATCGCCAAGGCGCCGAAGTCGCGCAGCGCGGTGGCGCAGACGGTTTAGCGGCCTAATCCGCGCGTTGGTGGACTAATCGTCCGTCGTTTCCTCAATCTCCGCCGTCATTCCCCGCGAAGGCGGGCAATCCAGTATTCCAGAGACGGTTGAGATTGAACCGAGAAGCCGCGGCGTACTGGATTCCCCGCCTTCGCGGGGAATGACACCGAGGGTGGGGCGGTCTCGTGCCCTGACGTGGCGCAGCAGCGCGTCCGGGACACGAGCGGAGGCCAGGAACCGGCACAAAACGTCACAGGGAAAGCTCTGGACAGTATTTATCCAACGAGTTAATTTCTCCCCCGAACGAAGAAGAATGCCGGGAGTGAGACGTGGCTGAGTTGAAGCCGCAAGGTGCGGTGTCCAAGATGCTGAACGCGGCCTGGGTCCGGCCGTTTTTGTTCCTGGTCTTCATCGTCGTGGCCTGGGACCTCGCAATCCGCCTGTTCAGGATCCCCGCCTATCAGATCCCGGCGCCGGCCGACGTCGTCGCGGTGCTGCGCACCGAATGGCCGGAACTGCTGCGCCAGTCCTGGCCGACCACCTATGCCACCGTCTGCGGCTTCCTGCTGTCGGCGCTGTTCGGCATCCCCGTCGCCATGCTGATCGCGGGCTCGAAGACGGTGGAGAGCTATGTCTATCCGCTGCTGGTGTTCTCGCAATCCGTGCCGAAGATCGCGATCGCGCCGCTGTTCGTGGTGTGGTTTGGCTTCGGGATCATTCCAAAAGTGATTTCGGCGTTCCTGCTCGGCTTCTTCCCCGTGGTCGTTTCCGCCGTGCAGGGCTTCAAGTCCGTCGACCCCGACATGGTCGATCTCGCCCGCGCCATGCAGGGCAGCCGCTTCCGGGTTTTCCTCGCGGTGAACCTGCCGCACGCGCTGCCGGCGATCTTCTCCGGCCTCAAAGTGTCGGTGACGCTCGCCGTGGTCGGCGCCGTCGTCGGCGAGTTCGTCGGCTCCAATTCCGGCATCGGCTACGTGATGCAGCGCTCGATCGGCACGTTCGACCTGCCGACGATGTTCGCAGCGCTGGTGATCCTGGCGCTGCTCGGCGTGATCCTGTTTTGGATCGTGGACCGGATCGAGAAGCTGGTCATTCCCTGGCATGTCAGCCAGCGTGAAGACGTGATTTTCGCCTCGTAACTACAACAACGAACGGCCACCAACGGCCGACGCAACAACGACAAGGGAGAGTGACGATGAAGCGGTGGATAGGAGCTGTCTCGGCTGCGCTGATGGTGTTTGCGGCGATGCCCGCGCAGGCAGCCGACAAGGTCGTGCTGATGCTCAACTGGTACGTCTATGGTGAGCACGCGCCGTTCTATTACGGCAAGGCCAAGGGCATCTATGCCGCCGAAGGCATCGATCTCGAAATCCAGGAAGGCCGCGGATCGGCTGCGACCACGCAGGCTGTCGCCGCCAAGACCGCCGATTTCGGCTATGTCGACGTCCCCACCATGATGCGCGCCGCGATCAAGGGCGCGCCTGTCGTCGCGACCGGCGTGCTGCTGCAGACCAGCCCGATGTCCGCCATGGGTTTTGCCGACAAGAACATCAAAAAGCCCGAGGACATCAAGGGCAAGACGGTGGCGATCACGCCGGCCGACTCCATGACCCAGATCTGGCCGCTGTTCCTGAAAAAGACCGGCCTGAAGGAGAGCGATTTCCAGACGGTCGCCGGCGACGGCCAGACCAAGCTCAACGCCGTCATCAACGGCCAGGCTGATCTGCTGCTCGGCTACGTCATGGACCAGTCGATGAAGATCAAGGACGCCACCGGCAAGGACGTGTTCCCGATCAAGTTCGCCGACTACGGCATCAACATGGTCTCCTCCGGCATCATCGCCAACGCCGACTATGTGAAGGCCAATGCCGATCTCGTCCGCCGCTTCATGTCGGCGACGACCAAGGCGGTCGAAGCCGCCGAGAAGGAGCCGAAGGCCGCCGCGCAATCGATCCTCGATGCCAACCCCAAGGGCGGCAAGATCGATACGCTGACGCAGGGCTTTGAGCTGACCATTCCGCTCTACCGGACCGCGGAGACCAAGAGCAAGCGGCCGTTCCAGGTCACCGACCAGAACATGACGGACTCCGTCAATCTGATGGTCGAATATGGCGGGCTGGATGCCAAGGCCAAGGAGAACCCGAAGGCCTTCTACACCAACGATTATCTGCCGAAGAGCGGATCGTGAAGCAAGCCGCAGCCGTGAGCGAAACCGCGCAGCAGGCCGCGCATCTGAGACTGGTGAGCGACCGGGCTGCCGGCGATGCGTCGGGCATCAAATTGTCCGGCGTGTCGAAAACCTACCGGACGCGCGACGGCGACGTGCCGTCGCTGCGTCCGCTCGATTTCCACATCAACGACGGCGAGTTCTTCGTCGTGGTCGGCCCAAGCGGCTGCGGCAAGTCCACGCTGCTCAAGCTGATCTCGGGATTGCTGCCGCCGACATCAGGCGAGGTCCTGGTCGAGGGCGAGAATGTGACGAAGCCGCACGGCAATGTCGGCATCGTCTTCCAGAACGCGCTGCTGCTGCCCTGGCGCAACATCCTCAACAACGTGATGCTGCCGATCGACATGAAGCGTCTCGCCCGACAACACTATCTCGACCGCGCCAAGGCGCTGCTGAAGCTGGTCGGGCTGGAAGGTTTCGAGAGGAAGCTGCCCTGGCAGCTCTCCGGCGGCATGCAGCAGCGCGCCTCGATCTGTCGTGCGCTGGTGCACGATCCCAAGATCATGCTGATGGACGAGCCGTTCGGCGCGCTCGACGCGCTGACGCGCGAGCGCATGAATGTCGAGCTGATGCGGATTCAGCGCGAGACCAGGAAGACGGTGCTGCTGATCACGCATTCGATTCCGGAAGCCGTGTTCCTCGCCGACCGCGTGCTGGTCATGACCGAGCGGCCCGGCGCGATCGCGGCGATCTACGACGTGCCGCTGCCGCGCCCGCGTTCGCTCGACGTGATGGCGGATCCTGTCTTCACCGAGCTCGTGCAACGCATCCGCAAGCATTTCTTCTCACAGGGTGCACTGGACTGACGATCATGGCGCCGCGCCTGAAGCTGCGAGACATCGCTTTCTTCGAACGTCCCGTGCATTTCGCGCGGCCGTTCCGCTTTGGCGCGATCACGATCAACGCGACGCCGCAGCTGTTCGTGCGGGTCGAGGTCGAGGTCGAGGGCAGGGGCACGGCCGTCGGCGCCAGCGCCGAGTTGCTGGTGCCAAAATGGTTCGACAAGCGGCCGGAGCTGTCGCCGGCACAAACGGTCGATGGCTTGCGACGCTCGCTTGAGATCGCGCGCGGTCTTTACCTGGCGCGGACCGGATTCTTGACGGCGTTCGATCTGCATGCCTCGTGCATCGGTGCGCAGATCGCGACCTGTGCGAACAAGAACATTCCGGCGCTTGCGGCGGCTTATGGCCCGGCCGAAATCGACAAGGCGATCCTCGATGCGCTGCTCCGCGGTGTCGAGACGAACTTCTTTGACGGCATGGGAGGCAACATTGCCGGCATCGATGCGCGGCTCTCGCCTGACCTGAATGATGGGGATATCGCGCGATTTCTCGTTATTGCCAATCAGTACCGGTCTGAACGCGTTGCCGTTCGCCACACTGTCGGCCTCGACGACAAGGTCGAGGGCGATGGCGGCGTAGCCGATCCGAAGGAGAATTCCGGCGCTCGCTATTTCAAGCTGAAGCTCGGCGGCGATCCGGAGGCAGATGCCGCCCGGTTGATCCGTATTGGACGTGAGCTGGCGCCGCTGCCTTTTGATTACAAGGTGACGCTTGACGGCAATGAGCAATATGCGGATTTGACGGCGCTCACGACCCTGGTCAGCCGGCTGGAGCGCGACGACGCCCTGGAACCGATCTTTCGCAAGCTGCTCTATATCGAACAGCCCATGCCGCGCGACGTCACGCGTCAATCGTCGCTCAGTGAAGCCTTGCGTTGGCGCGATTTCATTATCGACGAAGCGGACGATTCCTATGACGCCTGGCCGACCGCTTACAAACTCGGTTACCGCGGCGTCTCGTCGAAGTCCTGCAAAGGCATCTACAAGTCGATCGTAAACTTCACCCGCATCGCCAAGCTGAACGACGAGGGTGCGGAGTGTCTCGTGACGGGCGAAGATCTGACTTGCCAGCCCGGGCTTGCTCTTCAACAGGATCTGGCACTCGGCGCGCTCCTTTGCCTCGAGCATGCCGAGCGCAACGGCCACCACTATGTCGACGGTTTCGGCGAGACGCCGCCCGCTGAAGCGCAGGCTTTCGCGGCCGCGCATCCAGATCTCTATGCCGATGCCGGGCAGGGCATCCGCCTCTCCATTCACAACGGCGATCTCCTGACGGGATCGCTCAAGACAGTGGGCTTTGCGACGTCGGTCCATCCGGACTGGTCGGCGCTCCGCCCGCTCGAACATCCAACTTCACTTCAGGAGCAATTGGCATGACCACCCAACGCCTCGGCCTCATCATGAACGGCGTTACCGGCCGCATGGGTCTCAACCAGCATCTGATCCGCTCGATTGTCGCGATTCGCGAGCAGGGCGGCGTTCGCTTGAGGAACGGCGACCGCGTCATGCCCGATCCGATCCTCGTCGGCCGCAGCGCCGACAAGGTCGAAGCCCTCGCCAAGCGCTACAACATCACGCGCTGGACCACCGACCTCGATGCGGCGCTCGCCGACAAGAACGACACCATGTTCTTCGACGCCGCGACCACGCAGGCGCGGCCGGGCCTTCTGACCCAGGCCATCAATGCCGGCAAGCACGTCTATTGCGAGAAGCCGATCGCGACGAATTTTGAAGAGGCCCTCGAAGTCGTCAAGCTTGCGAACGCCAAGGGCGTCAAGCACGGCACGGTGCAGGACAAGCTGTTCCTGCCGGGCCTGAAGAAGATCGCCTTCCTGCGCGACTCCGGCTTCTTCGGCCGCATCCTCTCGGTGCGCGGCGAATTCGGCTATTGGGTGTTCGAAGGCGGCTGGCAGGAAGCGCAGCGGCCGTCCTGGAACTACCGCGACGAGGACGGCGGCGGCATCATCCTCGACATGGTCTGCCACTGGCGCTACGTGCTCGACAATCTCTTCGGCAACGTCCAGAGCGTGGTCTGCATCGGCAACACCGACATCCCCGAGCGTTTTGACGAGCAGGGCAAGAAGTACAAGGCGACCGCGGACGATTCCGCCTACGCGACCTTCCAGCTCGAAGGCGGCGTCATCGCGCACATCAACATGTCCTGGGTGACGCGCGTCTATCGCGACGACCTCGTCACCTTCCAGGTCGACGGCACGCACGGCTCGGCGGTCGCGGGCCTGTCGGATTGCATGATCCAGACGCGGCAGGCGACGCCCCGGCCGGTGTGGAATCCCGACGAGAAGCGGCTGCACGATTTCTACGGAGACTGGCAGAAGCTGCCTGACAACGTCACCTACGACAACGGCTTTAGGGAGCAATGGGAGATGTTCATCCGCCACGTCTACGAGGACGCGCCCTACAAGTTCACGCTGCTCGAAGGCGTCAAGGGCGTGCAGCTCGCCGAATGCGCGCTGAAGAGCTGGAAGGAGCGGCGCTGGATCGACGTCGCCCCGATCAAGGCCTGAGGTTGATTGGATAAGTCTCAATGTTGAGCCGTCATTGCGAGCGAAGCGAAGCAATCCAGACTGCCTCCGCGGATATACTCTGGATTGCTTCGTCGCTTCGCTCCTCGCAATGACGGAGAGAGGTTCGAAGTCATGAACAAGCCCGTCCAGCCGATGTCGTCGTTGTCCCTGAAACTACCGAAGGCGGATCGTTCGATCGAGACCTACCGGCTCGCGGCCTCGCGAACGTTTCCCACGAAACTCGAGGGACCGCTGAACCGCATCGCCTTCTCGGCGGTGCACACCGTCGTCGATCCCTTTGCGGACAACGATCCCTGGCTCTCCGCTGCTGTCGACTGGGACAAAACCATCGCCTTCCGCGAGCACGTCTGGGACCTCGGCCTCGGCGTCGCCGAAGCCATGGACACCGCGCAACGCGGGATGGGGTTGGACTGGCCGACCTCGCTGGAGCTGATCACGCGTTCGGTCAGCGCCGCCAAGCGGCGCAATGCGCTGGTGTTCTCTGGTGCGGGCACGGACCATCTTGCGGTCGAGGATGCCAAGAGCCTTGACGATGTGATTCGCGCCTATGAGGAGCAGATCTCGGCGGTCGAGAAGGTCGGCGGCCGCATCATCTTGATGGCGTCACGCGCGCTGGCGAAACTCGGCCGCAACGCCGATGACTACGCAAAAGTCTATGACCGCGTGCTGTCGCAGGTCCGTGAGCCCGTGATCATCCACTGGCTCGGCGATATGTTCGATCCGGCGCTGACGGGATATTGGGGCACCAGAGATCTCGACAAGGCGATGGACACAGCGGTGGCCATCATCAACGGCAACGCCGCCAAGGTCGATGGTGTAAAAGTTTCGCTGCTCGACAAGCAACGCGAGATCGACATGCGCAGGCGCCTGGACAAGCGCATCAAGATGTACACCGGCGACGATTTCAACTACGCGGAGCTGATCGCCGGCGACGACCAGGGCTTTTCGCACGCGCTGCTCGGCATCTTCGACGCGATCGCGCCGGCGGCGTCCTACGCGCTGTCGCGGCTCGCGGCAGGCGACGAAGCCGGCTTCCATGACGTGCTGGGTCCGACCGTCCCGCTGTCACGTCATATCTTTAGGGCGCCGACGCGCTTCTACAAGACGGGCGTCGTCTTCATGGCGTATCTCAATGGCCACCAGGATCATTTTACCATGGTCGGGGGACAGGAGAGCGCGCGCTCGATGCTGCATCTGGCCGAGCTGTTCCGGCTTGCCGATCAGGCCGGCCTGCTCGCCAATCCTGAGCTCGCGACGCGGCGGATGAAGACCGTGCTGGCCTCGCGCGGACTGGAAGACTGATGCGCGATTTCTCGTCCGACCATCGCTGGCTGTCGCTGAACACAGCGACGGTCCGCAAGCAGGGTGACCTCGTCGAGATCATCGAGGCCTGTGCAAGGCATGACATCCGCGCCATCGATCCCTGGCGCGACCAGGTCGCTTCCGTCGGTCTCGATCGCGCCGCGCGCGCGGTGCGCGATGCCGGCCTCGAGCTGTCGGGCTATTGCCGCGGCGGCATGTTCACCTCGGACGCATCGCTCCGGGGGGAAGTGCGCGACGACAACCGCCGCTGCGTGGATGAGGCCAAGGCGCTGGGCGCGCCCTGCATCGTTCTCGTCGTCGGCGGCCTGCCGCAATATTCGCGGCCGGGCAGCGGGGCGTCGAAGGATATCGCGCGCGCACGCGGGCAGGTTGAGGAAGCGCTTGCCGAGATGCTCGACTATGCCAAACAGGCAAAGCTGCCGCTGGCGATCGAGCCCTTGCATCCGGCCTATGCAGCCGACCGCGCCTGCGTGAACACCACAAAGCAGGCGCTCGACATTTGCGACCGGCTCGACCCTGATCGTACCGGCATCCTCGGCGTCGCGCTCGACGTCTATCACATCTGGTGGGATCCGGAGCTGATGGGACAGATCGCGCGCGCCGGCAAGGATCGCCTGCTCGCCTTCCATGTCTGCGACTGGCTGGTGCCGACCAACGACATCCTCAATGACCGCGGCATGATGGGCGACGGCGTCATCGACATCAAATCGGCGCGCGCTGCGGTCGAGGCGCAGGGGTTTGCCGGCTATTCGGAGATCGAGATCTTCTCCAACGACTGGTGGAGCAAGCCGATGGACGAGGTGCTGAGCACGTGCATTACGCGGCACAAGAGGGTGGTGTAGCTCCCACGCGCGCTGTCCTCACGGGCGTGCGACTTGTTGCAGCGCGTTGAAGCGCGCCTTCCGCTTGACGGCACCGAAGCGGCGGGCTCGAGCGATTCAGCGAGCCGGTTGGAGTACCACCAACGAGAGGTGGACAGCCGTCAGCTTTCAGGCAGAATGATATCATCCCGATGCCGCAGCCTCGCCACGGTCTGCGCCAGATCGGATGCGGTAATCAGTGGCATCAACGATCGGCAGGCACGGCGGATGTACCCACGCCTGATGATCTTGGATGGCCCCGGCGCGCAATCGTCGGGGCCATTGTTGTGATCGGCGGGGGCAACGCTAACGACTTTTGCCGGAGGCCCCGGCGTGTTCCAGCCCCAGGCCCGTTCCATTGCGGCGACAAGGAAAGACCGCCCGAAGGCGGTCTTGCAGTCCAATGGGCCGGGCCAAAATAGTTTCGGGATCAAACCTTGTCCGGCCCGGTCTGATCGCCAGCTAACCACTATCCCGGGAAGGCCGCTGACAATTAAGATTTCAGTCCTGAAATGGAATGCACCTGCGGCTTGGGAACCCGCCGTCCGAGGCGAGTCTTGTTGCGTGCCTGTGTGCAGCGGTGGCCGAAGGGGCTGCGGCGCTGAGAACTTCGACTAGCTCTGAGGGCTGAAGCTGCTCACGTCGGTGAAAAGTCTGACGATTGCGCTATCATCGATTGACGTCAAACACCGGACTATCACTCGTCAATTCAATCTGCGAAATTGTGACGACACAAATGCGCTTGTAAACAAGCTGGCGCGAAGGGAGGTTGGCAGTGGAGGCAGTGGAGAGAGTGCAGCGCTTGCGTGCGATGGGTTCGCTGTGCCGCCAACAGGCCGCGTACAACAGCATGAACAAATGGAAGCTGCTCGCAGAAGCAGAATACTGGGACCACCTGGCCGATCTTGAGTTGTCTGCTCACTCCCAGCAATGCAACGCCGTCGGCTCGGATGAGAAAGAGCGGCCTCAAGCGATCCCAACCACGAATGACGCTGGACCGAAGACGATTTCCGTCGCGTGAGGTCAAGACGAAGCGGTTGTTTGCATCCCGTGCCACCGCACTTATCACAGAGAGAAGCGGCCCGGACACGCATGTTCTGGTCGAACTGTGGAGCAGGGCGATAATGGCACCCCGCGTCGTTCGGCCGCTGCTCACATTGCAACGAGAGAATGCGACGCCGCCGTCAAGGGCCTGCGAGCTGTTGCAGCGTGTTGAAGCGCGCCTTCTGCTCGCTGCTCAGCGTGGCATAGAACTCGTCCAGGGCGGGCTCGACCAGCTTGGCGGCCTGAAGCATGGCCTCGAGCCGGTGCTGCATCGCTTCCAGCCGTCCGACCGGCGTCAGCGGCACATCGTTCGGACAGGCTGCCTGTAGGCCCTCAACGCCCTTCGCCGTCGCTTCGCCGAGACGGTCGAGCGCCTCCTTCTGCTTGCCCGCGGGATGGAGCACAGCCTCGATCCTTTGGATCGGCAATTGGGTCAGGCCGGACTTCGGATCGCCGCAGCCTTCGGCACTGCCTTCCTGGGCACCGGCTTCCTGCTGCCGAGGCGAGCGGTCGCCGATGTTGGGGCCGAGCGCGTTGAAGCGGGCCTGCTGCTCGTCACTGAGCGAGTTGTAGAAATTCTCCAGTGCCGGTCGCACGATCTTGACAGCATCCAGTGTCGCGCTGACGCGGTTCATCATCGCCCGCAAGCGGCCGGGCGGCGTCAGTGCATAAGTATCAGCGCAGGAGTCCTTGAACACACCGGCAGCATTGGCCGCCGCGGTCTTCAACGCGTCGAGCAGCGCGCGTTGCTCCGCCGTCGGCCGCACCGCGCTCGTGATATCGTCGAGCGGCCAAGCAGTGACGCCCTTGTCCGGTGTGCCGCACAATTGCTGCAGCGTCTGCGGGCTCGCGCTGGCGCGCTGGCGCGCGCGGGTGCCGCCGCCGGCTTGCGGATAGTCATTCGGGTTGGTGCTGGCATAGGCGGAATAGGGACTGTCATCGCCCCAGAACACGGTGTCGACGAAGTCGTCATACGCGTACGCCCAATAGCCGGGCTCGTAAGCATAGGACCAGAACGTGTAGTCAAAAATGTCGGAATAGGCGTAGGGCCAGAACACGGGCCCAAGCCATGCCACGAACACCGCGGGATGGCGGTGTCGCCAGGCCTGCCGGGGAGCCCAGCCGCTCTGGCGGGCGACGAGGGCCGCCTGGGTTTGCGCAAGAGGCCGCTCGCGGAAGTGCGCGCCAAACCGCCCGCGCGCGGCGCCTGCCGCTGCAACTGTTGCAGCGGGGGCCTGCGGTCCCAGCCTCTGCTGGCGCGCCAGATCGCTCTGCTGTGCGCGTTGCTCGCGGTCGAGCAAGCGGTTCTGCGTCTGGAGTATCCGTTGCTGCTCGCGCTGCGCGCGTGCGCCTTCCGGTTTCTGCGACTGCAATGTCTGCACGCGCTGCTGCAGGCGATCGATGCGGGTCTGACGCTCCGTCGTCTGGCGCGACAGCATCACGCGCTGCCGTTGCTCGACGTGCTGCTCACGCTGTTGTACGCGCTGCTCGCGCTCCAGCTGCCTGTTCTGCGACTGCAGCAATCGCTGCTGATCGCGTTGCGCTCTCGCGCCTTCCGGTTTTTGCGACTGCAATGTCTGCACACGCTGCTGCAAGCGGTCGATGCGGCCCTGGCGTTCCGAGGCTTGGCGCGACAGCGTCTCGCGCGGCTGTTCCGGCCGCACGCTCGCAGCCGACGGTGCGCTTGGGTGTGAGGGGGCGGCGATCTGCGGCGTCGGTTGCGGTACCATCGCCGGACGTTGCGGCGCTGCCGGCGCGCGGTGGAATTCAGGCCGGGGCGCCGCCACGTGCGGGGTAGCCCGCTGCGGCGGTGCCGCGAAGTGCGGGGCCGGGCGCGGTGGCGGTGAGGCCATGCGAGGCGCCGGATTCGGCGCCATGGCCGGTCGCTGCGGCATGGCCGGAGGATGAAATGCCGGCGCGGCGGGACGCGCCATGGCAGGTGGTGCTGCCGGACGCGCCATCGCAGGTGGTGGTGCTGGCCGGGCTGCCGGCGCTGCAGCTGGACCGGGTGGCCCGCCTCTTCCATGTCCCTGGCCGGGTCCTTGGGCGAACGCACTGATGCTCGCCGTCAGCATCGAGACACCAACTAGAACAGCCGTCAGGCAAACGCCACGCGGAAGCATGATTGTCGCTCCCAGCTCGTAATCGCCCACGACGTTCAACGCACGGCTGGCGGAATCGTTCTTTGCTGGCCGCGGCCGGCATTGCGATCTTCCGACGCAGGCAGCTTCAGGAGAAATCCTGCGTCAGGGTGGTGGCGAACTGCTCCAGCGCCCAGTCGATTTCAAGCGGCTGTCCAGCTTGAGCCAATTGCGGGCGAGTTGCTGACGTCGGAAGACCTTGCAGGACTATGCCGGCTTCTCGGAGATCGAGATCTTCTCCAACGACTGGTGGGGCAATTGGACGAGGCGCTGCGCTGGCGCGCCCGGTCCGGCACGCTAGGACGCGCGGTTGAGAAAGATCGGCAGCCCCTGCTTGTTGGCGTAGATGGGGCGGTAGCGCTCCGTGTTGTAGCTGCTCGCAACGTCCAATTTGCGCGGACCGAGCTTGGCGTCAGGGATGGGCACGAGGTCGTAGCGGCCCTCGACCAGCGCCGACATGAGGCCGGTCTTGCTTTCCAGCATGGCATCGTAGGCCATGTTACCGAAAGTCAGGGCCACAAGCTTGTCGATGAAGTCCGGATCGCCCGATCGCAAATCGTAGGTGAGATCGGAGGTGATCGTCTCCTCCCCGGTACGCTGCTTGATCTCGTCAGCAAGCGATTCCGCCACGTTGGCCTTCTTGCGGTGACCGTAGGCGTCAGGCTCGCCGTATTCCCGCAGCTTGTAGCCTTCCCACTGAGCTCCCTCGCTGAGCACGATCAGCGCGTAGTTGCTTGGATTGGCGCGCTTGTCCTCGACGAGCAACTGGATCAGCTTGTCGAGGTCGACCTTATACTCCGGTATGACGCATCGTATCGAGGTCGCATACGCGGTGTAGAGTGCCGTAAATCCGGCATCGCGGCCAAAGACGCGGAAAATGCCAATTCGCTCATGCGAGCCGATGGTGGTGCGCTGCCGCTGGATGGCATCGCTGGCACGGGTGATCGCGGTCGAGAACCCGATGCAGTACTCAGTGTTGCGGACGTCATTATCCATCGTCTTCGGGATGGCGATGATCTTGACGCCGAGTTCGTTGAGCTTGGCCGCATAACTGAGCGTGTCGTCGCCGCCGATGGCGATCAGGTGTTCGATGCCAAGTCCCGAAAGGTTAGCGAGCACCCGGTTGGTGAGGTCCCACGTCTTTGTCGCGATGCCGCCGTTGGTGCTCAGCGAGACCGGCACATCATTGCCGACGAGATGATCTGGCAGCTTTTGTATTTTGGAGGGATTGACGCGGCTCGAGTGCAGCACGGTACCGCCGCGCCGGTCGATGGTTCGAGTGTTTTCACGGTTCAGCGGGATGACGTAGTGGGACCTGCTGTTAGGGTCGTCGAGGTTCAGGTGCGTGAGGGCCTCCCAACCACGGCGCAGACCGACAACTTCGATGTCGTCCTCACTGCCGCGATAAGTCACGCTCTTGATGACTGCATTGAGGCCGGCGACGTCGCCGCCGCCCGTGAGAATGCCGATGCGTTTCTTGGCCATATCCACCTCCGGATCGGCATGTCGTCATAGCGCCTGCATCTGTCGATTGAATGGTGAACGTCGCTCCAGCTTCTGATTGGAGGCGGTCGCTACTCGGCCGCTTCCGGTTTGCGGTCGTCGCGCAGTCGAAAGCGCTTCAGCAGTCCGGACACGGTGTCGCGGAAGCCGCCATATTCCAGTTCGGAATAGGGTAGCATGGCGGCGCCAGACCAGCCTTGGCTGCGCATCTCGATGGCCTTGCGCTGGGCGCGCCGGCGAACCTCATCCCATGCCTGGTTGTCGAAGAAATCGGTGTAGGACTCCGCAAAGCGGCCTTCCCTGTCGATCGAAAAGCCGACGCAAGAAACGATCGGCAGGCAGTACATGCCGGTAACGGGCGTGTTGAGTGGCACCGGCATGAGCGGCATCACATGCGAGCCGCGTGCATCGCCGCCCACGAAGTGCGCTTTGGCGAACGGCGAGATTATTTCCTCCGGAGCTGGGAAAATCCCCTGGTTCCTGACGATCGCGACTGGATCATCCTTGCCGGTGTACTTGCCTGCGATCGCGTGGAGGCGCTGTGCCGAAACGGCTACGACGACCTCGCCATGGGTTCGAGAAATGATGCGATCGATGCCGAAGCGCTCGTTGTCGCGAAGCAGGGCGGCGATGTGGTAGCTGTCGGCGGGTGCGTCGAGCTCGAGTAGGCTGTCGCCGGCTGTGTTGTCCATGTCGATGACATGGAAACGGAATCCCTTGATCATCGGAGGCAGCATCAGCCCAGCGCAGTACATAGGGTCGGCAAAGGCGAGATAGAGCGGCAGGTTGTAGGCGCCGGGGCCGCATTTGTCGGCCGCGAACACCATGAAGGACTCCGCGGGTCGCACGCCGGAGAGGCTGTGGTCGAAGCTGAGCTCGGCGACGCCTGGGCCGGCGCCGCGAATGTTCCCGGAAGGCGCGTCGGCGAGAAGATCCTGGCCAGCGCCATAGAGCCCTGAGCTTTTCGCGACCGAGGTGGCCGCGAGGAACGACTTCCAAGCGAGCTGATGTACCTCGGAGCTTCCTTCGCCCCGAGTGTGCGTCATGATGATCGCAATGTCGTCGCCGGTGTGGCAGATGAAACCGTCGATCAGCAGGCCATTGCAGATCGCCTTGGCAACCTCGCCCTCGACAGTCGCGATCATGCGTGAAGACGGTTTCGTATGCCCGCCAACGGAGCCAACGTCAGCTTTGATGACTGAAAGAGTGAGTCTCATGAGCATTTCTCCGATCCGCGCAGCTCATCGCCTCCGGCCTCAGCGCTTGCTGCGCCGGGCACGGCGCTGCTCATTCGCGGACAAAAACGTCCGTCGCTCCGATAGGTTCCACGCACGCCGTTCATCCGGTTGCCGGGATCATGCCGAGTTTTGCCTTAGGACCATGAGTCACTACTGTTTGCTGCGCTGCACGAGTCCGGTTCTGGCCGGACCGCTAACTCGTCGTTGGCTGCGGCCGGCATTGCGATCTTCCGACGCAGGCAGCTTCAGGACAAATCCTGCTATTCGAAGATCGAGATATTCTCCAACGACTGGTGGGGTAGTCCGATGGACGAGGTGCTGCGCACCTTGCTGCGACTCGACTTGGTCGCGAATGACCCGCAACGGACCTCGCCTCTTTGCCAACTGGTGACGTTCATATCCTGTCCGCGTTCCTCCTGTGATATTAGTGACGCAGTCGGCCAAATACGGCGGCGCGCTTTGTCGGATGACCGATATTGGTCGGACTCCGCGATGTTCCCCCGCTAGACCTGATACCGCAGAGCCCCGCTTAACGGGTTCATGCGCGACCGGCGCCACAACGGCGCAACGGAATTTCAAACGTCGCTATTTGGGCTGCGGGGAGATTTGTTTGTCTTATTTTGAAGCGTCTGAAGGCGCGCTGGAAACCGGCGCGGCCGTTGTTGCGCGCAAGCGATCGATTAGCCGCTTTGCGGCGCTGACCTTGGCCGCGTTGTCCCGCCGCCTGCTGGGCACCAGCTCCATGGTGGCGCTCGGACTGGTCCTGGCAACATCGACGCCATCGCGCGCCACCGACTGGACCGGCGGCACCTCAACCGACTGGTTCACCGCCACCAACTGGTCGGCCGGCGTTCCAACCAGCGCGGTCGACGCGAATATCGACACCGTTGCGCCCAATGCCACAGTGGTCGGAGCGGCCGGCGCGCAGGCGCGTAGTGTCTTTGTCGGCATTTCCGGCACTGGAAAGCTGACGATCCGGAACGGCGGCACGATGAGCAACGCCGGGTTCGGCTATTTCGGCTACGGTTTCGGCGCGACCGGCACCGTGACGGTGGATGGCGCCGGCTCGGCCTTGACCAATTCCAGCGACCTCTATGTCGGCTATTTCGGCGCCGGCACGCTGACGATCCGGAACGGCGGCACGGTGAGCACCGCCAACATCGGCTATCTCGGCTTCGTTGCCGGCTCGACCGGCACCGTGACGGTTGATGGCGCTGGCTCGGCCTGGACCAGTTCCAGCACGCTCGTTGTCGGCTATTCCGGCACCGGCACGCTGACGATCCAGAACGGCGGCAAGGCGAGCAACGTCGGCCACGCCTTCCTCGGCAACAATGCCGGCTCGACCGGCACCCTGACGGTTGATGGCGCCGGCTCATCCTGGACCAATTCCGGCGTGCTCGTTGTTGGCGAATCCGGCACCGGCACGCTGACGATCGCCAATGGCGGCGCCGTCTCGCCGGCTTCGGGCATGCAAATCGCCCGTCAGGCCGGCTCGACCGGCACGCTCAATATCGGCGCCGCCGCCGGCCAGACCGCGGCCGCGCCGGGCACTCTGACCACGCCCTCGATCGCGTTCGGGGCAGGCACCGGCCGCATCGTCTTCAACCACACCGCCTCGAACTACAACTTCGCCCCGACCATTTCCGGCGCGGGGTCGGTGACGGTGGAGAACGGCACCACCATGCTGACCGCGACCAACACCTATAGCGGGCCGACCACGGTCAATGGCGGCGTGCTGCAGCTCGGCAACGGCGGCACCACCGGCTCGATCCTGGGCAACGTGCTCAACAACGCCACGCTCGCGTTCAATCGCTCCAACGCCTACCAGTTCGACGGCGCGATCTCCGGTACCGGCGGCGTGCAGCAGAACGGCGTCGGCACAACTGCGCTCACAGCCGCCAACACCTATGCCGGAGCTACGACGATCAATGCCGGCACGCTAAGGGGCGCTGCGGCGAACACATTCAGCGCTACGAGTGCGACGACAATCAACACCGGTGGCACGCTCGATCTCGGTTTGCTGGGACAAACGATCAATATCGCTTCGCTATCGGGCGGCACGTTGGCCAACGGCGCGTTGACCGGCGCAGTGACCTCAAGCGGCGGCACGCTGAACAGCCTCGGCGGCGCCATGACGCTGACGGTGAATAGCGGCGCGACCAATGTGACGGGCACCAACACCTTCACAGGCGCGACCACGGTCAACGGCGGCCTGCTCTCGGTCAACGGCACGAGCACGGCCAGCGCGGTGACGGTGAATGCCGGCGGCACGCTCGGCGGCAACGGCACGGTCGGCAACACGACCATCAATGGCGGCACGCTGGCGCCCGGCAATTCGATCGGGACGTTGACCGTGCAGGGCAATCTCGTGTTGACGGCCGCATCGAGCTACATGGTCGAGGTATCGCCTTCGGCGGCCGACGGCACCAACGTCACCGGCGTGGCGACGTTCGGCGGCGCCACCGTCAAGGCATCTTTCGCAGCCGGGACCTATGTCGCAAAGCAATACACCATCCTCAACGCCACCGGCGGTATCGGCACCAGCAAGTTCGGCTCGATCGTCAACACCAACTTGCCGGGTGGATTCACGTCGAGCCTGAGCTATGACACCAACAATGCTTATCTCAATCTCGCTCTCAGCTTCGTGCCGCTGACCGGGACGGGTCTCAACATCAACCAACGGAACATCGCCGACTCGATCGTCAATTTCTTCAACACCAACGGCGGTATTCCGCTGGCGTTCGGCGGGTTGACGCCGGCGGGACTGGCCCAGATCTCCGGCGAGACCGGCACGGGATCGCAGCAAACCACGTTCAACGCCATGAACCAGTTCATGGGTCTGCTGACCGATCCCTTCGTCGACGGTCGCGGCGATGGCGTTTCAGCGGGATCATCCGCGGGCGCATCGGCCTACGCCTCGCAGGACAGACCGCGTTCCGGTGCGGCGCGGGACGCCAATGCGATGTTCACCAAGGCGGCCGTCATGGCCGATCCGTTCGCGCAGCGCTGGAGCGTGTGGGCGGCGGGCTATGGCGGCTCGCAGACCACCGATGGCAACACGACACTCGGCTCCAACAACACGACCAGCCGCATCGCAGGCACCGCGGTCGGCGCCGATTATCGTATCTCGCCGAATACGCTGGCGGGCTTTGCGCTGGCGGGCGGTGGTACGAACTTCAGCGTCGTCAATGGCGGCTCTGGCCGATCTGATATGTTCCAGGCCGGCGCCTTCATCCGGCACAATGCGGGTGCGGCGTATCTCTCCGGCGCGCTGGCCTATGGCTGGCAGGACATCACCACCAACCGCACCGTGACGGTGGCCGGCATCGACCAGTTGCGCGCGCAGTTCAACACCAATGCGTGGTCCGGTCGCGTCGAAGGCGGCTATCGTTTTGTCAGCCCAGGGATGGGCGGGGTGGGCATCACGCCTTATGCCGCAGGCCAGTTCACCACCTTCGACCTGCCGGCTTATGCCGAGCAGGCAGTAACCGGCGCCAACACGTTTGCGCTGGCCTACGGCGCGAAGAGCGTCACCGATACGCGCAGCGAACTCGGCCTTCGCAGCGACAAATCATATGCGATGCCGGACGGAATCTTCACGCTGCGGGGGCGCCTGGCATGGGCGCATGATTTCAATCCCAACCGTAATATCGGTGCGACGTTCCAGACGCTGCCGGGCGCATCCTTTGTCGTTGGCGGCGCCGCGCAAGCCCGCGACTCCGCGCTCGTCACCGCCTCTGCCGAAAAGAAATGGCTGAACGGCTGGTCCGCCGCCGCCACCTTCGAGGGCGAGTTCTCCGACGTCACCACCAGCTACGCCGGCAAGGGCGCGGTGCGGTATTCCTGGTAAATTGACGACTTCCGGTTTTGGCCCATCGCGTCGTTTCGCGGCGGTGCGGAATTTGATCGCTACCAGGGCACAACGGACATTGGGCGAGCCTGCACCAATCAAGCTCGCTTTATGATGGGGTGGACGCCCCGCCCGACGGCATCGATGTGCCAAAGTGGAGTTGTTGAGCACCACTTAAGGGAGG
>NZ_JCAMOP010000015.1:0-200095 GCF_059512345.1 Bradyrhizobium sp. Unk1
GAATTCCATCACACGCCTCCCGCGTTGCTGAGGCGGCGCACTGTGCGCGTCATTCATCGCGCAGACCACTTGCGCTGCGGCCGCAACTCCCGGCGCAGACCGATTACGGGCGGCAGTCTCGGACGGCCGCCTGCTGCGCGCGGTCACCCCAGTGCGCGCGGGGATGACGCTCCTCGTCGTCGGCAGCGCCGCCTTCGCGCTCACGCTTCGGCTTGCCGGCCAGCCGTCGCTCGCGCTCGAGGCGCTGTTCCACCTCTACGCATCCGCGTTCGGCGCCGCCGCGATCGTAGCCGCGCTTGCATTCGCGCCGCGTCTTGCGAGCCGGCCATTCCTTGTCAGCGCAAGCCTCTTCCTCGGCCGCATCTCCTACTCGGTCTATCTGTTCCACCTGCTCGTGCTGGCAGCGCTGGACCGCCTCGGCGCAGCAGAGAGCCCCGCGGGTTTGATCCTGTACGTCGCCCTGACGATCATCGTCACGACACTGATGGCCGTCGGGGTGGAGGCGCCGATCCTCGAGGCGAGACCATCCTACAGTGCCGGCCAGCGACCATCGCTCGATGCTCGTGAACGCGACGCTCGCGCGGTCGTAGAAGGTTGAACGCTGCCCGAGCATGGGCTTGACAAGCCCTGCCCTTCGGCTGTAGGGACCCGCCCCATGATCAACGCTCGGACCCATCAGCGCACCGAAATGCTCCGCCGTCGCTCCCGCGACGACGAGAGGGTGCGCCATGTCCGACGACGCCGCTGAACCACTGAATTCAGCCGAGTTTTCGAGAAGGCCGCACCCGCAAGGTGCGGCCTTTCTGCTTTTTGCGCCCCATTTCCACCCGCCTCCAGAGGAGTTCGACATGACCACGCATCCGTTTGACGCGCTGATGGACATCACCGCACGGCCCAAGGCCGTGTTCGTCCGCGGCGCGGGCTCCTACCTCTGGGACGACAGCCGCAAGCGCTATCTCGATTTCGTGCAGGGCTGGGCCGTGAACTGCCTCGGTCACTCTCCGCCCGCAATCGCCGATGCGCTGTCCGCGCAGGCCAAGCGGCTGCTGACGCCGAGCCCGGCGTTCTACAACGAGCCGAGCCTGAAACTTGCCCAGCGGCTTGTCGCAAACAGCGCGTTCGACCAGGTGTTCTTTGCCAATTCGGGTGCGGAAGCCAACGAGGGCGCGATCAAGCTCGCGCGCAAATACGGCAGCCTGCACAGGAACGGCGCGTTCGAGATCATCAGCTTCGCAGGCGGCTTCCACGGCCGGACGCTGGCGACGATGTCGGCCTCGGGCAAGAAGGCGTTCGAACCGCTGTTCGAGCCGAAGGTCGCGGGCTTCAAGAAGGCGAAGCTCAACGACATCGCCTCGGTCGAGAAGCTGATCAACGACAACACCGTCGCGGTGATGCTGGAGCCGATCCAGGGTGAATCCGGCGTATGGCCCGCGACCGATCAGTTCCTGCAGGAGCTGCGCACGCTCACCGAGGCACATGGCTTGCTGCTCATTTTCGACGAGATCCAGACCGGCATAGGCCGGACCGGAAAACTCTTCCACTACGAGCACACCGGCATCGCGCCCGACATCATGACGCTCGGCAAGGGCATCGGCGGCGGCGTGCCGCTCGCGGCCCTGCTGGCAACCGAACGGGCATCCTGCTTCGAGCACGGCGATCAAGGCGGGACCTTCAACGGCAACCCGATCATGTGCGCGGCGGGGCTCGCGGTGCTGGAGGAGATCGGCAAGCCCGACTTCCTGAAGGCGGTCACCGAGACCGGTCTGCTGCTCGAAAGCGAGTTGCAGAAGGTCTCGGCCCGGCACGGCCTCGGGGGCGTGCGGGGACGTGGCCTCTTGCTCGCGCTCGACCTCAAGCTGCCGATCGCACCGGGCATCGTCGCGCAGGCGTTCGAGGCCGGCGTGCTCCTGAACGCGCCGCAGCTCGACACGCTGCGCTTCATGCCGGCGCTGAACGTCACGAAGGGAGAGATCGCCGAGATGATCGATTGTCTCGACGGGATCTTGACCAGGGCCGGCGCGGCAAGACGCGTGGCGTAGAGACGGTCTCGTAGGGTGGGCAAAGCGAAGCGTGCCCACCATTCGTAGTCATCGTTGAGAGATGGTGGGCACGGCGCTCTGCGCCTTTGCCCACCCTACGAAACCGTCGATGCCGGCAGACCTACGGCTTCAAAATCGACGCGCCGGTGGTCTTGCGGCTTTCGAGATCGATATGGGCCTTGGCGGCGTCCTTGAGCGCGTAGGCGTGGTTGATCGGCACGTGCAGCTTGCCGTTGATGACGGCGGCGAACAGTGTGTCGGCGCCTTCCAGCAGCTCCTTGCGCGTGCCGACGTAGTCGTTGAGCTTCGGCCGCGTCGCAAACAGGGAGCCGTGATTGTTGAGCTCGGCGATCGAGAACGGCGGCACGGGCCCCGAGGCATTGCCGAACGAGACGAACATGCCGCGCGGCTTCAGGCAGGACAGCGAGCCCGGGAAGGTCGCCTTGCCGACGCCGTCATAAACGACGTCGCAGCCCTCGTTGCGGCTGATCTGCTTCACGCGCGCGACGAAATCCTCTTCGTTGTAGAGGATGACGTGGTCGCAGCCATTGGCCTCCGCAAGCTCCGCCTTCTCGCGCGAGCCGACAGTACCGATGACATGGGCCCCGAGCGCCCTCGCCCATTGGCAGGCGAGCAAGCCGATGCCGCCGGCCGCGGCATGGATCAGCACGCGATGATGCGGCTCGACCTTGAAGGTCTTGTGCAGGAGATACCAGACCGTCAGCCCCTTCAGCATCAGCACGGCGCCCTGCTCGTGCGTGATGTGGTCGGGCAGCTTGACCAGCTTCTCCCAGGGGATGTTGCGCTCGCCGGTATAGGCGCCGAGATTGTGGTAGTAGGCGACGCGGTCGCCGGGATGGAAATGCGTCACGCCGGGCCCGACGGCGATGACCTCGCCCGACGCCTCGTTGCCGGCGATGAAGGGCAGCCCCGGCGCCTTGTAGAGGCCGGTGCGATAGTAGACGTCGATGAAGTTCAGCCCGACCGCATGCTGGCGGATGCGCACCTCGCCGGTAGCCGGCGCCGGGACCTCGACGCTCTCATAGACCAGGGCTTCGGGGCCTCCGACCTTGTGCACACGGACGGCTTTGGTCATCACCTGACCTCCTCTCGGTCTTCTCGCCGCTGAGCGAAAGACATCGCGCCCGCCTTGTCAACTCGACCCAGATTGGAACGGCTAAACGGACGACTTGCGGACTTTCCTGCGGTTGCGCTTCGCCAGCACGTTGAAGAATTCCACCGCCGCCGAGAACGCAATTGCGAAGTAGATGTAGCCGCGCGGAATGTGGAATTGGAATCCGTCCGCGACCAGCGCGACGCCGATCAGCACCAGGAACGCCAGCGCCAGCATCTTGGTGGTCGGATGCTCCGCGACGAATCGCGACACCGGCCCCGACGAAATGTACATGACCAGGCAGGCGATCACGACCGCCGCGATCATGATCTCGATATCCTGCGCCATGCCGATCGCGGTGATGATCGAGTCCAGCGAGAACACGATGTCGATGATGATGATCTGGACGATCACCCAGAAGAAGGCGTTGCCACCGGATTCGCGGTCGCCCTCGCCGTCATCGGCTTCGACCTCGGCGTGGATCTCGTGCGTCGCCTTGGCGATCAGGAACAGGCCGCCGCCGATCAGGATGAGATCGCGCCAAGAGAAGCCGTAACCTGAAAACGAAAACACCGGCGCGGTCAGGCCGATCAGCCAGACCAGCAGGCTGAGCAAGATGATGCGGAAGATCAGCGCCAGAGCGAGCCCGATCTGGCGGGCGCGGTGGGCCTGCTTCTCGGGGATGCGCGAGACGATCACCGACAGGAAGATGACGTTGTCGATGCCGAGCACGATCTCGAGCGCGGTCAAGGTGAGTAGCGCGGCCCAGGCTTCAGGGCTCGTGAGGAGGTGCATCATGCGAAGGATCTTGCCAGGCGGATCAATGCGTCGCTGAAGCTGATCCAGAGCGCGATGGCGCAGAGCACGATGGTCACGCCGGTGCCGACGCGAAAATCCATCTCCAGCACATAGAGGCCGAGCACGGCCCAGATCGCGATCAGCGACATCGTCAGCCAGCGCAGCCGCACGACCCGGACCGGATGCAGCACGTGGAACGGCACGAAGGTCAGCACGACAAGCGCCGCGACCAGCAGCGTCGATACCAGCGGCGGCCAGTGCAGCAGGAACAGATAGAACGCCGCCGCATTCCACAGCGCCGGAAAGCCGCGAAAATGATTGTCGTCCGCCTTCATGCGCAGATCGGCGAAATATAGTGCGCTGGTGACGATGATGGCGATGCCGAGCAGCGGCGCGGCCACCGGCAGCAACAGCCCGCTCGCCACGATCGCATAGGCCGGCACGAACACATAGGTGACGAAGTCGACCACGAGATCGAGCACGTCTCCCGACCAGTTCGGCTGCACGTCCTTGACCTTCAGCAGGCGGGCGATCGGCCCGTCGATCGCATCGATGATCAGGGCGACGCCCAGCCACTGAAACATCGCCGCCCAATGCTCGCGCACGGCCTCCAGCATCGCCAGCAGCGCGATGGCCGCGCCGAATGCGGTGAAGATGTGCACCGAAAAAGCCGCGGCGCGGATCGCCGGTTTCGGCTTCAGGGAATCCTCTTGGGTATCCATGGCTTCTGCTATCAGAATGAGACCGCTTTGCACATCCGCCATTGCGGCGCTCGGTCGCACAATTCGCCACAAAATCAAGGAAATATAGCCGGGCTTGAATTTGCCGCGCAGCATGTCAATTGTCGTTCCATGACAGATGCATCGACACTCCATGACGCGGCCGTGATCGGCGGCGGACCGGCTGGACTGGCGGCCGCCATCGCACTGGCGCAGGCCGGCGCGCGGACCGCGCTGGTGGCGCGGCGCGTGCCCTATGCCGACAACCGCACCACCGCCCTGCTCGGCGCCTCCGTCGATCTCCTGGAGGGCCTCGACGTCTGGCCGCGCTGCAAGGGCAAGGCGGCCGCGCTTGAAATCATGCGCCTCGTCGACGACACCGGCCGGCTGTTCCGGGCGCCGGAGGTCCGGTTCTCCTGCCACGAAATCGCGCTCGACGCCTTCGGCTACAACATCGACAACCGCTCGCTGATGCTGGCAATGGAAGAACGCGCGGCCGAGTTGCCCAACCTCGTCCGTTGCGATGACGAGGCCGAAAGCGTCGTCATCGAAGCCGACGACGTCGCGGTCCGCACGGCGTCCGCTCAATTCCTCTCGGCCCGGCTCGTGGTCGGCGCCGACGGCCGGCACTCGCTGTGCCGGGAAGCCGCCGGCATCGCCGTGACGCGGCGCGACCTGACGCAGACCGCGCTGACCTTCAACGTCGGCCACGCGCGCCCGCATCGCAACGTCTCGACCGAGTTCCACACGCCGCATGGCCCTTGCGTGTTCGTGCCCCTGCCCGGCGACCGCTCCAGCATCGTCTGGGTCTCGGCCCCCGCCGAGGCCGAGCGGCTTCGCGGCTTGAGCGACGCGGAGCTGTCCGCCGCGATCGAGAAGCAGTCGCATTCCATTTTGGGACGCATGACGGTCGAGCCGGGCCGCAACCTGTTTCCGCTGGCGATCGAACGTCCAAAATCCTTCGGCCGCGATCGCATCGCGCTGGTCGGCGAAGCCGCCCATGTGGTCCCGCCGATCGGAGCCCAGGGCCTCAACCTTGGTCTGCGCGATGCCGCTGACATCGCCAGGCTTGCGGGCGAAGCCATCGCTGCGGGCCAGGATCCCGGCGCGCCCGACGTGCTCAAGCGCTACGACCGGGCGCGGCGCCCGGATATTTTGAGCCGAACGTTTGCGATCGACATCGCCAACCGCTCCCTGCTCAACGATTTCCTGCCGCTCCAGCCGGTCCGCGCGGTCGGCATGCACCTGCTCGGCGCCATCGGCCCGCTGCGGCGCTTCGCCATGCGCGAGGGCCTGACCCCGACGTGGCGGCGGTAGGCTCGCTTACGGAAACGCCAGCCGGCCGGTCTGGATCGCCCACATCACGCTGGTCAGCGTGACCACGGACGCGAAGGTCCCGAGCAGCACCGCGACGGAGGCGGATTCGATCCAGGCGTCGTTCTGCCGGGCGATCACGAACACGTTCAGCGCCGGCGGCAGCGAGGCCATCAGCACGGCGGTCGCGGCCCAGGGCTGCGCGAACGGTCCGAACGCCAGCATCAGGCCGAACGCGGCCAGCGGGTGGATCAATAGCTTCACCGCGATCACACCCGGCACCTCCCACGGCACCCGGTTGAACGGGCGGAGCGCCACGGTCACACCGAGCACGAACAGCGCGGTCGGTGCGGCTGCGTTCTGAAGGAACGTGATGGTGCGGTCGAGTGCGACCGGCATCTCGATATGAAGCGCCGCCACGGCCGCGCCAAAGCAGGCTGACATGATCAGCGGGTTGAGCACGATCTGCTTCAGCACGACGCCGAAGGCATGGACCAACGAGGGATGGTCGCGGTCGGAGAGCTCGATCAGCAGCGGCACGATCGTGAACAGGAAGATGCTGTCGCAGCAGAAGATCAGCGCGGTCGGCGCCGAGGCCTTCGGCCCAAGCACGGCGAGCGCCAGCCCCGGCCCCATATAGCCGATATTGCCATAGCCTCCGGAGAGGCCCGCAAGCGTCGCCTCGCGCAGCGTCAGCCGTCCCAAAACCTTGCCGACGATCAGCGCCAGGGTGAATGCCACAACGGTGGACAGCGTGGTCGCGACCAGGAACGGCGGGTTGTTCAATTCCGCAAACGGCGTCTTCGACATGATCGCAAACAGCAGCGCCGGCAGCGACACGTAGAGCAGGAAAAAGTTCATCCAGGCGAGGCCCGATTCCGGCAGCGATTTGACTTTGCCGCAGGCGAATCCGACAAAGATCAAGCCGAAATAAGGTAGCGCCAGATTGAGGATATCGATCATTGATAAAGTGTTTTCTGAAGATTTGGGGGTTATCCACCCCTTAGTCGAAGGTCAATTCCAGATCAGGGCACTAGCATCGGCCACAATCCTGGTCTATCGACGGGGAATGATTAAAGCGAGGACCGCCAAATTCCAGATCGGACAGGTCGTGCGCCACCGGATCTTCTCGTTCCGGGGGGTGATCTTCGACATCGATCCGGAATTCAACAACACCGAGGAATGGTGGCTGTCGATTCCCGAAGAGGTGCGGCCTCACAAGGACCAGCCGTTCTATCACCTGCTCGCGGAGAACGCTGAGTCGGAATACGTCGCCTACGTCTCCGAGCAGAACCTGGTGCCGGACGATTCCGGCGAGCCGATCCGCCATTCCCAGGTTGCCGAGATCTTCATCAAGGACAAAACCGGCGGCTATCGCCCGCGCAATCCGTCGCTGAACTGACCGGCCGCCGCTTGAATTGAGTTTTGCCGCCATCAAGCGGCCAGCAAAAAAGGCGCTCGAACCGAGCGCCTTTTTCATGTCCGGGATTTGAGCCCGCTTACTTCTGACCAGCCGGAGCCGCGCCGGGCGCGCCACCGTTCTGCTCGAGCTTCTTGCGCTGCTCGTCGGCCTTCTTCTGAAGCTCTTCCTGGAGCTTCTTCTGGGTTTCCTCGAACACCTTCGGATCCGTCGGCGGACCGTCATAGGCCTTCTGGAATTCTCCGGCGAGCGGCAGCGGCAGCGTCAGGGGCGCGCCGTTGGCATTGATCGCCTGGACAACGAGGTTCTGGCCCTTCTTCATGTTGCCGATGAGCTCGGGCGTGGCCTCGTAGTCGGACATGCAGCCGTTCTGGAAGCAGATCACATAGGGGCTCTGCAACGGCGCGTTGTTGTCCACGATGATGCGGGTGCCGTGCACGAGCTGCATGCCGAGCGGCAGCGTCACGCGCAGGATCTTCTTGGGCTCGCCTTCCGGCTCGATGATCACGGCCGCGATGACAGGCTGGCCCGATTCGATGCGGCCGTCCTTGCCGGTGAAGCAGACCTGCTTGGCGTTGGCGTCCTGACCCTTGAGGCAGAACTTGGTCCAGGGGGCATAGATCAGCTGGATCTGCTGATCAGCCGGCTGGGCGGCCGCGCCCTGCTGCGCCGGAGCGCCCGGCGCGGGAGCCGGCTGGGCGGGAGCCTGGGCGGCCGGCGCGGGAGCCTTCGGAGCCGCCTTGGGAGCGGCTTTCGGGGCGGCCGGGGCCGCCTTGGGCGCGGCAGGCGCGCCGGGGGCCGGCGCGGGAGCCTGGGCCTCAGCAGCAAACGGGACGACCAACGCCGTCGCCGTCAACAGGGCGAAAAGTCGCCCGCGCGGCCGGACGGACGCGGCCAAGTAACGGAAATTCATTGCGGAAAACCCTTTCTGAACGGGAAGTGCCCGAACCGCTCCGAAGCACCGAACCGAGCCGCCTGGCGCGGCTCTCTCCCCGTCAATTGAGGCGGATAAGTGACGGGCTCGGCGCTCGTGCGCGATTGCGTGCCTTCTTAACGTGGCCGACGGAAAGATCAATGCCGACAAGCGTCTTTGACAACGCCTTGAACCGCTCCCGGGCCTGCGATCCGTGAAATTCCTTGTGATAGGATTCAGGCCCGCAGGTCCTCGAATCAACGTGTGCCGATGTCCATGTTCCAGCGCCTTCTCGAGGGCCTTCTTGAGGGCCTTGGCACCCGCCTCAGTCTTCTCGCCTTGGTCCTCGCCTCCGCGCTCTCCGCAAGCGGCGTACGGGCTGAGGAAGCCCATGCGATCGCGATGCACGGCAGGCCGGCGATGCCGGCCGATTTCACCCACATGCCCTACGCCAACCCCGATGCCCCCAAGGGCGGCCGGCTGACCTGGGGCATTCTCGGTACCTTCGACAGCCTCAATCCCTTCATCGTCAAGGGACTGGCCGTGCAGCCGGTGCGGAACTACGTGATCGAGAGCCTGCTCGCGCGCGGCAATGACGAGCCGTTCACGCTCTACGGCCTTATCGCCAGATCGGTCGAGACCGATGACGCGCGGAGCTTTGTCACGTTCCGCCTAGATCCCCGCGCCCGCTTCTCCGACGGCAAGCCGGTCCTGGCGGAGGATGTGCTGTTCTCCTGGCAGCTGCTGCGCGATCACGGCCGCCCCAACCATCGGCAATATTACTCTAAGGTTGCCAAGGCCGAGGCGCCCGACCCTCTCACCGTCCGCTTCGACCTGGCCGGCGCCAACGACCGGGAATTGCCGCTGATCCTCGGCCTGATGCCGATCCTGCCGAAGCATGCAGTGGACGTCGCGACCTTCGAGGAGACGACGCTGACCGGCCCGATCGGCTCGGGCCCGTATCGGATCATGGCGGTGAAGCCCGGTGCCAGCGTGAGCTTGACCCGCAATCCCGACTATTGGGGCCGCGACCTGCCCATCAATCGCGGGCTCTACAATTTCGACGAGATCAGGCTCGACTATTTTCGCGAGGCCAACGGCCAGTTCGAAGCCTTCAAGCGCGGCCTCTATGATTTCCGCGTCGAGCACGAGCCGCTGCGCTGGCACGACGGTTACGACTTTCCAGCCGCCAGAAGCGGCGAAGTGATCCGCGACACCATCAAACCCGGCGTGCCGCAGCCTTCCGAATTCCTGGTGTTCAACACGCGCCGTCCGATCTTCGCCGACATCCGCGTGCGCCAGGCACTGACGCTGCTGTTCGATTTCGAGCTGGTCAACCGCAACTATTTCTTCGGACTCTATTCGCGCGTTGCCGGCTATTTCGCCGGCTCCGACCTCTCGGCCTATGGCCGGCCTGCCGATGCGCGCGAACGCGAACTGCTGAAGCCCTTCGCCGCGCAGATCCCGCCCGACATCATGGACGGCAGCTACCACCTGCCCGTCACCGACGGCTCGGGGCGCGACCGGACGACGCTGCGCGCGGCACTCAAGCTGCTGTCGGACGCCGGCTACGATCTCGACGGCACCGTCCTGCGTAACCGCGTGACAAAAGCCCCCTTCACCTTCGAGATGCTGGTGACGACCCGCGACCAGGAGCGCATCGCGCTCGCGTTCCAGCGCGACCTCAAGCGCGCCGGCATCGAGCCGAGCGTTCGCGCGGTCGATCCCGTGCAGTTCGACCAGCGCCGGCTCGGCTACGAGTTCGACATGATCCAGAACCGCTGGGACCAGTCGCTGTCGCCCGGCAACGAGCAGTATTTCTATTGGGGCAGCGCGGCCGCCGACAATCCGGGCACCCGCAACTACATGGGCGCCAAAGATCCCGCCGTCGATGCCATGATCGACGCTCTCCTCGAGGCCCGTGATCACACGGCCTTCGTCTCGGCGGTGCGCGCGCTCGACCGCGCCTTGATCTCCGGTTTCTATACAATCCCCCTGTTTAACGTATCCGAGCAATGGATCGCGCGCTGGAATCGGATAGAACGGCCAAAGGCCACCGCGCTGTCCGGCTACCTGCCGGAGACCTGGTGGTCGAAGGGGCAGCCGCAAGCGAAGTGACGCCGTGAATCAGCCAGCCGTATCGCCGACGCTCGACACGCTGTTTCAGCGCACGCTGATGCGGCAACCGCACGCGCCCGCTCTGCTCGATCCCCTCAACAAGGCCCGCGTGACCGGCCACCAGCCGCGGCGGATGACCTACGCCGAGGCCGACACCGCCATCGAGGCCCTGTCGGCGCATTTCGTCGAATCGGGCCTGCCGGCCAATTCCGTCATCGCGATCCAGCTGCCTGCCACGGTCGAGTTCGTGCTGACGGTGCTCGCCGCGCATCGCGCCGGGCTCGTCGTCGCCGTGCTGCCGCTGCTCTGGCGCCATGCGGAACTGACCGCCGCGCTGAACCGCACCGCGGCGCGCGCCATCGTCACCATGAGCAAGGTCGACGGCGTCAGCTATTCCGACCTCGCGATGCACGCCGCCGCAGAGGCCTTCTCGATCCGTTACGTCTGCGGTTTCGGCGCCGACCTGCCCGAGGGCATGGCCTCGCTCGACGACGTGCTGGCCCGCCCGCCGGGCACCACGCGCGCGGTGATCCAGGACGGCCGCAAGGCGGCGATGATCTCCTTCGACGTCACCGCGGAAGGCTTTCGCCCGGTGCCGCGGCCGCATTTCAGCCTGATCGCCGGCGGGCTCGCGATGTCGCTGGAAGCCGACATCAAGCAGGGCGCGACCGTGATGGCGGCGTTCACGCCGATGTCGTTCGCGGGCCTCGCCTCCTCGCTCGCGGTGTGGCTGCTCTGCGGCGGCACGCTGGCGCTGCATCATCCCTTCGAGAACGACGTGCTGGAACAGCAGATCAACGAGCACGAATGCGAGGTGCTGATCGCCCCCGCGCAGCTCGTGCTGCGGCTCGGCGATTCCGATCTCGCGGCGCGAATGCCGAGCTTGCGCAACGTCATCGGCCTCTGGCGCGCGCCCGAGCAGGTGGCGGCGAGCGATGCCTGGATCGCGCCGCATGCACCGCTGACCGACGTCTATCTGTTCGGCGAGGCCGGGCTGTTCGGCGCCCGCCGCGGCGAGGACGGCATGCCTGTTGCGGTGATGCCCGGGCCGCACGGCGCCCCGCGCGAGCAGTCCGGCTCCTCCATCGCCGGCGAGATCCTGCTGACGCCCAGGGGCACGCTCGGCCTGCGCGGAGCGATGGTGCCGATCGCGGCCTACGCGCCGCCGCAGCCGGTCGGCGACACGCTGACGGCGCAGCCGCCGCGCGATTATGTCGACACCGGCTATGCCGCGCGGCTCGACCGTCCAAGCGGCGCGATCTGCATCACCGCGCCGCCCTCCGGCATCATGGCCGTCGGCGGCTACCGCTTCCTGTCCAACGACCTCCAGGAATGGGCGCGCCGGCTCGGCCAGGGCGCCCTGCTCACCGCGCTGCCCGACCGGCTCTCGGGTCACCGGCTCGCAGGACGGGCGCAAGACAATGCCCGCGCCCGCGAAGCGCTCAATGAGCTCGGGCTTAACCCCCTGATGGTCGAGGCTTTTCGCGACCGCACGGGGCCGGAGCGCAGTTTCGGCCCTTCCATTGACGCTGCATTAAGGCAACCGGACTAGATTGCGCAGCATCTGTTGCGTGATCAGAGTTTGCGATGTCCCAGGCGGGCCCGATCCTGTTTGTGTCCAACACCCAGCGGCCGCCTTTCATTGCGGCACTGGACGAGGCCCGTCTGTTTCCCGTCGTGGACGCTGACTGGGCCAGCGCGGCGCGCGCGGTCGAGCAGGTGCAGCCGGCCGCGGTTCTCGCCGCGATGCATGCCGGGCACGAGCCCTATCTTGCGCCGCTCGCCAGGAAGATCGCGGACCAATCGCCCTACCTGCCGTTCGTGGCACTCGATGCTGCGGGCACGCTGCCGCAGAACGCCCTGCCCTTCTCCTCGCGCGGCGGCAATTCCGACCGCCTCGTCGCGCGGCTCCGCGCCGCGCTGCGCGTGCGTACTCTCCATGCAACGGTTCTGCGCCGGCTGCCGGACGCGAAGGTCGGGTTGCCGGAGGGGGATCCGGCACGCGATGCAACGGTGCTCCTGATCGGCCGCGGCGCAGCCTACCCTGCGCTCTCCGTTGCGTTCGGCGAACGCGTCGGGGTCGTCGGCGCGCTCTCGATCGAGGCTGCGGCCAAGCATCTCAACACCCGCGATATCGATGGCGTCGTGCTCGCCGAAGGTTTTACCGCGCGCGTCACCGACGCCTTCCTCACGGTGCTCGCCGAAGACACCCGATTCCGCAGCCTGCCCGTGGTCGTCACCGCGCACCAGCTCGCGCAGACGTACGACCTGCCCAATCTCGAGCTGATCCCGGGCGAGCCGGCGAAGGTCGCCGCCAACGCGCTGCCGCTGATCCGCCAGCACGCGATGGAAGCGCAACTGAGCCGCACGCTGCGCTCGATCGATGCCGGCGGCTGGCTTGATCCGCGCAGCGGCCTGCTCACGGTAGAAGCTTTTGCCCGCGATTTCGCCAAGGCGGTCGAGCAGGCCCTTGCCCGCGGCGGCGGCCTCTCCGTGGCACGCTTCGCCTTCGAGCCCGGCAATTCCCGTGCCCAGCTCGACGCCGCGCGGATCCTGAGCCGCCTGATGCGGCAGATGGATTTTGGCGTGGCGCAGAAAGACGGTTCCGTCATCGTCGTGTTCGCGGAGACCGACTTCCGCACCGCCCACATGATCGCCCGCCGCCTGTCGGCGGTGATGCGACACACCTCAAATGGCAAGCACGAGATGCGCAGCGATCCCGTCGTCAGCGTGGACTCGCTGTCGCCCTCGGATACGGCGCGGTCACTGCTCGGGCGTCTCTCGGCCGACGCGTCAAGGGCCGCGTCGTAGCTACGATCTCCAGGCCGTAGGGTGGGCAAAGCGAAGCGTGCCCACCACTTTCAGCGGTCTTGGAAGGATGGTCGGCACGGCGCAAGCGCGCCTTTGCCCACCCTACGACAATCCTGCCGAAATCATTCGATCCGCGTCATCGCCCTAAGCGCCGCCATTCGTCCCAGGTTGCGCGTTGGTTGCGAGAGCAGGCGCAGGCGTGGCCAGGAGAAAGCCAACAGTCTCGTTCAGGAGCTCGTGGGCCCGGTCGACGATGTCGTCCAGCGACATCGTCTTCGCGAACATGCGCTGCGCTTCAGCCAGCAACTGGTCGCGAGTCGGCATGCTGGCCAGACGCAGATCGGCTCTGTGCTGCAACAGGTGAATCGCGTCCCGGACCGACAATTCGGTCTCATGGATCGACGTCCTGATCGCCAGGGCGATGTGTTCGGGATTGAAGCGAGCGGCGAGCTGCTCGGCCGCTTGCTTGATCACGCGAGATCCCAGCCGATGCTCATTGCGCAGGACCTGCTTGGGCGGCATCTTCAGATCCCGGACAATCCCGAGCCAGGACAGGACCACCAGGATATAATAGGTGAGATCGATCTCGTACCAGTGGAAGCCCTGTCGAGCACTGGCCTGGTAGGCGTGGTGATTGTTGTGCCACCCCTCACCCATCGTGACGAGAGCGAGCAGCCAGTTGTTGCGGGAATCGTCACCGGTCACATACCGCCTGCGGCCGTGAACATGTGCGAGGGAGTTGATGCAGAACGTGCCGTGATACACCAGCACGGTGCTCCAGAGGAACCCGACCACGAGTCCCGACCACCCCGCAATGAGGAAGCAGAGGCCCGCGAGCACGAATGCCGGCAGAAGCTCCAGCCTGTGCAGCCACATCAACTCCGGATACGACGCCAGATCCGATACTTTCACCAGGTCGGTTGCATCGTGCTGCCGGTAGAAGATCCAGCCGACATGACTGTAGAGGAAGCCCTTGTGCCGGGGCGAATGCACATCCTTCGCCGTATCCGAGTGAAGATGATGATGGCGATGTTTGGCAGCCCACCAGAGGACGCTTTTCTGAGCGCTGCTCTGGGCCAGGAAGGCCAGGATGAACTGAAACACCCGGCTGGTCGCGTAAGCCCGATGCGAGAAATACCGGTGATACCCGGCGGTGATCGCAAACATGCGCAACCAGTACAGGACCGCGCAGATGGCAACGGCTTGCCACGAGACGCCTGACCAGATCGCCGCGAAGCATCCCGCGTGGACCAATATGAACGGCAGGACCTGCGGATACATGACGTCGTCGTGTTCGTCACCGGATTCCTGGCCTGAATCGATATTGATAGACACGCTCGCGACCTCAGAGGTTTCAATGGGCGGGGAAGGCCCGTTTTGCGGTACAAAAAACCCGCGGCCGGTAAACCAGTCGCGGGTCACACGAATCAGGTCATCAGTCGGGCACGCAATCAGCGGCGAGGCCAAATCGTCGGCCGAACTCGACGAATCGAACATGGCTGTCGTTCGATCATTCCGCAAGTGGCCATATGCCGCTGTCTTGTATCCAAGTACCGCTCCGGTGGCGCTCGGAACAATTACGCCGCCTTCTTGCTCTGCGCCAGCTGTGCAAGCTGTCGCATGATCTCGGTGGTGCCGGCGAGACGCTCTTCCGGCGTCTCCCAGTCCTGCAGGAACACCACCTTCATGTCGGGCCGCACCTTGGCGGCCTGGCCGTAGCTGCGGATGAACGACACCAGGCGGTCGGGATGGGCGAACGAATTATCGCGGAAGGCGATGACCGCGCCCTTCGGGCCGGCATCGATCTTCCCGACATTGGCCGTGCGGCAGAACGCCTTGATCGCGGCGACCTTGAACAGGTAGCGCACCTCGTCCGGCAGCACGCCGAAGCGGTCGCGCATCTCGGCGCCAAAGTTCTCGATCTCCTCCTCGGTGTCGAGATCGGCCAGCCGCCGGTACAGCGACAGCCGCACCGAGAGATCGCCGACATAGTCTTCCGGAATGAGCACGGGCATGCCGATGGTGATCGAGGGCGACCAGCGGTCGGCAGCAGGCTCGGACACGCCGGCCTTGAGGTTGACGATCGCCTCCTCCAGCATCGACTGATAGAGCTCGAAGCCCACCTCCTTGATGTGGCCGGACTGCTCCTCGCCGAGCAGGTTGCCGGCGCCGCGGATGTCGAGGTCGTGCGAGGCGAGCTGGAAGCCCGCGCCCAGCGTCTCCAGCGATTGCAGCACGGTGAGCCGGCGCTCGGCCTGCGCCGTGATCTTCTGCTGCGCCGGCAGCGTGAACAGCGCATAGGCCCGCAGCTTGGAGCGGCCGACGCGGCCGCGGAGCTGATACAGCTGCGCCAGGCCGAACATGTCGGCGCGGTGCACGATCAGGGTGTTGGCGTTGGGAATGTCCAGGCCGGATTCCACGATCGTCGTGGACAGCAGGATGTCGAACTTGCCGTCGTAGAAGGCGGTCATGATGTCCTCGATCACCGCGGGCGGCATCTGGCCGTGCGCGACCGCGACCTTCATCTCCGGCACGTTCTTGTCGAGGAAGTCCTTGACCTCGGCGAGGTCGTCGATGCGCGGCACCACGTAGAACGCCTGGCCGCCGCGATAGCGCTCGCGCAGCAGCGCCTCGCGGATCATCAGCGGATCGTGCGGGGCGACGAAGGTGCGCACCGCGAGGCGGTCGACCGGGGGCGATGCGATGATCGAGAGCTCGCGGACGCCGGTCAATGCCAGTTGCAGCGTGCGCGGGATCGGCGTCGCCGACAGCGTCAGCACGTGCACCTCGGAGCGAAGCGCCTTCAGCCGCTCCTTGTGAGTGACGCCAAAATGCTGCTCCTCGTCGACGATGACGAGGCCGAGATCGCGGAACTTGATCGCCTTGCCGAGCAGTGCGTGGGTGCCGACGACGATGTCGACCGAACCGTCAGCGATGCCCTTCTTGACCAGGTTCAGCTCCTTGGTCGGGACCAGGCGCGAGGCCTGCGCCACGTTCACCGGGAAGCCCTTGAAGCGCTCGGTGAAGGTCCTGTGATGCTGACGGGCCAGCAGCGTGGTCGGCACCACGACCGCGACCTGCTTGCCTTCGAGCGCGACGGCAAAGGCCGCGCGCAGCGCAACCTCGGTCTTGCCGAAGCCGACGTCGCCGCAGATCAGGCGGTCCATCGGACGGCCGAGCTCGAGGTCCTTCAGGGTGGATTCGATGGCGCCGAGCTGGTCTTCGGTCTCGTCATAGGGGAAGCGCGCGCAGAACTCGTCGTAGAGGCCCGACTGCACCGGCAGCTTTGGCGCCTCGTGCAAATGGCGCGCGGCAGCGATCTTGATCAATTCGCCCGCGATCTCGCGGATGCGGTTCTTGAGTTTTGCCTTGCGGGTCTGCCAGCCGCTTCCGCCCAGACGATCCAGCTCGACCGTGGTCTGGTCGGAGCCGTAGCGCGACAGCAACTCGATGTTCTCAACGGGGAGGAACAGCTTTGTCTCGGCGGCATAATGCAGCTCGAGGCAGTCGTGGGGCGCGCCCGCGACGTCGAGAGTCTGGAGGCCGATGAAGCGGCCGATGCCGTGATCGACGTGGACGACGATGTCGCCCGCGGCAAGGCTGGTCACCTCCGAGATGAAATTGTCGAGCTTGCGGCTCGCCTTGCGGGGCCGGACCAGGCGGTCGCCAAGGATATCCTGCTCGCTGATCAGCGCGATCTCGTCGGTCTCGAAACCGCTTTCCAGGCCGAGCACGGCGAGCATGGTCTCGTTGCGCGGGGTCGCCTGCACCGTCCGCCAGCTGTTGACGCTGGTGGTATGGGTCAGCTTGTGGTCGCGCAGCATCGAGGTCATGCGGTCGCGCGATCCCTCGCTCCAGAGCGCGATCACGACCTTCTTGCGCTGGGCATGCAGCGCCATCACGTGGCTGACGACGGACTCGAACACGTTGACGGTGGCGTCATTGCGTTCGGGTGCGAAGTCGCGGCCCTTGCGCGCGCCGGCATCGACGATCGTCGCCCCATCGGCCGGAACCGAAAACTGCGTCAGCCGCACCAGCGACATCTCGTTTTCGCGCCTGGTCCATTCCTCGTCGGTGAGATAGAGCCTGTCGGGCGGCAGCGGCTTGTAGATCGCGCCGCCGCCGGGATGCTCCATCGCATCGCGGCGGGCTTCGTAGTAATCCTGGATCTGCTTGAAACGCTCGCGGACGGCGTCCTCGGCCTGCGGCTCGATCGCGATGGCTGCGCCTTGCAGATAGTCGAACAGCGTGTCCATCCGGTCCTGGAACAGCGGCAGCCAGTGCTCCATGCCGGGATGGCGGCGGCCCTCGCTGACGGCCTCGTACAGCGCGTCGTCGCGCTCGGGCGCGCCGAACTCGGCGACATAGCCCATGCGGAAGCGGCGGATGGTGTCGGTGACGAGTTGGAATTCCGAGATCGGCACGAGGTCGAGCGAGCGCATGTCGAGCATCGTGCGCTGGGTCTCGGCGTCGAACGAGCGGATCGATTCCAGGCTGTCGCCGAAGAAGTCGAAGCGGACCGGCTGGTCGAGGCCGGCCGGAAACAGATCCAGGATACCGCCGCGCACGGCATATTCGCCGGGCTCGCGCACGGTCGAGGAGCGGTTGTAGCCGTTGTGCTCGAGCCAGGCGACGATGGTGTCCATCGGCACCACGTTGCCCGGCGCAACCGACAGCGCCTGCGCGGCAACGAGTTCGCGCGCAGGGACGCGCTGCAGGATCGCGTTCACCGTGGTGAGCACGATCAGCGGCTTGTCGCTACCGGTCAGCGGCGCAAGCCGCGCCAGCGTGGTCAGGCGCTGCGCGAGGATGCCGCCATGCGGCGAGACGCGGTCATAGGGCTGGCAGTCCCAGGCCGGAAAGGTCAGCACCGGCAAATCGGGCGCGAAGAACTGCAGCGCGCGCTCGAGCTGCTGCATTCGCCCACCGTCGCGGCAGACCACGGCGAGGCTGACGGCCGCCTTCTTCGGCCGCGCGGCGATGGCGCGGGCGAGATCGGAGATGACGAGGCCCTCGGCGCCCTCGGCAACATTGGCAAGCGTCAGCGCGCGGCCGGGCGTGAGCAGCTCGGCCGGCGACTTCATCCCCTGTTTCATAAATCGCCGTCCGTAATCGGGAACGCCTTGATGCGGGCAAACAGCGCGCCGGTGACTTCAGCTGGCAGCACCTTGTCACCGGTGATGGCGGCATAGAGATCGGGATCGGACTCGTCGAGCAGGGTCTCGAGCTCGGACAGCTCCGCGTCGGTCAGATTGCCGATCTCCGCATCCGCGAAGCGGCCGAGGATCAGGTCCATCTCGCGCGTGCCGCGGTGCCAGCAGCGGAACAGAAGCCGCTTGCGGCGATCGTCCAGCCCGTTGCTCGATCGTGTCGTTCCCGTCATGTCTCGGATCCAGTCAAACGCAGAAAGCCCGGACGTGCCGGGCCGGGGTGATATAGCCACTCGGACCGCCCCTGTCAGCCCTCGATTTGGCATGGCCCGCTACCCGCGCGAGCGCCGCGAAAAAAGCCGTGGATGCCCGCCATAAAGCCGGGCATGACGGGCCGAAACGATCCTAGATTCGCTCTCATGCGCCCCAGCCTGCTCAATCCGCTGTTTGCTCCCGTGACCAGCCTGCCCGGCGTCGGTCCGAAGCAGGACAAGCTGCTGCAGTACCTGCTCAGCCGCAATGAGACGCCGCGCCTGGTAGACCTGCTGCTGCATTTGCCGAGCCAGGTCATCGACCGCCGTGCGCGGCCAAAGATCCGCGACGCCGTCCAGGGAACCATGGTGACGCTGGAGGTCACCGTCGATCGCCACCGCCCGCCTCCGCCGCGCAACGCCCGCGCGCCCTATCTCGTCTACGCCAGCGACGACACCGGCGACGTCGTGCTGACCTTCTTCCGCGCCAAGCCCGGCTATGTCGAAAAGCTGCTGCCTGTCGGCGAGAAGCGCTACGTCTCGGGCACACTGCAGATGTATGACGGCATCCCGCAGATCGTACATCCCGACCGCGTGCTCGACGAAGAGGCGATCGCAAAACTCTCCGGCATCGACCCGGTCTATCCGTTGACCACCGGCCTGGCGCTCGGCTCGCTGCGACGCGCGGTCGCGCAAGCGCTGCAGAAGCTGCCCGCCCTGCCGGAATGGATCAGCCCGGAGGTGATGCGCCGCTGCAGTTTTCCGACGGTCACCGAGGCGCTCAGCCGCGTGCATCAGCCGGTCGAGCTCACGGACATCCTGCCCGAAAAGCCCTACTGGTCGCGCCTCGCCTTCGACGAGCTTTTGGCCGGCCAGCTCGCGCTGGCCCTGATCCGCGCCCAATTGCGCCGCCCCGCCGGCGTCCGCAACGCCGGCGACGGTCACTTGCGCAACAAGATCATCGACGCCCTGCCCTATGCCCTGACCCCGTCCCAGCGCAACGCCGCGGCCGCCATCGCCGAGGATCTGAAACAGCCCGTGCGCATGCTTCGCCTGCTTCAGGGCGATGTCGGCTCGGGCAAGACCGTGGTGGCGCTGCTGGCGGCGGCCGCCGTCGCCGAGGTCGGCAAGCAGGCCGCGCTGATGGCCCCGACGGAAATTTTGGCGCGGCAGCACATCAAGACCATCGCCCCGCTCGCGGAGCACGCAGGGCTGCGCGTGGCCATTCTCACCGGCCGCGAGAAAGGCAAGGAGCGGCGCGAGCTGTTGGCGCAACTCGAAGCCGGCGAGATCAATCTCCTCGTCGGCACCCATGCGCTGATCCAGGACGACGTGATCTTCAGCGATCTCGCCCTGGCCGTCGTCGACGAGCAACATCGTTTCGGGGTGCGCGAACGCCTCGCGCTGACCTCGAAGGGCGAGTCCGTCGACGTGCTGGTGCTGAGTGCGACGCCGATCCCGCGCACGCTGGTGCTGACCTATTTCGGCGACATGGACATCTCCGAGTTGCGCGAGAAGCCCGCCGGCCGCCAGCCGATCGAGACCCGCACCATATCGATGAGCCGCCTCAATGAGGTCACGGACAGCATCGGCCGGGCCTTGGAGGCCGGCAAGCTGGTCTACTGGATCTGCCCGCTGGTCGAGGAATCCGAGGCCGAGGGCACCGAGCACCTGACCAATGCGACCAAACGCTTCGAGAGCTTGCAAAAACGTTTCGGCGACCGCGTCGGCCTCGTCCACGGCCAGATGAAGGGCACCGAGAAGGACCGCGTGATGGGCCAGTTCGCCGCCCATGAGATCGGCCTTCTGGTTGCGACCACCGTGGTCGAGGTCGGCGTCGACGTGCCGGCCGCGACCATCATGGTGATCGAGAACGCCGAACGGTTTGGCCTGGCCCAGTTGCACCAGCTGCGCGGCCGTATCGGGCGCGGCTCGGAAGCCTCGACCTGCCTCCTTCTCTACTCGGAGCCGCTCGGCGAGATGTCGAAGGCACGCCTGAAGGTGATCCGCGAGACCACCGACGGCTTTCGCATCGCCGAGGAAGATTTGAAGCTGCGCGGCGAAGGCGACGTGCTGGGCGTGCGCCAGAGCGGCCTGCCCGGCTACCGCATCGCGCGGTCGGAGGTGCACGGCCAGCTCATCACCCAGGCTAGAGACGAGGCGCTGCGGATCCTGAAGGACGATCCGAAGCTGAAGGGCGAGCGTGGCGAGGCGCTACGGTGCCTGCTGTACCTCTATGAGCGGGACGAGGCGATCCCGCTGATCGGGGCGGGTTAGCCTGCTGCTCTTCGGCGCCCGACCTCGTAAGCCGCCACATGCGCCACGGCCAGATCCAGCAGCGGCGTGTCGATGCCGAGCGTACGGGCCCGATTGGCCATGTCGCCCAGGATGTGCTCCGCCTCGGTGACCGAGCCGCGCTCGATATCGCGCAGCATCGAGGCCTTGAGCGGCGAGTCCAGGGTCGTGAAGAGTTTCCGGTCGAACTCGATGAACGGCGCGCGAGGTTCAAAGCCTGACGCCGTCGCAACGGCACAGCATTCCGCAAACAGGCGGAAGATCGACTGCTCGCCGTTCGGCACGGCCAGGATGTCGCCGACACTCGCGCGCATCAGGCAGGTGATGCCGGCGAGCGTGCTCAGCTGGACGAACTTCTCCCACATGTCTTGCATGATCGCTTCGCTGGCGCGTACGTCGATACCAGGGACATGGAGCAGTGTTTCCAGTGCGAGCGCGCGCTCGCTCAACGCTCCCTTGGTCTCGCCGAAGACGATCGTTTGATTGGCCATGAACTGAACGACACGACCATCCGCGTCGAGCCCGGCACTGACGTTCGCGAGCCCGCCAAGGACGCGCGCGGCACCGAACCGCGCGGTCAGGGCGTCGATATGTTTCAATCCGTTGAGGATCGGCAGAATCATCGTATCGCCGCCAACGGCAGGAGCAAACTGGCTCATGGCATCGTCGAGCGAGTAGGATTTTACGCCGACGAGCACGACGTCGAACGGCTCCTTGAGATCGTTAGCGAGGACGATCTTCGGCTGCACGGCAAAGTCGCCATGCGGGCTGACGACCTGCAATCCTGTCCGGCGCAGTTGCTCGGCCCGCTTCTCGCGCACCAGAAAGGTCACGTCGCGCCCGGCGCGGACCATGCGAGCTCCGTAATAGCCGCCAAGCGCGCCCGCGCCGATCACCAGCACTCTCATTCGAGCTCCGATTGCATCCATCTGCTTCCGCAAGACAGTAACAGATGGATCCCGCGCCGTCTCCTCCTCGTCATTGCGAGCGTAGCGAAGCAATCCAGACTGTCTCCGCGGAAAGATCCTGGATTGCTTCGCTGCGCTCGCAGTGACGATGTGGGTGGAGCTCGGCACACGTCGGACGGGTTGAGATGCGGCGGAGGCCCTCACCCCGCATGCGCACGCAAGAACCTGCCGTGCTCGGCTTCGGTCGCATCGTTGGCGGGGAACATGCATTCGAGCCGCAGCTCTTCGGCCGTCACCGTCTGCGGCGTTCCGACGGTCGTGATCAGCGAGAAATAGTCGAGCGTCACGCCGTCCTTGACGAAGCTGAGCGGGATCATCGGCATCGCATCGGAGGCCGAGGGTGCGCGCCATTCCGGCTTCACGCCCGGGTATCGCGATAGCTCTTCCAGCAGCGCCTTGGTCCTGACATCGATGACATGCCCGACCGCCTCGCGATGGACACGGGCCAGCAGGCCGCGGGCGGTCTGCGGCCAGTTCGCGATGAAGGGACGCATGCCGGCCGGATCGAACATCAGGTGTAAGAGATTGCGGGGAGCCGGTCGCGCGGACATGTCGATGAAGCAATTGAAGAGCTGCGGCGCGGCGTCATTGGTCATCAGCACGTTCCAGTACCGGTCCATGACGATGGCCGGAAACGGTTCGTGCTGACGCAGCATGCGCCGCAGGGCGCGATTGATGCTCGTCATGGCCGGTGTATCGAGCGCCGGATCGGAATAGGACGGCGCGTAGCCCGCGGCGAGCAGCAGCTCGTTTCGTTCGCGCAAGGGGACGTCGAGGGCCTGCGCGAGATCGAGCAGCATCTGCCGGCTTGGGATGCTGCGGCCGCTCTCGACGAAGCTGATGTGCTTCTGCGTAACGCCCGCATCGAAGGACAGATCGAGCTGCGTCTTGCCGCGAATGTCCCGCCATTGACGCAGCAGAGCGCCCGCGGATCTGACGGCTATCTTGATGTCGCTGGCCACAGCTTTCATGCGATCGATCCTTCCGGTCGATATCGTCGACGCGCATCGGCGGCGGCGCCGGTTTACCCGAGGCGCCGCCGCCAATGGCAGGCTTATTCCAGGCGATCAACCGAAGGTGACCGGCCCCACGGCGCCGACCCAGTGCCGCACCTTGGTGTCGTCCGTCTCGTCCATGTAGAAAAAGTGCGTCATGGTCGGATGCACCGTCGTCATCGAGGGATCGTCGGGTGTCATGTCGACGACACCGCGAAACACCTTCAGGGAACCGGCGTCCCAATATTCGGTGACGTGATGCAGCGCGGTGAATCCGGTGTCGATGAAAGCCTTCAGATTGGTGCGGATTGCTTCCCGCCCCTTCCAATCGGCGACGCCGAGATTGCAGACGGCATCCTCCGCAAAACACTCGAAACCTTGCCCGAAGGTCTTGTCGTCGATCTCCTTCCACATATCGAGCAGCCATTGTGGCGGCGCCTTCTTCGTAAACACGACTTCCATCTCACTCTCCTCATGCGGTGACACGCGCGCTCGACGGAGGCTTGAAAGCTCCCCGCGGGTGGACGATCAGCAAAGTAGACGGGCTGCGAATTGGCTCAATTACATGCGAGGTAATAAAGCGCGCCCGGAAGGCACGCTCTTTCCCCGCGACCGACTTTATGGAACCTTGCGCTCATGCGCCGGGTCATCGTTGTCGGTTCTCAGGGAAGCGGAAAGACCAGCCTCTCCCGAAATCTCGGGCGGAAGCTTGGACTGCCCGTGGTGCATCTCGACGTGCTCTACTGGCGGCCGGGATGGAAGCCATCTGACAAGGCCAGCTTCCGTCTACGCGTCGCGGAGGCGATCGCGGGCGACGCATGGGTCATCGACGGCAGCTTCTCGGGGCTGGCCTTCGATCTCACGCTTGCGCGTGCCGACACCATGGTCGTCATCGACCGCCCGCGCTGGCTCTGCCAGTGGCGCATTCTCTGGCGCTCCGCGTTCGATCGCGACACGACGCGCCCCGATCTTCCCGAGGGATGTCCGGAACAGTTCGACTGGAAACTGATGAAGGAGGCGTGGCGCTACGACACGGAGCGCTTGCCTGTCATCGAGGCCGAGCGCCTTCAATATGGCCCCGATGTCCCGGTCGTGCGCCTGAGACGCGACCGGGACATCCAGGGTTTTCTGGAGTCGGTTTCAGTGCACGGCGAGTGATCCATTGCCGTGACTTCGGACTGGACGGTCAGGCCTTCTTCTGCGCGACACGCGCTGCGAACGCCTTCAGCAGTGCCGCATCCACCGCTTCGCCATTCGCATCCGCGGCGAGGTGCTCGAGCCAGCGTGCAAAGCCTTCGTAGATCTGGCTCGCCGGATGGTCGGGCCCGAGGAAACCCGAGATCTCCCGCATCTCCGCGACCCAGCGATAGGCCTTCGGGATCATGTCCGGCAGCGCGACTTCGAGCCGGGCCAGGACCGCGGGCTGGCTCAGCGCGAGCTCGTCGCGCAGCGCGTCAGCCGCGCCCGCTTTCGTGGCCGCGACCACCATGGCCGAGCCGATGCCGGCGAGGCCCTTGACGATGCCGGCATAGGACATCTTCAGCGCGGAGGCCGCGCCGATGGGGCCCTCGACGATCCGCACGTCGAGGCCGAGATCCTTCAGAACTGCGAGGTCCTTGGCGTATTCGCCGGACAGGTAGAAAGCCGGGCTCTTGCCGCCGGGCTGCGGCGGGAAACCGATGATACCGCCATCCACGAACGGCGCCTGTGCCGAGCCGATGATCTCCTCGATCCGCTGCACGGTATCGACATTGACCGCGTTGCAGTCGACCACGACCGGCTTCTTTTCGCGCCGGACGATCAGCGCGGCCAGGCGTTCGGCCAAAGCCACGGCTTCGCCCGGCGGCACGATCGAAAGGATGATGTCGGCCTCCGCGATCGCGTCGTCCTCGGCGCCGATCATGCCGGCATCCGCGGCGCGCTTTTGCGTCGCCTCGCTGCGCCCCTTCAACGACGTCAGCACGCGCGCACCGTTTTCGCCGAGGCGGCGGGCCACGGCGCTGCCCATGGCGCCGGGCGCGAGGATCGCAATGGTCTTCGTCATCATGCACTCCAGGTCGAATTCCGAGCGAGGCGCTCAATTCAACCGGAAGACTAGCAGAGGACGAAAGTGCTTGCGCGAATGCGGCCATCCGAAACCGGAATGGCCCTACTCCACCTTCGCAGGCTGGGGCTGGAGCGCCGAGGCATTGGCGATGCGCGCGGCGTTCGCCATGCCCGCAAGCGCGGCGGCCTTCTTCGGGTCGGGGGCCGCGCCCGGCTGCACCACGCCGGCCGACATGATCAGCGTTGCGGCGTCCTCGGTGCTCATGTCGACCTCGACGATCTTGCTCTTGGGCACGTAGAAGAAGAAGCCCGTGGTCGGGTTCGGCGAGCACGGCAGGAACACGGAGACGTGCTCCTCCTGCCCCGGCAGGCTGCGCGCGACCTCTTCATTCGGCGACTGCGAGATCAGCACGATCGACCACATGCCCGGCGACGGAAACTCGACCAGGCCGACCTTCCGGAAGCTCGAGCCCTTGCCCGAGAACAGCGTCTCGAACACCTGCTTCAGGCCGCGATAGATGGCGCGCACCGCCGGGATGCGGCCGAGGAAGGTCTCGCCGATATCGACCAGCGTTCGGCCGATCAGATTGGCGGCGAGGAAGCCGACCAGCGTCAGCGTGAAGAATGCGACAATCAGTCCCCAACCTGGAACGACATACGGCAGATAGGTTTCAGGCCGGTAGGCCAACGGCACAAACGGCCGCACCACGCCGTCAACCCAGGTGACGAACCACCAGACCAGATACAGCGTGATGGCAATTGGCCCCGTCACGACGAGGCCGGTGAGGAAATAATTGCGGAAGCGGCCCATCAGGCCGGTATGCGGTTCCGGGATGGGATCAAGCGGCGCAGGCGCGTCGTCGCGGGGGGTCATTCGGGTTCCAGGTCGGTCGCTGCACTCAAACTAGGGTCTTCTAGCAGGTTTTGGAAGACTACCTAGCGTCCCGGCCTGATCCCTTCTGCCTATTCCACGGTCACCGATTTCGCGAGGTTGCGCGGCTGGTCGACGTCGGTGCCCATGATGACCGCCGTATGATAGGCGAGCAGCTGCACGGGGACGGCATAGACCATCGGCGTGAACGCGGCCGCCATGTCGGGCAAGACGATGGTGACGAGGGACTCGACGGTCGCCTCCTCCGCGCCCTTTGCGTCCGTCATCAGGATGATCCTGCCGCCGCGGGCGGCAACCTCCTGCATGTTGGAGACGGTCTTTTCGAACACGCGGTCATAGGGCGCGATGACGACGACCGGCATGGTCTCGTCGATCAGCGCGATCGGCCCGTGCTTCAGCTCGCCGGCGGCATAGCCCTCGGCATGGATATAGGAGATCTCCTTCAGCTTGAGCGCGCCTTCGAGCGCGAGCGGGAAGCTGGTGCCGCGGCCGAGATAGAGCACGTCGCGCGATTTGGCGATCTCACGCGCGAGCTTCTCGATCTGGAGCTCGGTGGTGAGCGCGTCCGACATCAGGCGCGGGATCTCGACGAGGCCGTGAACGAGCTTGGTCTCGTCCTCGTCGGACAATTCGCCGCGGGCCTTGCCGGCAGCGATCGCAAGATTTGCCAGCACCATGAGCTGGCAGGTGAAGGCCTTGGTCGAGGCGACGCCGATCTCGGGACCGGCCAGCGTCTGCAGCACGGTCTCGCTCTCGCGCGCGATCGTCGAGGTCGGCACGTTGACAACGGCCACCGTGTGCACGCCCTCGGCCTTGGCATAACGCAGCGCGGCCAGCGTGTCGGCGGTCTCGCCCGATTGCGAGATGAAGATGGCGAGATCGCCCTTGCGCAAGGGCGCCTCGCGGTAGCGGAATTCGGAGGCGACATCGACCTCGACCGGCACGCGCGCAAAGCGTTCAAACCAGTATTTCGCGACGAAGCCGGCGTAGCTCGCGGTGCCGCAGGCGGTGATGTTGATGCGCTGGATGCTCTTGAAGTCGAACGGCAGCTTGACCGGCAGCGAGACGCGCTCGGTCGCCATGTCGACATAGCGCGCCAGCGTGTGGCCGACGACTTCCGGCTGCTCGTGGATTTCCTTCGCCATGAAGTGGCGGTAATTGGCCTTGTCGACCAGCGAGGTCGAGGCGGCGTGCTTGATCTTCTCGCGCTGGACGGCGTGGCCGTCCTTGTCGAAGACCGTGGCGCCCTTGCGCGTCAGCACGACCCAGTCGCCATCTTCGAGATAGCTGATCGTATCGGTGAACGGGCCGAGCGCGATGGCGTCGGAGCCGAGATACATCTCGCCGTCGCCATATCCGATCGCGAGCGGCGGGCCGTTGCGGGCGCCGATCATGAGGTCGTCGTCACCGGCGAAGATGAAGCCGAGCGCGAAGGCGCCGCGCAGCCGGGCCAGCGTCAGCTTCACCGCTTCCACGGGCTTGTTGCCGCGCGTGAGCAGATCGTCCACGAGATGCAGCACGATCTCGGTGTCGGTCTCGGTGTGGAACACCGTGCCCTTTTTCTCGAGCTCTTCGCGCAGCTCGCGGAAATTCTCGATGATGCCGTTGTGGACCACGGCAACGCGTTCGGTCGCGTGCGGATGGGCGTTGTTGACGGTCGGCTTGCCGTGGGTGGCCCAGCGAGTGTGACCGATGCCGGTCGTGCCTTTGAGCGGCTCGGCCTCGAGACGCTTCTCCAGGTTCTTCAGCTTGCCCTCGGCGCGGCGGCGCGCGAGATGCTTGCCTTCGAGCGTGGCGACGCCCGCGGAGTCGTAGCCGCGATATTCAAGACGTTTGAGCGAATCCACCAATTGCTCTGCAACCGGCGAGCGCCCGAGAATGCCGACAATCCCGCACATGCGGATCAATATCCCCCAAATCGTCGAAAAATCGCCTAAACGACCCGCTCGGTCTTTAGCGAAGTTCCTAAGGAACCAGATACTCAATAATTATTGCTGATTGAGACAGCGCCGGTTCGCTTCCGATTTCGACTGCGTCGAATTGGCCGGCCTTAAACCGCGCGAATTAACTTGTTGTCAATGAGTTTGACCAACGATTCCCGGCCATGGAGTAAGGTCATGAAAAGCCCGTCCGGCCGCAAAGGCCTGTCATCGATGTATGCCCACGCCAGCGAGACCACTGGCACGCACCTTGCGCATTGGCCGCCGCCCCAGCGCGGCAAGGAAAGCAAGCCCGTCTTCGTCAAGCACGCAGCCGGAGAACCTGCAAAACGCGCCAAGCCGCGCGGCTGGCGCCTGACGCGCGCGATCTTCTCGGAATTCTCCGACGACGAATAGCGGCGCGCCTTACCACCCCAGCATCACGGCCCAGACGAGGAAAATGAGGAGCGCCCAGAACGCCAGCCCGATGACGAGGGCCACAATCTCGGGCGGATCGTACTCGTTCATCTCCCACAGCAGCCGTCGCCCCATCCCCGTGACGCATGTCTCGATCAGAAAACTGAAGAGATCGCGAACAAAGCGAGAGGACACGGCAGTTGGCGCTCAGTTCTCCGGCTTCTTTTCGACTTTCTTGCCGCCCGTCTTCATCTCGCGATAGCGCGCCGCGCCGCCTTCCCTGATGGTCTGCTGGTTGCGCTCCAGCGCCATGGCGTCGTCGGGCACATCGCGCGTGATCACCGAGCCCGAGCCGATATAGGCGCCGTTGCCGATCTTCACGGGCGCGACGAGAGAGGAGTTGGTGCCCACGAAGGCACCCTGCCCTATGATCGTCTTGTGCTTCTTGAAGCCGTCGTAGTTGCAGGTGATGGTGCCGGCGCCGATGTTGGAATTGGCACCGACGGTGGCGTCTCCGATGTACGAGAGATGGTTGACCTTGACGCCGGCCTCCAGCGTCGCGGCCTTGGTCTCGACGAAATTGCCGATGCGCGCGCCATCGCCGAGCGAGGTGCCGGGTCGCAGCCGCGCATAGGGGCCGATCGAGACGTTCTTGCCGAGCGTGGTCTGCACGATATGCGAGAAGGAATGGATCACCGTGCCGTCGGCGATCGACACGCCCGGACCGATCACCACGAACGGCTCGATGGTGACGTCATTGCCGAACACGGTGTCGGCGGACAGATAAACGGTCTCGGGCGCGATCAGCGTGACGCCTGCTTCCATCGCCGCTTTGCGCAAGCGCGCCTGCATCACGCTTTCGGCCTCCGCGAGCTGCGCCTTGGTGTTGATGCCGCGCACCTCGTCCTCGCTGGTCTCGATCACGACGGCCTCCCATCCCTGTTCACGAACGACGCCGACCGCGTCGGTCAGATAATATTCGCCCTTCGAATTCGCATTGCCGATCCTGTCGAGGATCGCGAGTGCACGGTGCCCGTCGATCGCCATCAGGCCGGCATTGCACAGATCGATCTTGCGCTCTTCCGCGCTGGCATCGGCATGCTCGCGGATCGCGACCAGACGGTCGCCCTCGACGATGAAGCGGCCATAGCCGGTGGGATCGGCGGCGCGAAAGCCGAGTGCGGCGATTGCTGCGCCCTTCGCGAGCGGCGCGCGCAGCCGCTCAAAGGTCTCGGCCGAGATCAGCGACGTGTCGCCGAAGGCAATCAGCAGATCGTCCGCGCCCCGCGCAATCGCCTCGCGCGCCGCCAGCACCGCATGCGCGGTGCCGATCCGTTCTGCCTGCACGAAGGTGAGCGCATCGGGACGGATGCGCTTCGCCTCGTCCGCGACCGCCTGATGGTCGGGGCCGATCACGACGGCGAGCGAGGTGCCGGTTCCCTTCGGTGTGGCGGCGAGCACGTGCGCGAGCAGGCTCTGGTGGGCGACCGGATGCAGCACTTTCGGCAGGTTCGATCGCATGCGCGTGCCTTCGCCGGCGGCGAGCACGATCGTGAGGCTGGAACGGGCGGTCATCGAAATCCTGTCAAATGCGGCCGAATCAATGGGCGGCGGCAGGCCGATGCCGTCTTGAGCTGTCGCCTTGCTACCCCCGCGAACGCCCGGAATTCAAGTGCGACGGGGTTTTCCTGTTAATGTTCCTTGATTGATTCGGGGAAGCTGTTCGGGGCTGGGCACTTAACGTTCATGGCAAAGGATTCCGACCCACTGGCGGATGCCTTCGGGACCAAGGAGACCGGCGGGCTGTTCTCCGGACTTCTGGCCGAGGAAAGCGCGGTCGACCGCAGCATGATGTGGCGGCTGGGCTCGTGGGGCGTGGCCGCCGTCGGCGCTGTCGTGCTGGCCGTGCTGGCCAATCAGGCCCAGCTCGGCTGGCGCCGTGACCAGGTTGCGTCGGCCGATCTGTCGCGCCAGGCCGACCGGCTCCAGATGCTGACCAAGGAGAGCCAGAATGAGGGCCGCCGCCTCGCCTCCGCCATCGAGACGCTGAACACCGATCGTGACCGGCTCTATTCGCGCGTCACCGTGCTCGAGCAAGGGATGGATTCCGTCACCGGCGCCATCGCCAAGCAGAGCGCGAAGCCGCAGGACGCGCCAACGCCCGACGTCCAGCCCGCGGCGCCGAGCGTCGCGCCGGTCGCCTCGACGCCGGCTCCCTCAAGTGACAAGCCGCGCGCGGCGGCCGCGAAGGACCAGGCGAAGGAGCCTGCAAAAGACGCCCTGAAGGAGGCAGCAAAGGACCAGTTGATCCCGCCGCCGCAGAACGCCGCCATGGCCTCGCTGGTGTCGCAGTCACCGCTGACGACGTCGGCACTTCCCATGCTTCCGCTGGTGCCATCCAAGTCGATCATGGCGCCACCCGATCCCGCCGCATCGAAGCTGACGCAGCCCGAGACGACGGAGAAGGCCGCCGAGAAGAAGCCCGAACAGACGCCCGCCCCGACCGAGGTTGCCGCGGCGCCAGCCAAGCCGCCGGAGACGGCCGAGAGCGAGGCCCCTGCAATCGCGGTCCAGCAGACGCGCTTCGCCATCGAGCTGGGCGGCGCCAACTCGCTCGACGGCCTGCGCGCGCTCTGGCGCGGCCTGAGCAAATCCAATCCCGAGATCGCGGCGCTGCGGCCGATCATCATGATCAAGGAAGGCAATGCCGGCCTCGGCATGCAGCTCCGTCTCGGCGCCGGCCCGCTGATCAATGCCGCGGCCGCCGCAAAGCTCTGCGCCGGCCTTGCCGAGAACGACCGCCATTGCGAGACCACCGTGTTCGACGGCCAGCGCCTGTCGATGCGCGGCGGATCGGAGAAGGGACAAGAGAAGACTCAGGACCGGGTTCAGGAGAAGAACTCCGAGAAGAACCAGGACGCGGCGCCGCAAGCCGAGACTGCGCCGGCGCCCGCTCCTGCCGCCAAACCGGAGAAGCGCCGCCGCAGCTACTCATCAAAGCGCTCGTCGAAGCGCGAGGAGCCCGCGCCTGCCCCCGCGCCTCAGCCGCCGGCCGCACCGGCGAAGCCGGAGACGGCCTCGGCGGGATCGACGCTGTCGTCGTTCTTCAGGCGGTAGGAACGCGCACGAGTTAAATCATTACCCGCGGATCTTCGTTGCGCACCCTCTTGTTGCGCGGCCCATGAGCTCACTGCGGCCTCTCATCAAATTGGGGCGTCAATGGCCGTCGAGCAATGACTCGCCGAACGGCGCAAGCGATCAGAAATATCCACCTCCCCTGTTGCCCCCTCCCCTCATCCCGACCATATTGCGCCCATGACAAAAAAGCCCTTCCGCCTCACACCCTACCAGGTGCAGTTCCTGATCGTCGTCGGCTTCTTGTCCGTCGGCTATGCGATCTATTTGCGCTATCTCGGCATCGAGAACTCGACCGTCGGGCTCGCCTGTGACGCTGGCTTGCAGACGCTGATCTGCAAGGCGCGCACGGTATCGACGGTGCTGTTCAAGAATTCGGTGTTCGGCATCGTCGCGCTGGTGGCTGCGACGCTGAACCTGATGCGGCCGTCGATCGTGCTGCTGACCGTCGGCATCGTCGCCGCCGGCCTCGGCATCGTGCTCTACAATGTCGTGCTGTCGGGCCTTGCGATCGGCCTGTTCATTCTTGGATTTGCTCGGCCCGCGCCCGCCACAGCGTGAACGCGAACAGCAGATAGATCGCGCAGGTCCACAGCGACTGCCAGTTCTCGCGGCCCTCGTTGAACAGCACATAGGCGGCCGCCAGCGTGAGCAGGCCCGCGAACACCGATTCCGCGATCGGACGCTGGCCGATCTGCGGCCGGTTCAGCATCAGCACCGCGAACGGCACCACCGCCATCGTCAGCGCGGCGTAGGGAAAGTCGTGGTAGCGCGGGTCGAACACGAAGGCGAGCGCGGTCTGCGCCGCGATCACCGCGGTCACCGCCAGCGTCAGGCCAAGCACGGCGGTGAGCTTCGACCATTTGCGGCCCTCGCGTGGACCGAGCAGATCGAGGAAGGTCGGAAGGCTGCGGCCGATCACCATTGCCTGCGCGCAGAAGATCGGCGACAGGATGCCGGCCAGAAGCAGCGCGCCCCAGTGCAGCCAGCCGCCGATGCCGTAGCTCTCATAATACATCTTGTCGGCGCCGATCCCGAGCAGGATGCCCGCTGACGTCGCCGAGATCGCGACGCCGAGCCAGGCCGAGAAGCGCGGCGTCCACGGCCGCCTGCGCAGCGTGAGGCCGGCGACCGCGAACACCAGCACGCAGAGGCCCATGCCGGCGCCCATGTACCATTTCCAGTACGGGAAATTGCTGATCGGCTGGCCCGGCGGATATTTCAGGTTCCGGCGCACCGAGTCATACAGGCCCCAATAGCCGCCGACGGTGCCTTCCAGCTTGCGCTTCCAAGGCTGGTCATAGGACTCGATCAGATTGACGCGAAACTTGTTCGATTTCGCCAGGCCCAGGATTTCCGAGACGACGCGCGCCTGGTTGGCGCGCGACGGCAGCGCGCCCTCGCGCATGCGCCCTTCGCTGGGCCAGCCGGTTTCGCCGATCAGGATCTCCTTGCCGGGGAACGCGACCGCCATGCGCTCGCGGATCGCCTCGACATGGCTCGCTGCGAACTTCGCCTTCACCGGAACATCCTCCCAATAAGGCAGGATGTGGATCGTGACGAAGTCGACGGCCTCATAGACCTCGCGATTCCTGAGCCAGAACTCCCAGACGTCGGCATAGGTGACGGGCACGCTGACCTGCGCCTTCACCGAGCGGATGATGGAGACGAGGTCCGCCGTCGTCATCTCGCCGCGCAGCAGCACCTCGTTGCCGACGATGACGCTGGTGATGATTCCGGGAAATTCCTTGGAAAGGCGGACGGCGAGCGCGGCCTGCTCAAAATTCTTGGCGCGGTTGCTGGAGAGCCAGATGCCCTGGAGCACCTTCAGCCCGCCGACCTTGGCGGCGATCGCCGGCACCTGGTCGAGCCCGTTCTCCATCGAATAGGTGCGGACGCAGTCGGTGATCTCCTTGAGCTGGCGCAAATCCTGCTCGATCTGGTCGGCCTCGATATGGGTCCACGCGTTCAGCGGCGACTGTTCCCCGCGGAACGGCGCATAGGAGACGCATTGGACCTTGTCGGCCGGGTCGATCGGGGCGCGCGCGAGCGTGATTGGCGTGGCCAGCCACCACCACACGGCAGCAATCGCACCCAGTGAAACGAGCAGAAGCGCCAGTGGCGTACGAAGAGAAATCGGTTCCGTCCTCCGCGAGGTGCCGTCGATTACCTGCTCACGCGCCATCTGCCAAGGGGTGTGTCCGTGATGGATCCTTCCCTCCCCCGAGGAATTTACCTGCGGCCGTTCGACAGGGGCCTAGGATCGTGACTTTGCTGGACAAAATTTCAAATTCAGGTCATGGACTCGGCAGGACTTTGCCGCCGCATTGGGGACCCATTTGGACGCCATCACCGGCGAGTCCGCGAGGTCCTGGCGCGGGCGGTCAGCTGATATATTGGGGAATTCATGCGGCAACGGGTGTTCGAGTTACGAAATGCGGTCCTGCGGCAGTTCGCCGCCACCTTGGCCGTCTCCTCCCTGGTCGTGTTGGTCGGCCTCGGTGGCGCCTCCGCCCAGAGCGGCACGCCCGCCCCGGACCAGGGCAAGGCAGCCGCCCAGCCCGCCGATGCCGCCGCCAGGGACGCCGCCCAGAACCAGCGCCGCACCGACGAGTTCGCCGAAGCAGCCCAGGTCATCAACGGCCCGGCCGGCAACCCCGAATGCGTCTGGCTCGGCCGGCGCGTGGTGCGGCTGATGTGGCGCGACGACCTCGATACCGCGTTCCGCCATCTCGACCTCTACGACCGCTTCGGCTGCCCCGGCGGCCACATCCAGGCCGCCTTCCGCTGCCTGACCCGCTTTGGCGGCCAGATCGATCCCAAGGTCGCCGAGACCCTGGACAGCCGCGTGCACGCCTGCTGGATCAACCCGGCATCCCAGCCGCAGCAGGCGTCAGCCAGCGCGTCCCAGCCGGCGGCGCCAACCACGGGCAATTCGCAGGCCCCTCAGCCGGCCGCGAGCCCCGCGCCTGCGGTAAGCCCGACACCGGCGCCCCAGAAATAGCCGCGATCGTTTCAGCCGCCGTTCAGGAACGATCGGCAATAGAAGCGGTTGGCACTGCCGCACATTCCGAAACTGTCATGCCCTCATACGGTCATGAGGCCGTGACAGTTGTGAAACCGCGCGGCAGAGGTATGCTCCATTTGCCGCGGACTCGGTCGGATCTCGGGGTCGGATCCGCTTCCCTGCCACCTCAGCCCCTTTTGGTTTAGCCGCGATGCGCGTTGTCGCCGCCGTTCTGTTGCTTGTGTCCGTGCTTCACGCCGGCATCTGGGGAGTCATGCGGGACAAGGAACCCGCGCCCGACTTCAAGGGCCTCTTGCCCAGCGTCTCCTACGCCCCGTTCGAAGGCGCGGCCCACCCCGACATCGACAACATCCCCACCGTCGAGAAAATCCGCGCCGACCTGAAGACGCTGTCGACGATGACGCGCGCGATCCGTCTCTATTCGTCGACCGGCGGCGTCGAGCTGGTGCCGCCGATCGCGGCCGAGTTCGGCCTCAAGGTCACCGTCGGCGCCTGGATCGACAAGGACAAGGATCGCAACGAGCGCGAGATCAAGGCCGCCATCGAGCTCGCCCGCAAGAACAGCAACGTCGTCGGCGTCGTGGTCGGCAACGAGGTGATCTACCGCGGCGAGCAGAAGGTCGAAGACCTCATCGACATGATCAAGAAGGTCAAGGGCTCGGTCCGCGTGCCCGTCACGACCGGCGAGATCTGGAACATCTGGCGCGACAATCCCGACCTTGCCTCCAACGTCGACTTCATCGCCGCCCACGTGCTGCCCTACTGGGAAAACTTCCGCTCGGACCAGGCGGTCGACCAGGCCGTCGACCGCTACAATTTGCTGCGCAACCTGTTCCCCGGCAAGCGCATCGTGATCGCCGAATTCGGCTGGCCGAGCCAGGGCTACAATCTGCGCAACGCCGACCCCGGCCCGTTCCAGCAGGCGCTGACCCTGCGCAACTTCGTCAGCCGCGCCGAAGCCATCGGCATGGAATACAACATCGTCGAAGCCATCGATCAGCCTTGGAAGTTCTTCGAAGGCGGCGTCGGCCCGTACTGGGGCATCCTCAACGCCAGCCGCGAGCCGAAATTCGCCTGGACCGGCCCGGTCGAGAATCCCGACTACTGGAAGCTGATGGGAATTGCGCTGCTGGTCGGCATCCTCCTGTCGCTGCCGATCCTGCGGCTGGAGCAGCCGACCGCCAGGCAGGCGTTCCTGCTGTCGGCGACCGCCAACGGCGTCGGTGCCTGGGCCGCGACCGTGTTCGCATTCTGGAACGGGCACTATTTCATCTTCGGGTCGGCCTTCGCGCTCACGCTCGGCATGATCCTGCTTGTTCCCCTTGTCCTCATCGCGATGGCGCGCGTCGACGAGATCGCGGCGGTGGCCTTGGGCCGGCCGCCGCAGCGGCTGCTCTCCAAGGGCAAGCCGGTCGAGAACGTTCCCGAGAATTACTACCCGAAGGTCTCGATCCACATCCCGGCCTATTTCGAGCCGGTCGAGATGCTGAAGCAGACGCTCGATGCGCTGTCGCGGCTGAACTATCCGAACTACGAATGCGTCGTCATCATCAACAACACGCCCGATCCCGCGTTCTGGCAGCCGATCCAGGACCATTGCCGCGCCCTCGGTGAACGCTTCAAGTTCATCAACGCCGAGAAGGTGCAGGGCTTCAAGGCCGGCGCCCTGCGGATCGCGATGGACCGCACCGCCGTCGATGCCGAGATCATCGGCATCCTCGATGCCGACTATGTCGTCGATCCCGACTGGCTGAAGGACCTCGTGCCTGCTTTCGCCGACCCGCGCGTCGGCCTCGTGCAGGCGCCGCAGGAGCATCGCGACGGCGACCTGTCGATCATGCACTACATCATGAACGGCGAATATGCCGGCTTCTTCGACATCGGCATGGTCCAGCGCAACGAGGCCAACGCCATCATCGTGCACGGCACGATGTGCCTGATCCGCCGCGCCGCGATGGACATGGCCGGCGGCTGGTCATCCGACACGATCTGCGAGGACTCAGATCTCGGCCTTGCGATCCAGCAGCTCGGCTGGACCACCCACTACACCAATCACCGCTACGGCCAGGGCCTGCTCCCCGACACCTACGAGGCCTTCAAGAAGCAGCGTCACCGCTGGGCCTATGGCGGCCTCCAGATCGTGAAGAAGCACTGGCGGCACTTCCTGCCCGGCCGCAGCCGGCTGACGCCCGACCAGAAGCGCGAATATGGCTTGGGCTGGCTGAACTGGCTCGGCGCCGAGAGCCTCGGCGTGGTGGTGGCGCTGCTCAACCTCGTCTGGGTCCCGATCGTCGCCTTCGCCGACATCGCCATCCCCGACAAGATCCTGACCCTGCCGATCATCGGCGCCTTCATCGTCTCGCTCGCGCACTTCCTGTCGATGTACCGCGCGCGCGTCGCGATCAAACCCGGCCAGATGATGGGCGCGATGATCGCGGCGATGAGCGTGCAATGGACGGTGTCGCGCGCGGTCGCGCAGGGGTTGATCACCGAGCACATCGCGTTCGCGCGCACCTCCAAGGGCGGCCTGTCCAGGATGTCGATCGAGTTCCAGGCATTCTGGGAGGCTGTGATTGGCACGCTGCTGGTGATCGGCGCCGGGGTGCTGATCGCCTCCAACAGCTATCGCCAGATCACCGAGATCTACATCTTCGCCGGCGTCTTGGTGCTGCAAAGCCTGCCGTTCCTGGCCGCGGTCGCGATCGCGATCCTCGAGCTCAGCCGCATCAACTCGTTCCAGTTCTGGCGCGACAGCGCGATCCGCACCGCCGAGCTGATCGGCCTGCGCCCGGTTGCGTTGCCGACCCCCGCCGGCACGCCGCAACCGGTGCCGAGCGAGGTACGCCGGGAGGCGAACTGACGGGACGAACGGCCTCGCGGCGCGGGTGAAACCTCCGCGCCGGCAAGCCACCAGCGCTGTTCGGCGTGGATAGCGGGCCGCCAATCGGGTTGAAAATTCCGGCCTAAGCGGCGGAAACCGCGAGCGAATCCCAGCCTCTGCCAGGAGTTTCGGCCGCCACCCGCGCTATTGACCTCCGCAGCCACTCCCCCTACACAGCGCGGGCCGAAAGCATGATCCGGAAACAGCCGGTTTTTCCCCGCGACGCCAGTTGAGGCAGCGGCAAGACATGCTTCTCGAATGTCCGAAGACGATGGCGATCGATTCTCGAAAGCCATCAGCGGCCATGGGAGCGCGTAGCTCAGCCGGTAGAGCACGTGACTTTTAATCACGGGGTCCTGGGTTCGAGCCCCAGCGCGCTCACCATCAAACTCAAAGACTTAACGAGAATATAGACCCGGCTTAAAAAGCCTTGTGTGGGCACTGTGTTGGCAACGGTGGGCGCCGCGGAACGATGGTTTGAGGAGAACGACCGGGAGGGCGTCGCCTTCGAATACGATGTGATCGAGTGATGTGGAGCGGATAATCAGCGCCACATCGTTGGTGGGTTCAAGGCCTCGCGACCTGCCGCTTTCAACGCGTCGGTTGAGAGCTGCCCATGTGCCGCGGCATCGAGCAGCTTCGAAGCAACGTACGCTCTGGCGCCCGTCTCGCTTACAGGAATATTTTCGCAAACTTCATCGAGCACCGCCCTGAGCAGCGCAGTCATTTCAGCATCAAACACGCCGAACTCCCGAAATTGAGAGGATACTGAACGCTGCACAAGCGGAATATATTCGCTTGGCAGCGTTCGCCGCGTATTCCGGTCTGGGCTCTGAAATCCCAGCGCCTTCCAAATTGGCACCTGTACGTCAAAGTAATGTGACAGCTTCCTCGACCACATCAACAGGAGTTTGCAGGGCCTGCCAAGGCCCGCCAGCGTGAACCGGCAGCCTGAAACCTTCCCAGGTTTCGCGCGTAAAATCTGTATCCGAGGTTTTTGTTAGTTCCCATCTCGGGGCTGGAAATGAACACCGCCGCCGGGACAATGTATTAGAGCCCGGCGGCGTATTTGTTGGTGCCGGAACCGGCGCGCGCCTCGAGCGGCGGCTTCCACCTGAATTTGTAGGGCAGGTTTTTTTCTAACCTGAGTTAGTTTTTTCTATGCCCAGCGTCGACTACCCCAATTTTTCTGCGCGTAGAGCAAGGGGTCGACCGGGTGGTTCAACAACTGGGACTGGAGGATTGGGCCTGGCAAATCGCCGCCGACGTGTATCGCTTGAATCTGTATAGCCGACTCACCGGACGAGCGGCCCCGGGAGACGCCGTTTCGGACGAACAGCTTGCCAGAGCAATCCGCGAAAGCTTCACTCAAACGAACGACGCCGCTTATCGAGAAATGGTTGAGTTAGCGACCGATGCCGCTTTATCGGTCTACGATCGTGTCGTCTCACGCAATGTCAAACAGGCGCGCGCTCAACTAGCGAACTAACGGCTCGTCGGCGGATGATGACTAGCCTGCCCCGCGGAGATCCCCCGACCTTGTGAGCCGGCGGGCTTATCTCTACCGCTTCAACCGGCGGCGATGCGTCATAAGCCGCTGCCGGACGACACTCCGATGCATTGATGCCGCAATCGGCGCGATGTTATGCTAGTCGCAGAACCGGGAGTTTCTCGATGCGCAAAATCGCCGCCGCTGTCATGTTTGCCCTGATCGCACAGACCGCATTGGCAGAGGACCATGTTCCAATGTACGGCGAGTCCAAGGACAAGACGGAGGCCGAGAAGGCGGACGACATTCGGGCCGAGCGCGCCTATCAACGCTCCCTCGGCAATGTTCCCAACCAGAAGGCAGTCGATCCGTGGGGAACTGCCCGCGGCGACGAAGCGAAGAAGCCGGCCACGCCGGCCAAACCGGTAGTGAAACATTCGTCCAAGGCCAAGAGCGGCAGCCCCCCCAACTAGCGAATTCTAAAGGGGAGCCGCCAGCGTGAGCCGGCGGGTCAGCGCTTCGCTGCGTTGCCAGCTAATTCCATCGCGAGATCTAGGGCTGCGATTCCAATTTGGTCGGTCGGACGGGATCTACAGCGCTGTAAAGTCACCGCCTCCAACAATCGCCTCTATCATAGAGCGACGGCCGCGAGGCTGCCATCGAGCATCCAGCCAAAGCTTATGCCGTGGCGACGGCAATAGCCGGCCAATTCTTGTGAAGCGCAGAAGCCTGGTGCGTGCGGAGCCGGCTCCTGAGTCGCGGCGGCTCAGAGGCTAGGGAGTGTTCGTCCCCCGGTTTGCAACCTTGGGGAAAACGCACCCTAGGTCAGTCGGACTGCATTTTCCGAATCAACCAGATGTGCGCGCCTTCGCGCGTGATCTTGCCGGGGGTGTGCGTGAGCCAGTTTCTGTCGGTGCTGCTATTGCTGACGACGTTGACGCTGGCGGTGTGTTTCGGCGTGGCTGCCTGGCGCCAGTCCGCCGGCAGAGACGTCGATATCACCGCCACCATTTCACATCGGGAAACCGGCTGGAGGTCGGAACGGAGCAACTGAGACCTTGCGCTCGCTCTTGCGAGAGAGTTTTGAAGTCACCGTTGGCGCGCGCCAGTTCGATTGCGATGCCCCCCGGGCTTGATCTCGAAAATGCATCGGGGCGCAGCAGCCCCTGTTGCGGCGTCTAAGTCGAGCGGCCCTTCACGGATAACGCCTCGGTGAATGAAACCGTTCACCGCATTACGCGAAGCACTCAGGAAACAATCCGGGTCCAGTGTGCCCTCACCCACGAGGGGATATCGAAATGATTATTCTCAAGGTTTTTGCTGTTGTTCTTGGCGCTGGCGTCCTTTTCACGATGTACTCAGGGGACCTGGGCGCCGACGTCGTGCTTGCCATCGTGTCCTGCCTGGCGTGACAAGACGACCGGCCAGCGTGAGCTCGAGAGCCAGTAGTGTCAGGTGATTCACCTGACCTGTCTTCAGCTTTCCGGAGCCGCCACTGCAGCCGGCACACTCAGCGGCGCTCCTCCAACTGAAACCGGCCCTACGGATTTCGACTGCCGAACCATCCGCTTCCGCATCGCTGCCGACAGTCCATAGCGCGCATTCGCTTTTCGGATCGAGGACGTGACGTCCGACATCATCGCATTTTGCAGCGTATCGACTTTCGCGATGAGCGTGGACAGCTGCGAAGATATCTTCCTCACATCGACCCGTTCGTCCGTGATGCTTTGGCGCAGCGACAACAGCACCATTGAATCCTGCTGCAGCAGAGCTGCATTTTGCTGCAAGGCGTGGTTGCTCTCCTGCAGCGAAGCCGTGTGTTGCTGCTGGGCCGACTGAATGTCCTTCAAGGCGGCGACAACCGGATCCGATTTTGGCGCGGAGGCTTCCCGGCGCGGAAGCAGTTCAGCCAGACTGCTGAGATTCGGCGATGGAAAATCAGCCGGCCATGTATAGATCGCCGCCGCGCCGTTGATGGCCAAGGCACACACCGACAGTGCCAGGACCGATTTCCGGCTGGACCGCTTGGTCGGTGCTGGAGCTTCCGGGGCTGCGGGTTCGAGTGCTGCGACTGCGAGCGCGAGCGCCGCGGGGTCGAGTTGTTCGACGAGGCCTTGCGCCTCGGATGTCGTGGTCATGTCCATTGACCTCAAATGAGCGAGCAAAAGGAAGCCGACGCCGGAACGTCCTCGCGACGGCTCCTCTACGCAGCACCCACCTACAACTGCCTAAAATTGTGGGCATTTTGGATTAATTCCAGGTTAGCGACGTGGCCGCCTGGCAGGCCCCAGCCACCCCGGCCGAATACGGGGGGCGAAGCGACGGAATAAGTCACGCGGCAGCCTGCTTCGCAGCACGACAAAGCCGAGAGACAAGGCCCCCGAAAGGTGTAAGATTCACGAGAACCGGAGGAACGGCATGTTTGAAATCAGCGGTTTCGACACGGCAGGCGTCGTCAGCCACAAGCGGCTGTCACTCGCGGCCGCCCTCAAGAAGGCCAGAGAGCTTGTCGAAGACGGGTGCTGGGACGTTCAGATCGTCGATCCAACGGGACGCGTACACACCTCGTTTGAGGAGCAGGCTGCCTAGTCGTGGTGCTGGGCCGGCTCCGCGGCTAGCTCATCAAGAGCACGCCGATCGAGAGCAAACTTGGCCTCGCGCCTGACGGCCCGTCTCTCAGTACCGCCGATAGTAATTCTCTGGCCGGTCCTGGAATTGTAGTGGAACCGTGCCGTTGGGGTAGCAGGCACCGTCGCGGATATCGACGTCAGCGCCGTGGCCGCATGGCACCGGACGCCGGCGCATTCCATAGTAAGGCCGCGGGCCCTGATAGTACCCCTGCAGCGCCGCCTGGTCTTCCGGACGGAGATAGCCGTTGGGATAGCACATCCCGTCGCGGGCGCTCTGATCCCAGTGATCGCCGCACGGCGGCGGATGCCTCGGCACGCCGCGATACTGCACCTCGAGCGGGCGTTCGACAGCTGCGGCAGGCGCCGTCGCACCGCCGTGAAGGGCAAGGATTGTCGCAATAGTGGTGATCAACATCGAAGCGGTCCTCCAAGGCAGCAAGATAGACAGTCCCTCTGAATGACGCCTGAACGAGGCGGGAGCGCTAACGACCATCAGGGTCGGCCGATGGCACGATGGCGGCCACCGCGCTGCAGTGGACACTGCAGCTGCCTGCAGTTCCAAGGGCCTTGCCACAAAAGCCGGGAGACAACGCCCTCGAAAGGTGTAAGACTCAGGAAAACCGGAGGAACGGCATGTTTGAAATCAGCGGTTTCGACACGGCAGGCGTCGTCAGCCTCAAGCGGCTGTCACTCGCGGCCGCCCTCAAGAAGGCCAGAGAGCTCGTCGAAGACGGGTGCTGGGACGTTCAGATCGTCGATCCGGCTGGGCAGGTCTACACCTCGTTTGAGGAGCAAGCCGCTTAGTCGCGCCCGCCCCTCGGCACTTTTCAGAAATCATCCGCCCGGTCCGATCACGCTTCGCGAGCGGTGGCCGTGATCGAAATGAAAACCCCAGCGCCTGGTAGGGAGCGCTGGGGCGTTTTCAAAATATCAATCGGTAAAAGCAATGAGGGCTTCATAGCACCGGTCTCGAAGCGCGAGTGTGAACTGGTTCACACGGCTCCGCCGATCTTCGCGTACCGCGTCCGGGTATAGCTATCCGCCTCGGCCGACGTTGGACGAGGCATTATTGAGCCAGCGCGCCGTTGCTTCATCGCTCCAGCCGGGGACCGCGAAGCGCACGCGAGGATTCACTTCCGTGCCGAAACGATCGACCGGAGGATGGCGTGTCGCAGGATTGTGCGCACGCGCGTGGTGCGCGGCGTCTGCAGACGTGCACAAGACGATCAAGAGGCCCAGGGCCAAAACAAGACGCATCGTATCGGCTCCAATTGAGTCCGCTTCCGCTCATGTAGTACGCCGACCGTCCCACCGCGATCTGACGCGGCTTCACAGCTAGGAGAGCGAAGCGCGAACGCGACGCTCTCGCGATGAAGCGAACCGCCGCTCAACTCCCGCGCGCCGCACCGTTGCCAACCAATTCGTTTGGGAGCACGCTCTCTCCAGGCGCTCAAGACGCCGCACGGGGAGAACCACATGAAGGAACCGGGCCTGGACGGCCGCCATCGGGACAAGGATGGCGCGATCAGCAAGAAGCATGGCAACACGCTGGTCGGTACGTTGCGGAAGATCTACGGAAAGGCATTTGCGGCCGGTTATCCCGATGCGACGCCGCTCAGCGAGGTCTTGCATCAATTAAACGAGACCTCGCTGAGCCAATTGCGTCGCGATCACGACACCGGGCATCTCGGGCACAAGATCGACCACGCGTCGAAGTGAATGGACTTCACTTGGCCGACTTCGCTTGGCCGACTTCAGGTCGCTGAAAAACCGACTCCACCGACAGCCTCTCGGACGCAGGCTGCGCTATCGGTCGTCCCACCGCACTTGCCGTTTGAGCCCCCGCTACCCTCGCGCTAGCATGAGCCCTTTTACGGAGGCTCATTTGAAGCAGTACATTATCATCATCGCCGCCATCGCGCTCGCCGTGACCGCTCCCGCCGGCTCGCAGGCGCTGGTCGATCCCAACAAGGTTGCCCCCGAATATCGCGAGGCGGCCGAGAAGCGCCGGGCCGAGCAGATGCGGCAACGCGAATGCGCGCTGAAGGCGGATCTCGACAAGGTGCTGCCCAGGGATCGTACCGTCTATCTCAACCATTGCCTGGACACGCTGGCGGTCAAGCAATAGCAGCCGGCTGGGGCCGTCTCGATCAGACCACGACGCGGTAGGCCGACCTGACCGCACGATGATCTGTCGATTTCGGGCTCGTGTTGTGGACCAGCGGGCGATTTGTCGCACAGGCGCCGCGAAGACGCGGCCCCCCCTCCTCACTGGCGCCGCGGCTTGCTCGGAAACAGCCGATCGCGGATGTAGCGCGAGGTCGGCGTCAGGCGGATGCCCCGCGGCTTCTGCCAGGCGGCGCGGTCGATCTCCTTCTTGTCGCCGATCTCGAGCCTGCCCTTGGCACCCTTGGCGATGAAGATCGCGTCGCTCATCTTGCGACCGGAGCGCTTATTCCTGGCCGTCACTTCCTTCCACAGGCTGATCCGGCCGAGCTTCAGCTTGGGCAGCTCCTCCTTGATCTCCCGCCGCAGGCAGTCCTTGTCGGACTCGCGCGAACGCTTGCGGCCGCCCGGGAACATCCACAGGCCGTCCGACCGCCGTCTGACCAACAATACCTTGCCGCGTTTTGCGGCAACCAGCTTGGAAGACTTCGCCATTACTGCCGTAGATCGAAAACAGAATCGCCCTATCGTAACTTGTCTAGTTGAATAGACAAGTTCGCGGGGCGCTTTGACCACAGCCCGTGCGAGCAGCTCAGCTTTCGCTCGCCGCCGCCCGGTCCTCGGTCCTGATCCAGGCCATCATCAACTCCCAGGCCACCGACAGGATGATCGGCCCGATGAACAGGCCGACGATGCCGTGGGCGAGCGTGCCGCCGATCACGCCGACGAAGATCACGATGGTCGGCGTGGTGAGGCCGCGCCCCATCACCAGCGGCTTCAACATGGTGTCGATGAAGCCGACGAGGACGAGAAACACGGTGAGCAGCAGCGCCGTGGTGACGTCCTTGGCGGTCCAGATCCAGATGATCACCGGCAGGATCACCAGGAACGCGCCGATCTGCACGATCGACAGCAATAGCACGATGAAGGCGAGCAGGCCGGCGCTCGGCACGGCGGCCATCTTGAAGCCGATGCCGGCGAGCAGCGCCTGCACGATGGCGACGCCGATCACGCCTTGCGCCACGGCGCGGATGGTGGCGCCCCCAAGCTCGAGAAAATGCTCGCTCTGCTCGGGCACGATGCGAAACAGGAAGCCGCGCCCGGCCGCAACCAGCCGCGGCCCGTGCGGAAACAGGAAACCGGCGACGAACACCGAGACCAGAAACTGCAGCGTGCCGAGGCTCGCATCGCCCGCAAGCGACAACAAGGGTCCCGCCAGCGGCTGGAGATAGGGCGCGACCTCGCGCAGCACCGCACGGATGTTGTTGTAGGCCTGATCCCAGAGATCAAAGAGCCAAGGGCCGACCACCGGCCACGACTTGAGCTGCTCCGGCGCCGACTGCAGCGCGAGATCGCCGGTGCCGAGCTGCTTCGCCAGTTCGCGCGCACCGTCCACCGCGCTGAGGCCGAGCCAGGTCGCCGGGCCAATGACGATGCCGAGCGTGATCAGGGTGAGGATCGCGGCCGCGGTCTTCGGGCGGCCGCCGAGGATCTTGGCGACCCAGCTGAAGGCCGGATAGAACGCGACCGCGAGCACGGCGCTCCAGGCCAGGATCGGTACGAACGGGCGGATGATCAGGAAGGTCCAGATGATCAGCAGGCCAAGCAGGCCGACCCGGATCAGGAGCTGGATGATGTCCTCTCCCGTCAGGAGCTGACGGAGACTTTTCACGGGCACGCCTTTCCTTGCGGCATTGACGCGGGGTTCCGGCACTTGCGCGGCAAAGCGTTATTGCCAGCCGCGCATCCGGCGTCAAGACGACCGGGCCCGCGACGGCCCCCGGATCAGCGAACGTTTCGGCCCGATGCGCATTTGGAAGCGATGGCGCACCGCCGCAAAGAGCCCGATCGCCGCACCGGCATTCATCGCGGCATACACTACGCGCCCGAGCCAAACGTAGCGCCCGGCTTTCGGCGCTACACTTGCGCGATCCACGACAAGGACCGGTCCGACCGGCTGCACGCAGGGGTTGGCTAACGACAATTAACCGGATTTCCGCGCGCCGGTTTACGCGGCTGCAAAGGCACGCACCTACGCTTCCCACAACGCATCCAAGAACACTGACGTGCAATGGCCAACAGCATCTGGACGACCGAAGAATTCACCTGCGCGGGTTGCAGCATGAACTACACCGCGACACGGGAAGAGCACAGCGAAGCCCACACCGGCAGCTTCAAGTGCAGCATCTGCAGCGGCGTGGTGCACACCTGGTCGGGGAAGCATCACTTCTTCGGCTGGTCGGCGGTGAAGACCAAGCCGCCGGTGTTCGGCAGACGATGGGCGGGAGTGGGTTGGTAGGCCAGTGGAGCTCAACAAACGAAAAATAAGTTGGCTTGGAAGATGTCCGACGCGGGCCGAGACGATGGGAATCTTGTTCGCGCTCGCCCTGATTTGCATTTCCGCTGTCGTGCTTGTGTGGTTCCCATCCGCCAATCAAGCCACAGGCTTCGGCTCAAATTGGAAATGCAAGAGCATCCCCAATAGTGAGCCGGTTTGCATGAAGACGATCAACCCGTAGCTGCCGTCGGGCAAAACACCGGTCACCTCTACTGCGCCCTTGCTTCGACGAGGGCAAAAGGACGACGCATGACTCGGGCGAAATGCGCCGCGAGAAGGCGACGTCATGCCTGCCATCCGGCCATCGAGAGCGGCTTCTGCTACGCCGCGACACCGGATAAACTCGCTCTCCCCGCATCAGAAGCCGACGCGCAATGACCGCACCCTTCGTTCCCCAGATCGCCCTCTACCGCAACTGGCTCGCCGAGCAGCGTGGCCTCTCCTTTGCGAATTACGAGGAGATGCGGCAGTGGTCGGTGCGCGATCTCGACGGCTTCTGGCGCAGCATCTGGGACTATTACGATCTGCAATCGCCGACGCCGTTTGCGGCGGTGATCACCGAGCGCAAGATGCCGGGCGCGGTGTGGTTTCCCGGCGCGCAGGTCAACTATGCGCGGCAGGTGTTCCGGCATGTCGAGGCCGCCGACGCCGCCGGCTTGCCCGCGATCGTCAGTAGCGGCGAGGACGGCAAGCTCGACGAAACGAGCTGGCCGGAGCTGCGGCGCAAGGCGGCGGCGCTCGCACTGCATCTCAAGGACTGGGGTATCAAGCCTGGCGACCGGATCGCGGCCTACCTGCCCAACATCCCCGAAACCATCATCGCGTTTCTGGCGAGCGCCAGCATCGGCGCGGTCTGGAGCGTCTGCGCGCCCGACATGGCTGCACCCGCCGTGATCGACCGCTTCAAGCAGATCGAGCCGAAGGTGCTGATCGCCTGCGACGCCGTCACCTATGCCGGCCGCCGGCATGATCGCAAGGACGTCGTCGCCGAGCTGCGGCGGTCGCTGCCGACGGTCGAGCACGTCATCCTGCACAGCGAGGCCGCGCCCGCAGCGCCGGACGCCCTGCTCGCCGACATCGTCGCAAGGACAGGCGCCGCGATCGACGCGTTCGAGCCGGCCTGGCTGCCGTTCGATCATCCGCTCTGGATTGTCTATTCCAGCGGCACCACCGGCCTGCCGAAACCGATCGTGCATGGCCATGGCGGCATCGTCATCGTGGTGCTGGCGCTGCTGGGCCTGCACAACGACCTCGGCTGCTCCTACCACGAGAACTCGTTCGGCGAGCGCTATCACTGGTACTCTTCGACCGGCTGGATCATGTGGAATTCGCAGGTCGGCGGCCTGCTCAGCGGCACCACCTGCTGCATCTTCGACGGCAGCCCGGGCGGCACCAAGGACAAGCCGGACTGGACCACGCTGTGGCGGTTCGTGGCACAGTCGAAAGCGACCTTCTTCGGCGCCGGCGCGGCATTCTTCGCCAACTGCGCCAAGGCCGAGATCGATCTCACAGCGGCCGGCGATCTGTCGCGGCTGCGCTGCCTCGGCTCGACCGGCTCGCCGCTCGGCGCCGATACGCAAGCCTGGTTCAACGATCGCTTCGCGGCGTTGTCGAAAATCAACGGCAGCAAGGCGCAGGCCGACATCTGGTGGGCGAACATCTCCGGCGGCACCGATTTTGCCGGCGCCTTCATCGGCGGCAACCGCGAACTGCCGCAGACACCGGGCGCGATGCAATGCCGCCTGCTCGGCGCGGCGGTCGAAGCCTTCAGCGAGCAGGGCCGCGCCGTCATCGACGAGGTCGGCGAGCTCGTCTGTACCGAGCCGATGCCCTCGATGCCGCTCCGTTTCTGGAACGACCAGGGCGATGCGCGCTATCGCGCCAGCTATTTCGAGACCTATCCGGACAATTTCGACGGCAGCGGCCGCGGGCCGGTGTGGCGGCACGGTGACTGGCTCAAGGTCAATCCGGACGGCTCCTGCATCATCTATGGCCGCAGCGATGCGACCATCAACCGGCACGGCCTGCGCATGGGCACGAGCGAGCTCTATTCCGCGATCGAAGCGCTGCCGGAGGTGCTGGATAGCCTCGTCGTCGATCTCGAATATCTCGGCCGCGACAGCTACATGCCGCTGTTCGTGGTGCTGCGCGAGGGCACAGCCTTCGACGCTGCGATGCAGGCCAGGATCAACAAGGCGATCGAGGCCGGCCTGTCCCGGCGATTCCTGCCGAACGAGATCTTTGCCGTCGCCGAGATCCCGCGCACGCTCTCGGGCAAGAAGCAGGAGCTGCCGATCAAGAAGCTGCTGCTCGGCCAGCCCGTCGAAAAAATCATCAACAAGGAGGCGATGGCCAATCCCGCCTGCCTCGACTGGTATCTCGCCTTCGCCCGCGACTATCTCGCCCGAACCGCGCCTTAGCTTCGATCAACCCCCGCCGAAATTGGAGGGATCGAGATTCCTGTTCTCCGACGGCGGGATCGGGGGATACCCGGGAAATTTGTACCAGCCGGGCGGGACCGGCGCGTCCTGGGGCAGATGGACGACGACGTGATGGCGCGGGCGGGCATGATGCGCCGGTCCGGCAGCCGCCGACGCGCATGTTGAAATCAGGAGGACCAAAGCCAGGATAGACCGCATCATACGCGCTCCAGACGTCCACCCGGGCCCAATGTGGTGCGGGAACCACGCTGGGACGACGCATCGCAACGTCACGATGTCTCACATCGGCGGCATCGCTGCTGCCGGGAGACGCCGGAGATCAACCCAATTGCGCCAATGGCGTTTGGATTCCGTTCACCGATCGCCGCTAGATCAGGATGGATCCTCCGCGACGAACAGCAGCTATGGCCGATCTCAACGCCGTCCTCACCAGGCTCAACGACCGCCTGCTCCGCCTCGAAGGCGAGCTGTTCGTGCTGCGCTCGCTGGCGCGCGCGACGCTGACGGCGGGCGACGACCATGCGGCGCGCATGCGCAAGCTGGTCGAGGCCGCAAAGGTCGCGCTCGACGACGAGGCCAAACGCGAGCTCGACAAACCGACGCGCAAATATGTCGATGCGGCAGCCGCGCTGGTGGAGGAACTTCTGGTCGAGCCGACCCAGGCACGGCCGCTGTTCACCGTCATCGACGGTGGCCGGCGCGACTGAGCGCGTCAGATCGGACGTATCCGCGGGGATCCGGAGACTGAGCCTTCAGCCGGCTGAGCCCCTCCTCGATGATCGCGATCTCCTCATCGATCTTGCCGATCGGCAGGCTGAAATCATAGCCGGACCTGCTCTTCAGATCGACCGCGAGCCGCTGCCTGTGCATCATCAGCTCGTCGAGCCCACGGCGGTTCTTCAGCCGCACATAGGCGTCCACGATCTGCTCAATTGCGCTCGGCATGAAATCGGTCCCGGCAAAAAAGCCCACGCGGCGCACCCACGCCGGCGAGACATTTTTGGTGTCGCGGTACGCAATACAAATCCGCGACGGATTCGTCGATACGACAGGCAGGTTGAGAACGCGTTACCGTTTGATGAATTCGTGATGGCCGGCATGAAAAGCCGCTGGCGATTGCTCGCCAGCGGCCAAAGCCGGGTTCGAAAACGGATTCGGAATCAAATTTGGCCAGCCCCGGTTGGTGCATTGTAGCGGGACACGGGGGCTGCTTATGTTAGAAATGAAACAGAGGAACCGACGGATAGATCATTTGCTGTCGATGTGGCCGCCCGGCAACGCTAGTCCGTGACGCAAAAATACTTCCGCGGCAGCCTGCGGTAGGCGCTGTAGCGGTAGTACGGCCTGTAGGCGTAGCCGCGATAGAGTGCGGGCGGCTCCTCGCCGTAATAGGCGTCGTGGTAGAAATTATAGACCGGCCCTTCGGCGCAACGATAGGCATCCCATGTCGGACCGATGAAGGGCGCCACCCCGACCTCGGGCGGGACCGCCGGGTACGGCCCGCCGGCGCGCGCGGGCGTGGCCACGCTCAGTGCCGCGAGAAGGAAAAACCACGCACTCCGCATGCGCTCGCTCCTGATACGGTGCAATACGCGCATGGAAGCACCGGGACGGCCGGCCGCGCAATCGCGGAGTCCGTCGCGCCCCGCGCCCGGTGCATTGTTGATAACCGGCACAAACCTCCCGCGGCTGGTGACAGGACGCACCGACGTGTTATCGGGGGATGACGCAGTTGCGAGACGGATCGGACACCCATGCGCATTACCCTCGTCGGCTCCCGCCATTTCGGCGTGACCACCCTGAACATGCTCCGGGAGCACGGCGTCTCGATCGTGCGGGTCGTCGTGGCCGACGCCGAGGATCGCCTCGCCGCGAGCGCCAAGGCGGCCGGCATCGATGTGGCGGTCCAGGCCAATCCGAAGCTGGTGGTCGCCTCCGAAATCGGCCCCGACACCGACCTGATCATCACCGCCCACAGCCACGCCCGGATCGGCAAGGACGCCCTGGCCGCCGCGAAGTTCGGCGGGATCGGCTATCATCCCTCGCTGCTGCCGCGTCATCGGGGCAAAGCCGCCGTGGAATGGACCATCAAGGAAGGCGATCCGGTCGCCGGCGGCACGATCTATCATCTTGCCGACCGCATGGACGCCGGTGCCATCGCCGCCCAGGACTGGTGCTTCGTCAGGAAGGGCGAGACGGCTCGCGAGCTCTGGGAGCGCGCGCTCGCTCCGCTCGGCCTCAAGCTGCTGGCCGACGTGATCGACTACGTGAAGGTCCACAAGGCGCTGCCCTCCAAGGTTCAGGACGAGCAGTTCGCGACCTTGGCGCCAAGTCTTTCGTGAGTCCTTTCCTGAGTCCGTCCCCTTGAGTCGTCTCCTGACGTTTACCCTTAACGTGAAGCCGCGTTGATTCTGCTTCGAAAATTGGAGGCGGAAACACAAATAAACCATTGTTTCCACAGGAACAATTTTCGCTTTGGCATTGCAACAAATTTCCGTCACATTTGGGCCGAATAAGCGTCAGCATATCAGACAGATTCAAGGACGGAATTCATGCGTTTTGGTCGCATTGCGGCATTCTGTGCCGCTTCAGTTATCACCCTCGCCGCTCCCGCTTTCGCCCAGACCCCTTATGATGGCAACTGGCACGTCACCATCGTCACCAAGAGCGGCACCTGCGAGCCGACCGCGAGCTCCATGCTGACGGTTGCCGACGGCAAGATCACCGCGCCCGGCGCTAACGTTTCCGGCACCATCGGCAGCGGGGGACTTGTGAAAGTTTCGATCAATGGTGCATATGCCAACGGTCAACTCAGCGGCAACGCCGGATCGGGGAAGTGGAATGGAGCATCTGCAGGCATACCGTGCAGTGGGCGGTGGGAAGCATCGCGCCAGTAAGAAGTTCGGGACCAGCGTCGTAAGCCGGCGGCTGCTGATCGCGGCCGCCGTTTTGTTTGCGGTGGGGATCACCAGCTCTGAGAGCAAGGCCCAGTCCAGCCCGTTCGCCCCGCTGGCGGGCAACTGGAGCGGTGCAGGCACCGTCACGCTGGATGACGGCTCGACCGAGCGGATCCGCTGCCGGGCCAGATACGCCCCGATCGGACCGACGATGGAGATGTCGCTGACCTGCGCCAGCGACGCCTACAAGTTCAATCTCGGCGCCAATGTCAGGGCCGAAGGCGGCGCCATCGCCGGCAGCTGGTCCGAGGCCAGCCGCAACATCAGCGGCTCCCTCCAGGGCCGCGGCGCTGGCGGAAACTACGAGCTGGTCGCCTCGACCGCCGGCTTCAACGCCAACATCTCGTTGAAGACGTCCGGCAACAAGCAGAACGTCACGATGCGCGCGGACAGCCAGTTCCGCGGCGCCAACATTTCGCTGTCGCGCTAAGGCGGGCCGCGTTCAAGCCAAAAGCCCCGGCGATTCCGCCGGGGCTTTTTTATGCGTTTTATGCGTTCGGCACGAACGCCGTGACCTCGATCTCGACCTTGGCGCGCTCGTCCACGAGACCGCCGATGTAGAGCAGCGTCGAGGGCGGAAAATTGCGCCCCAGCGTTTCCTTCCAGGCCGCGCCGATGCCCGCGCCCGCGGCCTCATATTCGCTGCGGCTGGTCAGGTACCAGGTCAGGCGGACGATGTGCTCCGGACCGGCACCGGCCTCGCCCAGCAGCTTGATGATGCGCTTCAGCGCGGTTGCGACCTGCGGCGCCATATCAGGCGCGTAATTGCCGGTCTCGTCGCCGCCGGTCTGCCCGGCCAGCACCACCCAACGGCCCGGCCCTTCGGCCACCACGCCGTGAGAAAAGCCCCGCGGTTTCTTCCATTCGGCCGGCTGCAAGATTTGCATGAGCGAAGATCTCCCTTTTCTTGTTGTTCAATGATGCCTTAGCACGCCGCCACGCATCGCTGCATCCGCAGTTTTGGCCGTTGCAAACGCCGGCGATGTCGCCGATACCGGCCCTCCCCTCAGGCTCGATCGCCCGCGCCAGCAATGATGACCGCGACACCGTCCAAAACGATGGCTGCACTGTGGATGGCCGGCTGGCTGGCGCTGATGCTGGTCATGGCGGTTGCCGGCCGCGAGACTACGCGCGAGCTGAACGTCTTCCAGATCATGGAAGTGCGCTCGGTGATCGGGTTCACGCTGCTGCTGCCGATCATCTACCGGGCCGGCGGTTTCAAGGCGGTCGCGACCAAACGCCTGCCCCAGCACCTCGCGCGCAACGGCGTCCATTATTTTGCGCAGCTCGGCTGGTTCTACGCACTGATGCTGATCGGGATCGGCCAGGTCGTCGCGATCGAATTCACCATGCCGATCTGGACCGCGGTGCTGGCCGCGACCTTCCTGTCCGAGCGCATGACCGTCTGGAAGATCTCCGCCATCGCGCTCGGCATCGTCGGCGTCGTCATGATCGTGCGGCCTGCCACCGGCGAGATCAATCCGGGCCAGCTGATCGCGCTGGGGGCCGCGATCGGCTTCAGCATTTCAATGATATTAGCGAAATCGCTGACGCGGACCGAGAGCGCATTGTCGATCCTGTTCTGGATGATCGTGGTGCAGATGGTCGTGGGCCTGCTGCCGACGCTCTATGTCTGGACCTGGCCGTCAACCACTCTCTGGGGGTGGCTCTTCGTCATCGGGGTCTGCGGCACATTCTCGCACTATTGCCTCGCCAGCGCGCTCCGCTACGCGGACGCAACCATCGTGGTGCCGATGGACTTCCTGCGGGTTCCGCTCACCGCGACTGTCGGCTGGCTGCTGTATTCGGAGCGGCTCGACGCCTGGACCGTGCTCGGCGCGACGCTAATCCTGTGCGGCAATCTCCTGAACCTGAAGCCGACCGCCCCGGTTCCTGCCCGCGCGCAGTGAACCCGCGCGCAGCCTCGCACGACAAAAACCAAGTGGCCGTGTGATTTGGATCACGTTGGAGGGTCCTTCCATCGTGCACATTCGGCCACACAGCAGCGGGTTGAATACGACGTACTGCCGTTTTGGTGGCGCGAAGTCGGGCACTTCGTGTAGGTTCGTTGCCAATTTGTTGCTGCCTGCAATTCGATTCTGTTGGGGATTTCAGATGCGCACTCTCACCCTGCTCGCTTCGCTGATGTGCATGGCACTGTCGGTCAGTGCCGCGAAGGCCGACCGCCGTGTCGCTTTCGTCGTCGGCAACGGCTCCTACAAGAACGTCGCACAATTGCCGAACCCGCCGATCGACGCCAAGGCGATGGCGGCGACCCTGCGCAATGTCGGCTTCGAAGTGATCGAAGGATCCAACCTCAGCCGTGATCAGATGACCGAGAAGCTGCTCGACTTCGGCCGCAAGGCGCAAGGCTCCGATGTCGCAGTGTTCTATTACGCCGGCCACGGCATCGCGGTCGGCGGCAGCAACTACCTCCTGCCTGTCGACGCCGACATCAAGTCGGAGATGGACGTCAAGCTCGGCGCAGCCATCAATATCGACCTGACGCTCGAGCAGACCATGGGCGACGCCAAGGTCAAGCTCGTCTTCCTCGATGCCTGCCGCGACAATCCGTTCGCCGCCAAGATCAAGTCGAACTCGGCAACGCGCAGCGTCAACGTGCAGAGCGGTCTTGCCGAGATGAAGTCGGGCGAAGGCACGCTGATCGCGTTCGCCACCGGCCCGGGCCAGACCGCGCTCGACGGCCAGGAGGGCAACAACAGCCCGTTCACCCGCGCGCTGATCGACAACATCACCAAGCCCGGCGTCGAGATCCAGCAGGCGATGACGTCGGTGCGTGCCCAGGTCAACGAGGAGACCCACAAGGGCCAGCTTCCCTGGGGCCACACCAACCTGATCGGCGCGGTCTATCTCAACCAGGCCCCGACGACCCAGGTTGCCAACGCCGCGCCGACGGCAGGCATCACGCCGGCGGCGACCGGCGGCAGCTCGGACGGTGTCGAGCTCGAATACTGGCGCTCGGTCAAGGAGAGCAACAAGCCGGAAGAGCTCAACGCCTATCTCTCGGCCTACCCGAACGGCCAGTTCAAGGCGCTGGCGCTGGCGCGGCTTGCCGCGATCAAGAGCGGCCCGTCGACCACGACCCGCAACCTCAACTCCGGCATCGATCCCGCGACCTTCACCGATGACGCCAGTCAGCTCACCGAGGACCAGATCGGCCTCGACAAGGGCCAGCGCCGCGACGTGCAGCGTCGCCTGACGGGACTCGGCTTCGACACCAAGGTGACCGGCGCGTTCAGCGACGACACCCGTTCGGTGCTGAAGCGCTGGCAGGCCGCGCGCGGCTACCCCTCGACCGGCTATCTCAACAAGAACCAGCACAAGGCCCTGCTCTCCGAGATCGTGGCGGGCGCACCGGCCACCGCGAGCGACGAGAGCCAAAAGCCGGCCCGGCGTGCGCCCTCCCAGGCTCAGCAGAGCGCACCGGCCCAGCATCGCGGCGGTGGCGGCGATGCCGGCGCGGCCTTCGTCGGCGGTGTCGTCGGTGGCATGATGGGCGGCATGTTCCGCCGCTGAGGCGCAAGGCCAGAGCTCAAACGGAAAAGCCCGGTGCCAGCCGGGCTTTTTCGTTGCTAGTAGTCCTGGGTGAACCACGGCACGAGCGTCCGGATCCGCGGCATCGCCTGCATCGTAATGCTCGTCCGAGCCATCTCCGCGATGCGCGGCGCCAGTGATGAGAGATCGCCACGGCGGGTCACCAGAAGCAGCTCACGAAAAAATCCGGGGCCCGGCAGAGGGAGAGCGCTGACCTGACCAGCGTGAGCGAGCCCCTGCAACAGACACAGCGGCGTGGTGATCGCCACGCCCATCCCGGTAGCGACCATGGCGACCAGGCTGTCCGAGGTGTCAAACTCGAAGGCCCGCGGCGGTCGAATGCCCAAACGGCTCAGGTGGCGCTCGACCTGAGCGCCTGCATAGGAGCGTTCGCTGTACCGGACCAGGCGATGCCGGGTCAGGATCTCCCGCAAATCAAGGTCAGCAAATTCGGCTTCCAATCCGCGCGGCACTACCAGCAGATTTGGCTCGCGGTAGAATGGGAAGCGCTCGATATCATACAGGTCATCCATCGCATCGCAGGTGATCGCCGCGTCGATCGTTCGGTGGACCAGCGCCTCGGCATGCGAGTGAGCAAGGCCAGACCAAACGGACAGACTCAGTGCGACCTCGCCCGTCATGAGCTCCTTGACGAGGTGTGCGCCAACCGTGGCAGCATAGGAGTCGATGAGGCCGAGCCTCAGATCGACACGCTCAGGCAGTTTCGCTGCGTCCCGGAGTGCACTGAGTAATGCGTCAAAGTCGCGATTCAGATCGCGAACACGGCCAGCAAGGATGCGGCCCGCCCGCGTCAGTGTAAGGGGCCTCCGGCTGCGGTTGAAGAACGCGACGCCGATCGAGGCCTCGGCCCGCCGCACAGCCTGAGAGACCGCTGATTGCGTCATCCCGAACTGACGCGACGCCTGAAGCATGCTGCCGGACTCCGCGACGGCAGCGACAATCTGCAAGCTTCGCAAGTCTGGGCTGGGTGGCGTCATATCTCCAGCTTAAGCAGAAGTCATATTAACATGCAAATTGCCTTCATTATATGAATTATCCTTGTAGGAGAGCCGCATCCGAAAGCAGACTTCGGATCGTCCTAACAATTAAGCAGTCCCGATCGATGAGCGAGAAAGCGGATATTCTGGTGATCGGCCTCGGTGCCATGGGCAGCGCGGCCCTCTATCAACTGGCCAAGCGAGGGGTAAGGGCGGTCGGCCTCGATCGCTTTGCCCCGCCCCACACGATGGGATCCAGCCATGGCGAAACCCGCATCACCAGGCAGGCGGTCGGCGAAGGCCGCGATTACGTGCCCCTGGTGCTGGATACCCACCGGATCTGGCGTGAGCTCGAGGCCGAGACGTCTGCCGAGCTGCTGAACCCATGCGGCCTCGTCGTCATGGCGCCCGGTGTCGGCGAGACGTCGCACCATGGCAAGCCGGATTTCGTCGCGCGCTCGATTGGAGCGGCGCGTGACTTCGGCATCGCGCATGAAGTGATCGACGGCCGAGAGGTGGCTCATCGCTTCCCGCAGTTCCTGAATCTCCAGGGCAACGAGAAGGCCTATTACGAGCCCGGCGGAGGGTACGTTTTTCCCGAGCGCTGCATCAAGGCGCAGCTGACGCGCGCGGAGCAGCTCGGAGCAACGATCCGCACGGGAGTTGAGGTTCTCTCGATCGCGCAGCGCGGCTCCGCCGTTCGGGTGGAAACGTCCTCGGGCACATTCGAGGCCGACCAGGTCGTGGTGTCGGCCGGCGGCTGGAATTCCCACCTGCTCGGCGCGCCGTTTGATCGCGTGCTCACGGTGAAGCGGCAGGTGCTGCATTGGTACGAGCTCGAGGATACCAGCGCGTATCGCGCCGACGCCCCTGTGTTCATCTGGATGCACGGCGCGACGGATGTCGACTACCTCTACGGCTTCCCGCCGCTGCCTGGCGATCGTCGTCTCAAGGTCGCGACCGAGCAGTACGAGACCAACACGACGGCCGACGCCATCGACCGCACCGTCGATCCCGCGGAATCGGCTGAAATGTACCGGAAGCACGTCGCGGGGCGGCTCGCCGGCGCCACGCCGCGCGTCGCGCAGGCGGCCGCCTGCATCTACACGGTGACGCCCGATCGGGGCTTCATCATCGGCCGCCATCCCGACCATGACCGGATTTGTGTCGTCTCGGCGTGCTCGGGCCACGGCTTCAAGCACTCTGCAGGTATCGGCAATGTCGTGGCCGGGATGGTGACCGACGGTCGCAGCGCGATCGACCTCAGCCCATTCTCCATCTCACGATTTTCGTGACGTTTGGCACGAGCCTTGTATCTTGAAAAAGCACGCGCAACGCGCGTCGTGATCACAATCCTGGAGGCGTCATCCGATGAGAGACATTGTCCGTTCCATGATGACAGGCATCGCGGCGCTGCTGATGCTTGGCAGTGCCCAAGCCGCCGATGGCGTCGATGCCATCAAGCAGCGCGGCACGTTGAATGTCGGCGTCAAGGCTGACTACAAGCCCTTCGGGTTCCGCGATCCCACGGGAAACGTGGTCGGCATCGAGCCGGATCTCGCCGCGGACATCGCCAAGCGCCTCGGCGTCAAACTCGAACTCGTTCCGGTCGCGGCCTCCAACAGAATCGAATTTCTTCAGCAGGGAAAAGTCGACCTGCTGATCGCGACCATGTCGGACAGGCCGGAGCGCCGTCGCGTGGTTCAAGCCATCGAACCGCTATACTACTCGGACTACGTGAACATCCTTCTCAACAAGAAGTCCGGCATCAAGGACTGGGCCGAGCTCAAGGGAAAACCCGTCTGTGCAACGTCGGGAGCCTGGTACAACAAGGACGTTGCCAAATCCTACGGCCCCGAAATCGTTGCGTTTGACGGCTCGGAGAAGCCTCTGTTCGCCATGAAGCAGGGCAACTGCATCGGCTATGTCTACGATCAGACCTTCCTGCAAGGAAAACTGCTCGAGGACGAGTGGAAGGCGGACTACGACTTGCCCCTGAAAGGTATTTTGCCATCGCCATGGATGATCGCTGTCGCGCTCGATAATGCCAGCCTTCAGAAGCTGCTCGAAGATACGACAAAGGACTGGATGAAGACCGGCTTCATCGTGGCAGCGGAAAAGAAATGGGGCATTACGCCGACCGAGTACTCGCTGCTCATGCACGAGCAATACAAGGACAAATAGACGCGCAGAGCGGAGCGCCAGATCCATCTTGCGCTCCGAACAGGTCGAGCCAATGCACTGATACGAGGCATCGCCTCAACAGTTTGGTGTCGCGCAAAATGCACGAAATCGGCGACTGGTTTCAACGGCTCTACGAAACAACGGGGCTGAATTTCTCCGTATTCTACGATGCCTACGATTGGGATCGCTATTTCGGCGGGCTCAAGATGACGTTGCTTCTGAGTGTCACGACCATCCTGCTGAGCCTCATGATCGGCGCGGTTGGCGCCTTGCTGCAGGGCAGTCCGTCGATGTTGTTGCGGTTGCCCGTCAATGCTTTCGTGGTGGTGTTCCGCAACACGCCGCCGCTGGTCCAGATCTTCTTTTTCTATTTCGGCCTCGGCACCATGCTCCCAGCGGTCGAGGCGGCGGGCATGCGCGTTCCGCTGCTGAGCAACGTCCAATGGGCCATCATTTCGCTGTCACTGTTCGCGGCCGCCTTCAACGTCGAAATCTTCCGCTCCGGTATCGAGGCGGTGCCGAGGACGACGCTGGAAGCCGCGGAAGCGCTCGGATATACGCGCCTCAAGGCTTACGTCCATATCGTCCTTCCGCTGGCCATTCGCGTCTGCCTTCCCGCACTGAACAACAACCTCGTCAACCTGCTCAAGACGACGACGCTCGCCTACGCGATCGCCGTTCCCGAGACGCTGTATGCGGTCAAGCAGATCTGGTCGGAATCGCAGAACGTCTTCGAAATGATGGTCGTATTGCTGGCGACCTACGGCATCCTTGTCGGCGTCCTCGTCTGGCTGATGCATCGCTGGGAGCGGGCGATGCGCATCCCGGGATATGCCCGATGAAAGACGCCCAGGCCGAGCACAGGCTTGCCGTCCTTCTGCCGTATCGTCCCATGCAGGCCCGGATGTCCGTTCGGATCGGCCCGCTGGCCGCAGCGATCCTCTGTTTCTGCGCCATCATGGCCGCGTCCACCGCGTGGGCGCAGACCGGACCGGCGGTGCTATCCCCGCTGCAAGTCATCGTGAAATGGTCGCCGCTGCTGCTGCGAGGGTTCGCCTTCAATATCCTGATCTCCCTGCTGGCCATGCTGCTGGGGACCATCGCCGGGCTTGGCCTGGGTCTGGGGTTGCTGTCGGAGTTTCGACCGCTCGCAACCGTCAGCTGGCTCCTGACTCAATTCTTCCGCAACGCGCCCTGGCTGGTGCTGCTGTTCTTCGTCATGTTTCTGGTGCCCTTCCAGATCACCCTCTTCAAGACGACCATCCCCTTGCCGGACTGGATCAAGGCAACGGTGGGCTTCGCATTGCCCGTGATGGCGAATGTCGCGGAGGTCGTGCGCGGTGCCGTCCGCTCCATTCCGTCGACGCAATGGGAGGCGGCGGAATCGCTCTCGTTCACGCGGCGCCAGACGATGTGGCTGATCATGCTGCCACAATGCATCAAGCGCATGCTGCCGCCCTGGATGAACGTCTATGCGCTGGTCGCGATGTCGACGGTGCTGGCATCGATCGTCGGTGTTTCGGAAATGCTCACGCTGACGGCGCAGGTGCATGCCGCCGAAGGCGGCAGGCCGGAGCTGTTCGCGCCGCTCTATGGTTTCGCGCTGCTGTGTTTCTTTCTCTACTGTTATCCGATCAACCTCTGGACCGCTCGTCTCGAGCGCCGGTTCCGCATACGCTGAGGGAGCAGAGCATGGCCACGAGCTGGACTCCGGATCAGCCCATCGTCCAATGCGTCGACGTCAGAAAGTCGTTCGGAGCTCTCGAGGTTCTGAAAGGCATCAGCCTGTCGGTCAAAAAGAGCGAGGTGATCTGTATCATCGGCCCGTCCGGATCAGGAAAATCCACGCTGATCCGCTGCATCAATGCGCTCCAGCCGATTACGTCCGGCAGCATTCAGATCGAAGGCATCGAGGTGTCCGATCCCAGGCTCGACAAGCTGGCGCTGCGCCGCAAGGTCGGGATGGTGTTTCAGCAGTACAATCTTTTCCCGCACAAGACCGCGCTCCAGAACGTGATGATGGCGCCGATCCATGTTCTCGGCCAGAAACGTGCCGAGGTCGAAGCCCGCGCCCGGGCGCTGCTTGCCAAGGTGCGGCTCGCGGGGAAGGAGGATACCTATCCCGGCGAACTCTCAGGCGGACAGCAGCAGCGCGTGGCCATCGCCCGCTCGCTGGCGATGCGACCGGACATCATGCTGTTCGACGAAGTGACGGCCGCCCTCGATCCGGAAACGGTCAAGGAGGTCCTGGTCACCATCCGGGAGCTTGCCGAGGATGGCATGACCTGCCTCCTCGTCACCCATGAAATGAACTTCGCGCGTGAGGTCGCCGATCACGTCTACTTCACCGACCGCGGTGTGATCGTCGAGCACGGGCCGCCGGAAGCCTTGTTTACGGCAGCCAAGGACGAGCGAACGCAGCGGTTTCTGTCGCAGGTCCTCTGAATTCCAGCGCCCCGGCGGCCGGCCCTTACTTCCCCGCCGCCTTGCGCAGCGCCTCGTTGATGCGGTCCTGCCAGCCCGGTCCGCCCTGCTGGAAGAACTCCAGCACGTCCTGGTCGATGCGCAGCGTGACCTGCTCCTTGATACCCGGCGCCACGTTCGGCTTCGGTGGCGCCACGGTGACCTTGGCGGTCACCTTCTTGAACGCCGCCTCGGCCTCCGACCGCGCATCGCCCAGCGTGCGCGGCCGCCTCGGTTGATCCGTCATGTCCTAGATTCCCTCAAACAGAGCCGTCGAAAGATACCGCTCGGAGAAGGACGGCACTATAGCCAGAATGGTTTTTCCCGCAGCTTCCGGCCGCTTGCCGATCTGGAGCGCAGCCGCGATCGCCGCGCCCGAGGAGATGCCGCCGGGAATGCCCTCATGCCGCGCCAGCGCCCGTGCGGTCTCGATCGCGGTCGTCGAGTTGATCTTCACGATCTCGTCAATCACCGAGCGGTCGAGGATTTCGGGCACGAAGCCGGCGCCGATGCCCTGGATCTTGTGCGGCGTGTGCTGGCCGCCTGAGAGCACCGGACTTTCCTCCGGCTCGACCGCCACCACCCGCAAGGACGGCTTGCGCGGCTTGAGCACCTGGCCGACGCCGGTGATGGTGCCGCCGGTGCCGACGCCGGCGACGAAGATATCGACGTTGCCGCCGGTGTCGTTCCAGATCTCCTCGGCGGTGGTCCGGCGGTGCACCTCGGGATTGGCGAGGTTCTTGAACTGCTGCGGCATGACCGAATTCGGCGTCGTCTTCAGGAGCTCCTCGGCGGTCGCGATCGCGCCCTTCATGCCCTGTGCCGCTGGCGTCAGCACCAGCTCTGCGCCGAGAAAGGCGAGCATCTTGCGCCGCTCGATCGACATCGATTCCGGCATCACCAGCTTGAGCCGGTAACCACGCGAGGCCGCGACGAAGGCGAGCGCGATGCCGGTGTTGCCCGAGGTCGGCTCGATCAGCACGGTGTCGGGCTTGACGATGCCGGCCTTCTCCATCGCGATGATCATGGCCGCGCCGATGCGATCCTTCACGCTCGCGGCGGGATTGAAATATTCAAGTTTTGCCAAAATCGTCGCGTTGACGCCGTGCATGCCCGGCAGCCGCTGCAAGCGCACGATCGGCGTGTCGCCAAAGGCCTCGACGATCGAAGAGTAGATCCGGCCGCGGCCGGGCTGGTGCGCTGCACCCGTGTTGGACGATGCGTCCATGATGAACTCCCTGTGACGACAATTTCTGTTTCTGCAGCGTCTCTTGCGCAGTAACGGACAGCTTGGGACGACACGCAAGCGACAATGCGGCACATGTTAAATACGCTGCATCGCAAAATCGCGTGAGCTGTAATTATCAGAAAACCAACGCATTTGTGTTGCGACCTCGTCAACTGATTCGGTCTATGTTAGACTTAGGTCTCAAAGCAGAGAGGTCACCACGATGCCAGCAGTTGCTGAAGTGTTGTCGACCGTCGCATATCACCGCGACCCGCGTTGCAGCGAGTTGCCCACCTGCCCCGTCTGCGCTGACTCGATGGTCGCCGCCGAAGCATCCGCCTACATCTCTGACCGCCTGATCAGCTATCTCTGGACTTGCGACAATTGCGGCTACGGCTTCGTGACCAAGCACGCCGTCAAGCAGCGGATCGTCTGCAATTGATTAGCGCGCGGCGATGTCGCCCCTCGCCCAGTCCTGGCGCGTACGCTGGTAGAATTCGTCGAACGTCCCGTGTGCGATCGCGTCCCTGATGCCCTGCATCAGGAACTGGTAGTAGGCGATATTGATCTCGGAGAGCAGCATGGCGCCCAGCGTCTCGCCCGCCTTGACGAGATGATGCAGGTAGGCGCGCGCGTAGTTGCGCGCCGACGGCCAGGAACTCTCTTCGTCGAGCGGGCGCGGATCATCGGCATGGCGCGCGTTGCGCAAATTGACCTGGCCGAAGCGCGTGAAGGCAACGCCATGCCGGCCATTCCGCGTCGGCATCACGCAATCGAACATGTCGATGCCGCGCTTGACCGCCTCGAGGATGTCGTCCGGCGTGCCGACGCCCATCAAATAGCGCGGCCGCTCCCTCGGCAGCATCGGTGCGGTCTCGTCGATCATCGCCAGCATCACCGCCTGCGGCTCGCCGACGGCAAGTCCGCCGATGGCATAGCCGTGGAAGCCGATTGCGACGAGGCCTTCGGCGCTGGCGTGGCGAAGCTGCGGCACGTCGCCGCCCTGCACGATGCCGAACAGCATGTAACCGTCGGGCGCACTCTCGAATGCGCGCTTGCTTCGCTCGGCCCAGCGCAGCGACAGCTGCATCGCCCGTTCGATGTCGTCCCGCTCGGCCGGCAGCCGCACGCATTCGTCCATCTGCATGGCGATGTCGGAGCCGAGGAAGCGCTGCACCTCGATCGAGCGCTCCGGTGACAGCTCGACCTTGGCGCCGTCGATATGCGAACGGAATGTGACGGCGTTCTCGGTGACCTTGCGCAGGTCCGACAGCGACATCACCTGGAAGCCGCCGGAATCCGTCAGCATCGGCCCGTTCCAGCCGGTGAACCGCTGCAGGCCGCCGAGCGCCGAGATCCGCTCGGCGCCGGGACGCAGCATCAGATGATAGGTGTTGCCGAGCACGATGTCGGCGCCGGCCTCGCGCACCTCGCGCCAGTGCATGCCCTTCATGGCGCCGGCGGTTCCGACCGGCATGAAGGCCGGCGTCCGCACCACGCCGTGCGGCGTGGTCAGGCGCCCGGTGCGCGCGGCGCCATCGGTGGCGAGCAGCTCGAAATGATTGGGTAGACCGGTGTCGGGAAGATTCATGGTCGTGCTTATTGCGTGTCGGAAGAGGCTGATCAACCCGCCCGGACCACGCCAGAGCCGGCTTGTGGTTCAGACCGGGACATATTTGACGCCGACTTGATCGCCCGGCGGGCTTGCCAAACAAAACGATACAGTGTAGTTTTTACGCGGGGCTGGACGAGATGCCGCGGTGAATAATGCCGGCGGCAGTATTTGCGTGATCGTCAGCCACCGACAATGCCCTCCGCTTCATGTTCGACCGAAATGTCCGGCCCCTCGCGCGGCTGGATCAGACAGACAGGCGTCCGCCTGACCGGATTCCTGGTTCTGGCGTGCAGCCTGGCACTCGGCGCCTGCACCTCCCTGCCCCGCACGCCCTATACGGCCGCCGAGGCCAGCACGTCGCGCGTGCTCGATATCGACGGTCTCAGGCGCTACGCCGACGAGCCCGTCACGAAATTCAGCTTCGAGAAGGACACCAGCACCGCCACGAAATCCTATCTGGCGCTCTCCGGCGGCGGCGCTGACGGCGCCTATGGCGTCGGCGTGTTGAGCGGTTGGACCGCCGCCAGAACCCGTCCCACCTTCTCGGTCGTCTCGGGCGTGAGCACCGGCGGCCTGATCGCGCCCTTTGCGTTCCTCGGCTCGCAATATGACGACACGCTGAGGGAGGTCTACACCAGCGGCATCGCCGAGAGCCTCCTGAACGATCCCAGCATCATGCGCGTGCTGTTCGGATCCGGCCTGTTCGGCAACACGCGGCTGCGCGAGCTCGTCGCCCGCTATGTCGGGCCGGAGATCATGGCACAGGTCGCGCGTGAAAATGCCAAGGGGCGAAGGCTGCTGGTGGTGACCACCGATCTCGACACCCAACGGACGGCCATCTGGGACATGGGCAAGATCGCAGCGGTCGGAACACCCGAGGCGCTCAAACTGTTTCGCGACGTGATGGCGGCCTCCGCCAGCATTCCCCTGGTGTTTCCGCCCATCATGATCGACGCCGAAGGCCAGGGCCGCAGATTTCAGGAGATGCATGTCGACGGCGGCGTGACCGCGCCGGTGCTGACGCTGCCGGAAGCCCTGCTCTCCCAGGACCGCCTGCCCGGCAACGCGCGGATGAACATCTACATCCTCGTCAACAAGAAGATCGAACGCAATTTCGAGCTCGTGTCCAACAGCACCATCGACGTCGCCTCGCGCAGCCTGTCGTCGATCACCCAGTCGCAGACGCGCTCGATCATCTTCTCGACCTATGACTTCGCCAAGCGCAACAATCTCGGCTTCCACCTCTCCTACATCGCGCGCGATTATCCCGCGCCGCCTTCGGAAGGGTTCGACACCGCCTATATGCGGGCGCTGTATCAATACGGATATGAGAAGGCTGCCTCCGGCCAGGCCTGGACTTCGAAGCTGCCGTGATCTCTCGTGACGGAACGAGACCGTGCCGAAACCGTTGACGATATGGCCAATTCGGCCAGATTCGCGATGACGCCCCCGCTCCTGCGCGATATAGAGCGAATGTCGACGATTAGAAGCGCGCAGGAATCATTGGGCATGGGATTGACTGCGACCAGGACAAAACCAGCAACGCCACGGCGCGAGGTGCCGAAATCGCGCGGCGGCCGTCCGACGAAAACCGCTGCGATCGAGCGCGATCAGCGGCTGATCGAGGTCGCCACCCGCCTGTTCCTGGATCGCGGCTTCGACGCGACCTCGCTCGACGCGGTCGCCGAAGCGGCCAGGGTCAGCAAACCCACCGTCTATTCCCGTTACGGGGACAAGCGCGGCCTGTTTGCCGCCGTGCTGAGGCGCGAAATCGCGCGCTGGCTTGCGCCGCTATCGGCAGCCGCCGAGACCCAGCTCTCCAGCGCCTCGGACATTTCGGTCGAGCAGCGGCTGGTCGAGATCGGGCGGGAGATGCTGACCTTCACCTGCGGGCCCGATGCTGTCGCATTCAGCCGCATGATGACGTCACAGGCCATCAACTTCCCCGACATCGCCAAGCTCGGCAAGGAGGAAGGCTGGCTGAAGGCCGTCGCTACCACGGCCCGCTTCTTCGACCATCTGGTGGCGCAGGGCGCACTCGACGTCGACGACACCACGATCGCGGCAGAGGTGTTCCTCGACGTCGTCGTCGGTCACACCCACCGCCTGGCGACGTTCGGAACGGCGCTGGAATTGAAGGCCGCCGAGAAGCGCATGCGCGCGGCGATCAAGCTGTTCCTGGCTGGTGCGCTGGGACCAGCAGACCGCATCCAGAGCGCCGCAAAGGGCACCCAGCGGCGGCGCCCATCCCGCTGACAATTCCGTGAGGTAGCGACGTTTCCCCTTCGAGGTTACGCCCGCGTCATTGACCAAAACAAAACGATACGGTATGGTTTAGTTATAAGCGATACGGACCGCTTTTTCACCGGCCCCAAGGTCGTCCGCACCGCCCAAGATCGCCGTGCCGGGGTACAGCCCGCTGCGACGCTCCGCGGCCGGCCGATGCCCAAGGCCGGCCGCGAATTCTTTACGATCATCCGGCACACTCGCTGGCCGAGGGTTTCGAGCATGACGACAGCCAAACGATGGATCTCGGTATTACTCGCGATCGCCTTGCCCGCGCTGCTCCTTGCCGCGCCGGCGCAGGCGACCGTGACCGGAGGCACGCCGACCGCGCTTCACGGCGACACAGATGGTGATGCCGGGGTGGACCGCCAAGCGGTCAGCCGCGAAATCGAACGATTCCGCAGCTCGTCGATCTCGATCAGCCAGGCCATGGCGATCGCGGAAGCCCGTCACGCCGGCGCCACGACGGCGGATGTGAGTTTCGACGGAGGCTCCGGCGTGCCGGTCTACCGGGTGAAGACCCTGCACAACGACCGCATCTGGCGCCACACCATCAACGCCGCGACCGGCGAGCTCGTCGGCGGCGAAGCCGCCCTCCCCCTGGCCGAACTCGATCTCGACGACCGCAGCAACCTCGCGGCGCTCGGTGCCATCAAGCACCGCCTTGCGGATGCCGTGCACGTCGCCGAACGTGCGGCCTCCGGCAAGGCGATCAGCGGCGGACTGGTGCGCGAACAGGGCCGGCTGAATTTCGCGATCGTCGTCATCAGCGGCGACAACCTCAAGGAGGTCATCCTGGAGCCGCCGGGCGCCCGGGTGAAATAGCGGCAGCCACAATCCCGCCGAAAAGCCATTGACGGGCGCAAAACTCTCCCGCATAAGTCGCCGCCATGTTCACGACCACCAAACGCACGACCAAAACCACCACGGCCTTCGGGGCCCGGGGAGGCGTGCGCGCGTAGGTCGTCGACTTAAACGCAATCCACTCTACCGAAGCTCCGACCTCTGGTCCGGGGCTTTTTTGTTGTCTTCAGCTCAATGCAATGGAGGAGAATGTGAGTAACGATCCCGTCGTCGCGATTGTCGGCGTCACCGGTGCGGTGGGCGCCGAATTCATCGCCACCATGGACAAGCGCGGCTTTCGCGTCGGCAAGCTCAAGGCGCTCGCCAGCGCCCGCTCGGCCGGCAAGACGGTGTGGTTCCGCGGGCAGAACGTCGTCATCGAAGAGCTGACCGAGCGCGCCTTCGGGGACGTCGACATCGCTCTGTTCTCCGCCGGCGGCAGCATCTCCAAGAAGTTCGCGCCTGTAGCGGTCAAGGCCGGCGCCGTCGTGGTCGACAACTCCTCGGCCTTCCGCATGGACCCGAACGTGCCGCTGGTGATCCCCGAGATCAACGCCAACCGCATCCGCGACCACAAGGGCATCATTGCCAACCCGAACTGCGCCGCGATCACCGCGCTGGTGCCGCTCTGGCCGATCCACCAGAACAACCGCATCAAGCGCGTCATCATCTCGACCTACCAGGCGGCCTCCGGCGCCGGCGCCGCCGCGATGGACGAGCTCGTCGAGTCCACCCGCGCCAATCTCAACGGGCAGGTCTATACGCCCAAGGTCATGCCGCACCCCTACGCCTTCAATCTCTTCAACCACAACACCGCCGTCGATCCCGAGACCGGCTACAACGACGAAGAGACCAAGGTCATCAAGGAAACCCGCAAGATCTTCGAGGACGACAAGATCGCGATCGGCGTCACCTGCGTCCGCGTGCCGGTGCTGCGCGCCCATTGCGAGGCCATCACCTTCGAATGCGAGAAGCCGATCACCGAGGACCAGGTCCGCGCCATCATGGCGCAGGCGCCCGGCGTGAAGCTCGTCGACGACCGCGTGAAGAACTACTTCCCGATGCCGATCGACGCTTCGGGCCAGGACGACGTCCTGGTCGGCCGCATCCGCAAGGATCTCAGCGATCCCTCAGGGCATTCGATCTCGATGTTCGTGGCGGCGGACCAGCTGCTCAAGGGCGCCGCGCTGAACGCCGTGCAGATCGCGGAGCTGTTGCCACAGCGCGTGATGGCGTAACGCAAGGTGTCGTAGGGTGGGCAAAGGCGCGCAAGCGCCGTGCCCACCACTTCCCTCGCGCATCTACGAAAGATGGTGGGCACGCTTCGCTTTGCCCACCCTACGGCGCCGAAATTAGTCGCGCGCGCGGAACAACAAGCACGCATCCCCGTACGAATAGAACCGGTAGCCTTTCGCGATCGCGTGCGCATACGCTTGCTGCATCGCTTCGAGCCCGGAGAACGCCGACACCAGCATGAACAGCGTCGACTTCGGCAAATGGAAATTGGTCAGCAGGATATCGACGGCACGGAAGCGATAGCCGGGGGTGATGAAGATCGACGTCTCGGCTGTGAACGGCTGGATGGTGCCGTCCTCGGCCGCAGAGCTTTCCAGAAGCCGCAGTGACGTCGTGCCGACGGCGATGATGCGCCCGCCGTTCCGCCGTGCGGCGTTGAGCCGCTCCGCCGTCTCGGCCGAGATCGTGCCCCATTCGGCATGCATCTTGTGGCCTTCGGTGTCCTCGACCTTGACCGGCAGGAACGTCCCTGCCCCGACATGCAGCGTGACGCGGTTGATGCCGACGCCGCGGTCGCTCAGCGCCTGCTCCAGCGCCGGAGTGAAATGCAGTCCCGCAGTTGGGGCTGCGACCGCGCCCTCGTTCGCAGCGAACATGGTCTGGTAGTCCGCGAGGTCCTGATCGTCGGGCGTGCGCTTCGAGGCGATATAGGGCGGCAGCGGCGGGCTGCCGAGATCTGATATCGCCTGGTCGAGCGCAGGACCGTGGAAACTAAACGAGAGTGTCACCTCGCCCTCCGCGCCCTTCGCCTCGACCTCGGCGTCGAGATGGCCGAGCAGGCAGACCTTGCCTTCATTGCCGAAGCGGATGCGGTCGCCTGCCACGAGCTTCTTCGCCGGCTTCACCAGCGCCTGCCAGCGCGAGCCGTCGAGGCGCTTGATCAGCGTCGCCTCGATCTTGGGCTCGGTCTCGCGGCCGATGCGGCGCCCCTTGAGCTGCGCCGCGATCACCTTGGTGTCGTTGACGACGAGCTGGTCGCCCGTCTTCAGCCATTGCGGCAGCTCGGTGATGATCTGGTCGCGCAGCGCACCACCTTCCACGACCAGCATCTTCGCAGAGTCGCGCGGGCTCGCCGGGCGCAACGCGATGCGCTCGGCGGGCAGATCGAAATCGAAGAGATCAGTGCGCATGATAGGGCCTAGCGCGACACAGCCAGACCCTCATGGTGAGGAGGCGCGCTAGCGCCGTCTCGAACCATGAAGGCCGAGCTGCAGCAGCGGGGCCTTCATCCTTCGAGACGCGCGTTCCGCGCTCCTCAGGATGAGGGTCTACCGCTTACTCCGCGTCCGCTGCCATCCGCGCCTTGACGATCTTGTCGGGGTTCTGGACGGGCTCGCCGCGCTTGATCTTGTCGACGTTCTCCATGCCCTCGGTGACCTTGCCCCACACCGTGTACTGGTTGTCGAGGAAGCGGGCGTCGTCGAAGACGATGAAGAACTGGCTATCGGCGGAGTCGGGGCTCGCTGCACGCGCCATCGAGGTGACGCCGCGCACGTGCGGTTCCTTGTTGAACTCGGCCTTCAGCTTCTTGCCGGAGCCGCCGGTGCCGGTGCCCTGCGGGCAGCCGGTCTGCGCCATGAAGCCCTCGATCACGCGGTGGAACACGATGCCGTCGTAAAAGCCCTCGCGGACCAGTTCCTTGATGCGCGCGACGTGGCCGGGCGCGAGATCGGGCCGCATCTCGATGGTAACGGGGCCCTGCGTGGTCTCGAGGATCAGGGTGTTTTCGGTGACGCTCATACTCGTCTCTCTTGCGTTGGGGGTGAAGTCTTCCGGTTACGGAACTGGATCGCGAATGGACGACCCGCGGCGGCGCCGGCCATTGCATCGGTAAATGGCATCGGCGTGCAGCGTTGCAGCGCCTCCATCACCGCGACCCGGTATTGCAGCCGGTCATTGTCGGAGGCCTCCGCGGATTCATAGGTAATCCTCGGATGGCCCAGAATGTTTCCGGCCCGGTTAAAGCTCACGACGACGGTGATGTCGATAGGGCGAGCTTTGTTGGGCGGCGGCGGCTTCCAGCAGGTCCGCAGGTGCTGGAAGATGTCCTGGATGGTGTTGACCTGCGCGTCCTCGGCGGTCGCGCCGGAAACGCCTGAAAGCAGCAGCGCGGCAGCCAGTAGAAGCCCATTGCCACAGCGCGCCATGTTCTCATCCTATTTGATGTCGGAGGCGACCTGGACCTTCACCATCTTGTCGGGATCGGTGACGGCACCGCCGGCCGAACCGGGCGGTGCCTTCTTCAGCTTGTCGACGACGTCCATGCCCTGCACGACCTCGCCGATCACAGTGTACTGGTTATCGAGGCTGCCGCCGTCCGCGAACATGATGAAGAACTGCGAGTTGGCGCTATCGACGCTGTCGCCGCGCCGCGCCATCCCGACAATGCCGCGGGCGAAATGAACCTTGGAGAATTCCTGCTTCAGGTTCGGGTATTTCGAGCCGCCGGTGCCGTTGAATTTCTCGCCGTCGCCGGTCTGCGCCATGAAGCCGTCCATGACGCGATGGAACGGCACGTTGTTGTAATAGCCCTCGCGCGCGAGCTGCTTGATGCGCTCGGCATGCTGGGGCGCGATGTCGGTCCGCAGCTTGATGACGATGCGGCCCTTGGTGGTGTCGATGACGATGGCGTTGGCCTTGTCGAGGTTCGCCGGCAGCTGCTGCGCCACCGCCGGGACCGCGCTGAAGAGCGCGGCAAAGATCGTGGCAAGAATTGCGAGACGACGGATCATGAGAACTCCGGATCAGGTAGGATGAAGAATTGCGCCGTTATCCGGCGAATTTGGCCTTGAGCAGGTTGGCGACGAGCGGCGGCACGAAGGTCGAGATATCTCCGCCCATGGCCGCGATTTGACGCACCAACGTGCCGGTAATTGGGCGGACGGCCGGGGAGGCCGGCAGGAACACGGTTTGGACGTCGGGCGCCATGGCGCCGTTCATCCCGGCGAGCTGCATCTCGTAGTCGAGGTCGGTGCCGTCGCGCAGACCTCGAATCATGACGGTCGCGCCGTGCCTGCGTGCCGCAGTGACCGCAAGATCGTCGTAGGTCACGGCATCAAGCGTGCAGCCGACCTGGGCCGCGACCGGCCCGCAGACGTCATGGAGCATCTTGAGCCGCTCCTCAGTCGAGAACAGCGGCTTCTTGCCGGGATGGACCCCGATCGCGACCACGAGCCGATCGCACAGGGGGACACTGTTCCGGACCACGTCCAGATGGCCGTTGGTGATGGGGTCAAAGGAACCCGGGTAGAAGGCAATGCGCGGCATGACCCCGTCCTACCGCGCCCGGCCCGGCCCGGCAAGCCAGACAGGTTCCCTGCCGGTTTTTCGGCGGCGCCGTGTCGGAATCCCCCGAATTGTTTCGTCCTCCGGGCGGCCATGAAACAAAACGGAGTGCGAACGAAACCATTTCGGGCGTCCGCGAAGACGTCCGGAAACTGGCCATGGTTACTAATCCGCCCAACGAATGACGGGCCGCACAACTGGGCGTAGCGGCCGCATCACAGGGGACCGTCAATGATCAAGACCATCTCGGCCATCGCCATTGCTGCGTTCGTTGCCGCCGCTCTCACCGTCCTTCCCGGTTTCGCTCCGACCGTCGAAGCGAGCGTCCCGCAGCCGCTGGCCAAGAGCGACCGCCTCGATATCCGCACCATCGGCAAGGACTGCTCGCAGCAGGCTTGGCCGAACTTCGAGGCGTCCTGCCTGCGTCAGGCCGGCACCAAGGCCAATATCCGCGAGGCGCGCCTCGTGACCGCCGACCGGACCCCGTAGTCGACGCTGTCAGCTTCGCGTCATATAAAGCCCGAGATAAATCCCATGGATATTTGCGACGTCTCGTCGCAGACTGTCTGATGCTCGCGCCCGTCGGAATGGCCCGGCGGGCGCGATCCCATCGGGGGGTCGACCTTGTCCAGTACGCCCGCAGTCGTTTCCGGCCATCACCCTGACCCTCTGCCGATTGCCATGACCATGGGCGCCCTCGGGGTGGTCTATGGCGATATCGGCACCAGCCCCCTCTACGCCCTGAAGGAAGCCGCCAAGGCGGCCGCCCATGGCGCGACGGTGACTCCCGAAGCTGTCCTGGGCGTTGCCTCGTTGATCCTCTGGGCCCTGCTGCTGATCATCTCGTTGAAGTATGCGCTGCTGATCCTGCGCGCGGACAATCGCGGCGAAGGCGGCATCGTCGCGCTGCTGGCGCTGCTGCATGCCCGCCACGCCCAGTCCGGCACCTGGCGCGCGCATCTCCTCGTCGTCGGACTCGTCGGCGCCGCCCTACTCTATGGCGACGGCGCGATCACCCCGGCGATCTCGGTGCTCTCAGCCATCGAGGGTCTCAAGGTCGACGCCCCCTCGCTCGCGCCTGTGGTGGTGCCCATCACCGTCGCGATCCTGATCGGGCTGTTCATGATCCAGAAGCAGGGCACGGGTTTCATCGGCCGCATCTTCGGGCCGGTGATGCTGGCCTGGTTCTTCGTGCTGGCCGCGCTCGGCGTCCACGGCATCGTCAAGGCGCCGGCGGTGCTCGCGGCACTGAGCCCGCTCTATGCCTTCAACTTCCTGATCCACCAGGACTTCCACATCTCCTTCGCGATCCTCGGCGCCGCCTTCCTGGCGGTGACCGGCGGTGAAGCCATGTACGCCGACATGGGGCATTTCGGACGCTTCCCGATCCGGCTTGCCTGGTTCGCGATCTGCCTGCCCGCGCTGGTGCTGAACTATTTTGGACAGGCCGCGCTGCTGATCACCGATCCCGCGATGATCGAGAACCCATTCTTCCAGCTCTGCCCGGACGCCCTGCACTATCCGCTGGTCGCCTTCTCGGCGCTCGCGACCGTGATCGCCTCGCAGGCGATCATCTCCGGCGTGTTCTCGCTGACCCAGCAATCGATCCAGCTCGGCTTCCTGCCGCGCATGCAGATCCGCCACACCACGAGCCATGCGATGGGCCAGATCTACGTGCCGCTGGTGAACTGGCTGCTCGCTGCCGCAACGCTCGGCGCGGTCCTGAGCTTCGGCACCTCGGAAGCGCTCGCCGGCGCCTATGGCATCGCGGTGTCGCTGCTGATGGCGATCACCACGCTGCTCGCGGCCCTGGTCGCGATCCAGTGGGGCTATTCGCCGTGGATCGTGGTCGCCGTCAACGGTTTCTTCTTCGTGATCGACGTGATCTTCTTCTCCGCCAATTCGATCAAGCTGTTCGAGGGCGGCTGGTTTCCGCTGCTGCTCGCGGCCCTCGTCGCCTTCATGATGCTGACCTGGCGCAGCGGCGTGAAGCTGGTCGAGGCGGCGCGCGCCAAGCTGCGCCAGCCCGAGGAGGACCTGATCGAGACCGCGGTCAACAAGTGCCGCGCCAGACTGCCCGGGACCGCCGTCTTCCTGGCATCCGCGCCGCGCGGCGTGCCGCTGGCGCTGACGCAATTCGTCAAGCACAACCACGTGCTGCATGAGCGCATCGTCCTCGTCACCGTGCTGATCGAGGAATCCCCGCACATCACCGATGAGGACCGTGCCGAGGTGATCGAGATCGTTCCCGGTATCACCCGCGTGGTCCTGCACTACGGTTTCATGCAGAATCCGACGATCTATGCGGGCCTGACGCTCGCCTGCCGCCAGGGCAAGCTGCCCGGCATCGACCTCTCCGACATCACCTACTATGTCGGCCGCGAAACCATCATCCCGAGCGAGGACATCCCGGGCATGTGGGTCTGGCGCGAAGGACTGTTCGCCTTCCTCCAGCGCAACGCCGAACGCTCCGCCGCGTTCTTCGGCGTGCCGACCAGGCAGGTGGTGGAGTTCGGCACGGAGCTGGAGATTTAGCTAGTCAGTGCAGTAGCCCGGATGGAGCGAAGCGCAATCCGGGTTTCTTGCCAAGCATGCGGAGCCCCGGATTTCGCTTACGCTCCATCCGGGCTACGGGGCCACGCGTCACTCCCCGTTTGACTCCCCATTTGCCCCATTCCCGCTCTCGGCCTCTTCCGTGATGTGCTCGACCGAGACGACGTGCTCGTCCTCGGCGGTGTCGAACACGATCACGCCCTGGGTCGAGCGGCCGGCGATGCGGATGCCTTCGACCGGGCAGCGGATCAGCTGGCCCTTGTCGGTGACCAGCATGATTTGATCAGCATCCTCCACGGGGAAGGACGCCACCAGATTGCCGTTGCGGTTGTTGACGCTCATGGCGACGATGCCTTTGCCGCCGCGGCCCGTGGTGCGGTACTCGTAGGACGAGGTCCGCTTGCCGTAGCCGTTGACGGAGACGGTGAGCACGACCTGCTCGGCCGCCGACATCTCGACATAGCGCTCCTGCGGGAGCTGGAAGCTGCCGGAGGTCGTCTCTTCGCCCTCGGCATCCGCCGGAGCCTCGTCGGCCACGGCTTCGCCGGCCACCGCACGGCGCATCTTCAAATAGGCCGAACGTTCGTCCGAGGTGGTCTCCATGTGGCGCAAGATGGCCAGCGAGATCACCTTGTCGCCTTCGGCAAGTGCAATGCCGCGCACGCCCATCGAAGTGCGGCCGGTGAACACGCGCACGTCGGGGACAGGGAAGCGGATGCACTGGCCGCCGGCGCCCGTCAGCAGCACATCGTCGCGCTCGGTGCAGATCTGCACGTCCACGATCGCTTCATTCTCGTCCAGCTTCATGGCGATGATGCCGGAGCGGCGGACGTCGACGAAATCGGACAGCTTGTTGCGCCGGACGTTGCCGCCGGTGGTGGCGAACATCACGTCGAGGTTGCCCCAGGTCGATTCATCCTCCGGCAGCGGCATGATGGTGGTGATGCGCTCGCCCTGCTCCAGCGGCAGGATGTTGATGAGCGCCTTGCCGCGCGCGTTCGGCGCAGCCATCGGCAGGCGCCAGACCTTCTCCTTGTAGACCTGGCCGCGCGACGAGAAGAACAGCACCGGCGTGTGCGTCGACGCCACGAACAGGCGGCTGACGAAATCCTCGTCGCGGGTCTGCATGCCGGCGCGGCCCTTGCCGCCGCGGCGCTGCGCCCGGTAGGCCGACAGCGGCACGCGCTTGACGTAGCCGGCGTGGGAGACGGTGACGACCATGTCCTCGCGCTGGATCAGGTCCTCGTCCTCGACCTCGCCCTCCTGCTCGATGATCACGGTGCGGCGCGGGGTCGCGAACTCGGCCTTCACTTCGGCGAGTTCGGACTTGATGATGCCCAGCACGCGGGCGCGCGAGCGCAGGATGTCGAGATAGTCGGCGATCTCGCCGGCGAGCTTGTCGAGCTCGTCGCGGATTTCGTCGCGGCCGAGTGCGGTGAGGCGCTGAAGGCGCAGGTCGAGAATGGCCCTCGCCTGTTCCATCGACAGCCGGATCGTGCCGTCCTCGCTGATGCGGTGGCGCGGATCGTCGATCAACGTGAGCATGTCCTCGACGTCCCGTGCCGGCCAGTCGCGCGACATCAGGGTGTCGCGGGCAGTGGTCGGGTCGGGCGAAGTCCGGATGACGCGGATCATCTCGTCGATATTGGCGACCGCGATCGCCAGTCCAACCAGGATGTGGGCGCGATCGCGCGCCTTGGCGAGCAGGAACTTGGTGCGTCGCGTGACGACCCGCTCGCGGAAGTCGACGAAGATCGCCAGCAGGTCCTTCAGATGCATGATCCGCGGACGGCCGCTGTCGAGCGCCACCATGTTGACGCCGAAGCTCGTCTGCAGCGGCGTGAATCGGTACAGCTGATTCAGCACCACATCCGGCACGGCGTCGCGCTTCAATTCGATGACGACACGGTAGCCGTCGCGGTCGGATTCATCGCGCAGGTCGCCGATGCCCTCGATCTTCTTTTCCTTGACCAACTCGGCGATGCGCTCGACCATCGTCGCCTTGTTCACCTGGTAGGGAATCTCGGTGATGATGATCGCCTCGCGCTCCTTGCGGATGGTCTCGATCGCGACCTTGCCGCGCATGACGATCGAGCCGCGGCCGAGGTGATAGGCGGCGCGGATGCCCGCCCGCCCGAGAATGACGCCGCCGGTCGGGAAATCCGGTCCCGGAACGATGTTGATGAGTTCGTCGATGGTAAGCGCGGGGTTGTCGATCAACGCGACGCAGGCGTCGATGACCTCGCCGAGATTGTGCGGCGGGATGTTGGTCGCCATGCCGACCGCGATGCCGCCGGCGCCGTTGACGAGGAGGTTCGGGAACTTGGCCGGCAGGACCGACGGCTCGGTTTCGTTATTGTCGTAGTTCGGCTGGAAGTCGACGGTGTCCTTGTCGATGTCGGCCAGCAGAGCCAACGCCGCCTTCGTCAGTCGCGCTTCGGTGTACCGATAGGCCGCCGGGGGATCGCCGTCGACCGAGCCGAAATTGCCCTGGCCGTCGATGAGCGGCACGCGCATCGAGAAGTCCTGCGCCATCCGGACCATGGCGTCGTAGATCGACTGGTCGCCATGCGGATGATACTTACCGATGACGTCACCGACCACGCGCGCCGACTTGACGTACTTCTTGTCGGGCGTGTGCCCCTGCTCGTTCATCGAGTAGAGGATGCGACGATGAACCGGCTTCAACCCGTCGCGCGCATCAGGCAGCGCACGCGCCACGATCACGCTCATCGCGTAATCGAGATAGGACTTTTTCATCTCCTCGTAGATGGAAACGGGGCGAATGTCCGAGGGTTGCGCCGGCTGGTCGCCGGGCTTGTTGTCGTCGTCAGCCAAGGGGAAATCCGGTGAGATTTTATCTGGGAATCATATAGCGCATCGAGCCCCTGATAACCACCCTTGCGAGGCCAAGGGAAGCGCTTTTTCCCTTCGTTTTTTCATGCACTTACCGGGTTGGCGGGAGACTGTTCGCGCGCTCCATTTCGGGTACTGGCGGGACCTCGATTTCGGCGATCGCTACGGCCCGAAAACCACGGCATGCATGATCCGTCCAGGCATGAGGGTGAACAGCCCGGCAATGACGAGCGCGCCGACGAACGTCATGATCATGATGCGCCGGTGATCGGCGACCCGATGGGTGTGCGCGCGCCACACCGCGAGCGGTAGCATCACCAGCGTGAAGATCGATAGGAGATGGATCGGGCTGAACGGCCCGACCAGGCGGATCTGGTGGATCCAGAACGACGATGCCGCCACGACCGCCATGAGCCCCAGCCAGATCCAGCCGATCGTCCGGTGCGGCAGCGTTCCCTTGGGGGCGGCAAACTGAACGAGGCCGAGCACGAAGGCGGCCATGGCGGCAAAGGCGTGCAGCGGGATCGCTGGGGCGGCCTCAAGCAGCGGCGCAACGCTCATGCAGGACTTTCTCCGATCGACGGCCGACCCATGTGAATAGAATTAACATCAAGTTAGTACTATTCACATCCCCCCTCGTCAAAGGCTTGAGGGCAGCACATGAGGCAAGCCCGGAAAAATCGAGCTTTACCCGTTAATTGGTAAGGAATCCTGCCATTTCAGGCGAGCCGACAATTTTGATAGGAGAGGCGCCCTCTCAGCCAACGCCAACGTGGGGGCGTCGAAGATTCCGCCGGCTACCAAAAGGCGTGTATCTAGACCCAGGTCGATCGGATTATCCCGGTCCCTCCCGTGGAACGGTCAGAGTGACGAACGTCCTATTCGTCTGCAGTGCCAATCGCCTCCGCAGCCCTACCGCTGAACAAGTCTTTTCGACTTGGCCGGGCATCGAGGCCGACTCGGCCGGCATCTCTAACGACGCGGACGTGTTGTTGTCGTCCGAGCAGGTCGAATGGGCTGACATCATCTTCGTCATGGAGAAGACCCACCGTAACAAGCTGAACCGGAAATTCCGCTCCAGCCTGAATAACAAGCGGGTCATCTGCCTCGACATTCCGGACGACTATGAATTCATGGATCCCGTCTTGGTCCGAATACTTGAAAGCCGAGCCGGCCGTTTCCTCTCGCGACCAGCGGCTACTGTTACCAGGCCTTAGAACGGCTCGTCTCAGAAATGAAGAATGGGGTCCGTTTTGTAACTGTGTGTGTTAGTCCGTTGATCCGACTACGAAAGCCCCCTGGTCGGTCAACGGTTTGTCAACAAAACAGTCACAAACCGACCGTATCGGGCACATGGCAGTCGAGATAGAGCGGTCGCCCGCTTCTCCACATATCTCCACATAATAGTCGCGCTTTTCACTCCGGAGACCAGGAGCCCCGGTTTTCGGTGCAGTCGAATCCTTGGATCGATCAGGACGCAGTGGTCGAGCGCGAAGGATCCAATAGCAATCCCAACGCGGTCTCTCGCCGTTCGGCGTGGGCGTCTCGGTACAGAGCCTGCTTCAAGACCTCGCCGTCGCCGACCATGACCGCCAGGTCCGTGGCACGGGTGACCGCGGTGTAGACTAGCGACCGGTCGAGCAGCCGCGTTTTCTGGATCGGGATGACGACCTTCCGGAAGCTGGAGCCCTGCGCCTTGTGCACCGTAATCGCATAGGCCAGCGCGAGATCGTCGAGCGCCGGACCGCTCAGCTCCTGCTCAGCCCCGTCGAAGTTCGCCGTGACCTTTCCGTCCTCGATCGCGGTGATACGACCGAGGCTGCCGTTGCGAAGATCACGCTGATAGTCGTTCCGCAGGAACATCACCGGCTCGCCCTCCGCCAAGCGCCTGCCTGGATGTCGGCACTTTCCCACCGCGAAGATGTCGTGGAAGCGCGCGTTCAGCGCCTCGGTGCCGGCCGGGCCGGCCTTCACGGCGCAGACAATCCGCAGGTCCTCCGCGAAGCCGCCGAGGTCGGCGACCACGTCGACGATCTGGTCGGTGGAAAGCTCGTTCGACGAGATCAGCGCGACCCCGTGGCTGGCAGCGTCGACCTTATCCGGTAAGCTGGGCAGCCGGCCGGCTCGCACCGCGCTGGCGACGGCGGGAATGCCCGTCGCCTCGGTCTGGCGGTAGACGCGGGTGAGCTCGACCGAGGGGATCTCGTTCCGCTCGACCAGCACATGCAGCACCAGGCCAAACTGGATCGGCGGGAGCTGGCCCGGGTCGCCCACCAGCAGCAGCCGGCAGCCGTCCGGCAGGGACCGCAGGATCCGGTACATGGTCGGCAGGTCGACCATCGAGGCCTCGTCGAGGACGACCAGAGATTCCGGGCCGAGCGCGATCGACCTCGCTTCGACCGCCTTCAAAAAGGCGGCGATGGTCGAGGCCGGCCAGCCCGTCGCCTCGGCGATGCGGACGGCGGCACGGCCCGCCAGAGCCATCATGTGCGTCGTCCGGCCGAACGCCGCGCACGCACTGGCAACAGCCTTCAGAACCGTGGTTTTGCCTACGCCAGCGCCCCCACGGACGATGCCGAAGCGCTCTTGGACTGCAATCCGGACGGCCTCCCGCTGCTCGTCGTCGAGCGCCACGCCCAGGTCTTGCCGATCGAGCCACGCATGGAGCTCGCCGTCGGAAACCTCGCGGGCGATCAGGTCGCCCATGGCGGGCTCGGCGAGCATCTCCCGGATCCGGTCCGCGACGTAGCGCTCCATCATGTGCGCCCCGGCGGCCTGGAAGCCGCCTCCGATCGGGATCGCCGCCCGCTGTGCGACAGCGGCCGCCAGGGCCTCCTCGGCCTTGGCCGGAAGGCACTTCAGCAGACGGCCGACCGCGGCGATGAGATCGCGATGTCCGATCCAGGTGTGGTGCTGGTCCAGCCGAGCGTAGAGCACAGCCTCCACGGCCGCGACGAGGCGCCTCGGATCGTCGGTAGAAACGCCGATCTTTCGGCCAGCGGCATCGACCATCGCCCAATCGGCCAAGGCCATCATCACGTAGGGCGATTCTCGCAGCTTGGCGGCAGCGTCTGCGCCCCACAGACGGATGATCTTCTTGGCAAGTCGTGCGTCGAACCCGTGTTCATCAAGCCAGACGACGATGTCGCCTTCGGCCAGCTTCTCCCGCCACGCCAGCACCAACCTTTCGGCTCGGTCCGCGCCCAGGACATCGGCCAGGCGCACGGCATCACCATTGCCGAGCAGTGCATAGAGATTGTCGCCGAACGACTTCCATAGCTTGGCCGCGGTCGCATAGCCGATGCCTTCGAACGCCGGCTCCTCGGCCAGATGACGCACGATGGTCTCGCCCGACTTGGCATGGCGGCCCGTGGTCTCAAACATGACGCCTCGATCCGGCTGCAACGCGACGGTCTTGCTGTTCGCAGGTCGGCTCTGAGGGACGGGACTTCATGACACGCGACGTCCCGTCGTGACCATGATGTCCTCGACCTGCTCCAGGCGACGCAACTTCTCCCGCAGGCCGGCGTTTTCGGCGCGCAGCGAGGCGTTCTGCTGCTCGAGCGAGAGGATGCGGCGATCCCGACGGTCGGACTTCGGCTCGGGCTTGGCCTCGTCGTCCTGCGCTACACCGGTGTCCAGCTTCTCGACCGCGGCTTCGAGCAGCGCCTTTGCGGCTGGATTCTTGTACAGGACCTGGCGGTCGAACCCGCAGGCGAGCGCGATGGCGGAACGGTTGGGCTCGCCGCCTCGCATGGGGAGCGGCCGGCTTTCCCGTTCGAGAGCATCGAGATAACTCTTCAAGCGATCGACGTTCTCGGCGCCGATCGCGCCGCCAGACTTGGAATCCGCCACGTCGTCCTCCGAATGCTACCCGCCCGAAGCGCTCACCGATCCTTGTCGGTCTGTCCGCGGCCGGGCTTATCGAGTTTCTCGTCGAGCTTCTTGATCGACCAGCCATTCAGATAAGCGTTGGTCTTCCAGCGCACATAACGCTCTTCAAGGGTTGCATTGGTCGCCCGCAGTTTTTGGTTCTCTTCTCTCAAGGATCGTATCTGCTTCTTGAGGACCTCTACGGTTCCGTCACCTTCCGCTTTGCGCGGTCGGCCGGCTAAGGCGCGGAGCCTCTTTTTCGTAGCCCGGAAGGCCGTCTGAAGTTTCGGATGCTTGGCGATCGCGACTCGCGTCCAGTTGCCCTTGAACTCAAGGTTCACGACCTGGACGACGGCTGCCCAGGTAATCTTGGGCTCCTTCCAGTCCTCGATGATGTCTCGAATCCGCGACTCGGTCTTCTCTTTGATGAGCAGCCGCTTCTTGCCGGCCGGCGCCGAGCGCCAGCCGTTGCGGACCGGGCGCTTGCGCCCGCGCGGCATGATCGTGTCCCAGCCCCGAGGCACCTTGCCCATCGTATCCTTCGAAGGATCAGTTGAAGGATTCGATGAGTAAACTGATTCTACCTCGGAGTGGGAATCGGGTCCCACCACACGCGTCACGGTACACCTACATCGCGATACGAAAGCACATAGCCGCGGGCCTCACGACCCTCGACGCCGATCAAGATCTTCCGCACCCCCGCATCATGGGGTGGCGATAATCAAATCCTAGAAATCTTCGGCGCCTACATCCGTGGCGCGGAAGGGAAACCGTCCTCGCCCAACAGGTCGTGGAGCGGACCAATGGTCTGAACGTGGTCCTCGATAAATGGCTCGGTCCACCGCTCGTGGACGAGCTTCACCATTGTGGCGTTGAGCTCGGCTGAGGCCTCGCGCCGGATCAGCGACATCTCCTCGACGTCGAGGGCCACAAAGCGCAGCAGGCAGTAGGCCCGCGGCTCGAGAACCGCGACCGTGGCGGCACGCCCGTTGCGGTCGACCAGCATCGAATGCATCACCGGCAGGTCGAGCGCCCACCGCACCGCCTCCGCGCCGTACGCCGAACTCTCCGCATATCGGTCGATCAGGCCGCCAAGGGTCGACATCGTGTAGAGCCGGATGCTTAGGCCTTCCTCGGTCCGAAGTTCGGCCACGGCAAGATCTTCGGAGAGGTGAGCCAAGCGCACATAGATCTTGGCGCGCCTCAGCACCGCTAGCAGCTCGTCGACCACGTCGGTCGGGTGCACGCCGGCGACCAGGAGGTCCATGCCGTCGTCCGGCAGCATCTCGCGCGGCAGGAGCGCGGCCATCTCGCATTCGTAAGCGTAGACGGCGGCCTCGCCGATGATGGTGATGTGATCGATCAGCTCGGACAGGCCTATGGCGCGCGCCACGGCGCCGACCTCTTCCGGGGCGCGGGACAGTCGCAGCGCCCGCGCCATCCTGGTCTGCTCGGCGATTGTCGGCCGCAGGGCCGAGATCTGCCGATCCAGCTCGGCCCGTTCTTTGATGAAACGGTCGTAGATCGCCTCGGTCTCGGGCGACCGGCGGCCGATCGAGGCTGCCTTCTGCTCGCCGGTGACCGGATCCCGCCGGTACCGCGTCAGGTATTCAAATTTTTTGACCTTCAGCCACTGCATGCCCCCGCCGAACTCGTCCCGCGAGCGGGCGAGCGCGGCAAACTCGAGCGTGGTGGAGCGCATGGTCTCCACCAGCCGCCGCTGCTCCCTGGTCATCGGGGTATACAAGCGTTTTTCTATCTCGTTGAAAGTGTGTTATCTGGCGATATAAACTGCCATACAACCGCCGGGAAGTCGAGGGATTTCGGCCAGCCCGGGTCGATTTCGGCGATTTGAAGAACGGAACCGGGCCCTCGTGAGGGGCATTTTCGCTTGCCGGCAGAGCAGCTACAGTCCCGTTTGCCGCGTTAACTTGACATTGAAAGGATGCGGGCGACATTAGTGTCGCGAGGAAAGGTTCGATCCGATGGGTTTTGAGGCCGGATTTCGGTACGAGGATCGCCGCCTGGAGAAAGAGATCTCCCGACGAAACGATGAAGCACGCCTTGCGCGTGGCGAGGTGAAAGCCTCAGATCTTCGCGAAGCAAATGGCTTCTTCTCCGTCCTTGACCGGTCCAAAGCGAGGCTTGTCGTACGGCGCGCCCGCATAAGGATCGATGACTGACGAGACGGACCAGCCCCGCTTCGGGGCCGCCGAAGTTATCCAGATAGCATCCAAACTGACGGTCGACGACGCCACGTTCGTGATCGGCGGGCAAGCCACGAATCTGTGGGCTTGGTACTATCGGGACAAGGATCCCGCCCTACGACAGGACCAGCCGCTTACGAGTCGCGACCTCGACTATTTCGGCTCGGTTAAAGCAGCGGAGAGCCTGGCTGCGGCACTCGGCGGCAAGGTGATCAAGGCGACGCTTGACGACATGAACACGCCGAACTCGGCCGTCGTCCTGGCGACCGTCAACGGCAAGCCTCTGAAGATCGATTTCCTCAACGGCGTCCTGGGCGTGACCCGTCGCGAACTCGAAAGGGGCGTAGCTGTCATCGAGGCCACCGCGGAAGTCGACGGAAAGGAGTGTCGGGCTCAGATCCCTGTCCTTCACCCGGTTCTTTGCCTGAAAAGCCGCATCGCAAACATGCTCCATCCGATGCTCGGCCGGCGGGACAGCTTTGCATGGGCTCAGCTCCATGCCGCCATCGCGATCGTTCGTGTCTACATTGTCGATGCGTTGGAAGAAGGTGACTGGAAGGAGGCGAAGAGCTGTCTCTCTGACGTCTTCGAGTACCTCCGGTCAGACAGGTTCGGAAAAGCCGCCAAGAACGAGCTCGGCGTCGACGTGCTGGATATTTTACGTCACTTCCAGGACGACCAGCGGATCGACGAACGCTATCGCAAGCAAAGTCTCGTGCAGATGATCGAGCAGATAGAGGACTGGCAGCGGAAGCACAGTCTTTAGAGCTATCTCACGGTTCAAAATCGACGCTGGATGGCGATGGGGCCGACGCCAAATCGGTCTGAATGTTGTGACCCACCGAAGTTTGCTCGGGCTCACACAGGGATCAGGACGTCTGCCTCCGAGCGCCTTCGTCTTCGGCCCTTCCTTGGCACCGTCGTGCTCGCCCGCAAGGGACGCTTCGCTCTTCGCCCTTGCGTGCTCCGCGCGCCGGTGCCTGCGGGACGCTTGCGACGGCGGCTCCGGGGATCAGACTGATGATGCCAGGCTTCGATTTCAGGAAGTCATGCGATGGCCAAGCCGGCTTGCAGCTTACCCCGTCCGAGTCGGCGCGTGGACTACATGGACAAGGTTTGCGATGGGGATGGACGTTCGACGAGCATCCCGTCCCGTTGTTCGACCGGCACTGCAAGAAAGCCCTTGATGGGCTCGTTGACGCGGACTGCTCCGAACCCCGCCGCTTCGAACAGCTCTTCAGCCGTGCCGGCGGTGATCTCCTGCGAGATGTTGCCGTCGGACAATCGTTTCCAAGCAAACACGACTCTGTTCCCTTCAGTGCGTCATCGGTTAACGTCAAACGCCCTCAACGCCGAGTTCCCGCGTGCGCGCCCGGTCGTCGTGGGGTACCACTTCAAAATCGTCAGAGCGATGGTTGAAATCGCCGCTCCGCAGCTCATCAAGAGTCACCCAAAACCCGTCCGGCCAAACGACGAGGTCGTCCGGATGCCGCGCATCGCTCCCCTGCGTCGCTACAACTGCCAACATGATGATTGATCTCCTTGGCTTGTGGGATGCTAGTCCGCCGACCGGAAAAACGAAAGACTGGGCGATCAGATGTTCGAGCCAGTGCAGCATTCCAGACAAAGCGGTCGTTACTCCGGTCGTTCATGCCGGAGTCCGTGGTGGCTTCTTGCCGATGAGGTTGTCTCTTGCGCGGTCAGGCACGATGATGTCTCCAAAGGAGAGACGCATGCGTCCAAGCGGCCGACGGGCCACCCGAACCCCGGAATCCCAGTCATGAAATACAGCGAGCAACTGAAATTGGTCCGTTCTCTCGGAATGTCCATCTCCGACGACGGCGTGGCGTTCACCGTGTGCGGCGGCCAGCTCGTCAACGGCGAAGACGCGCCGCCGGAAATCCAGGACATGAACGGCTGGACCGTCGACGATGTTGCCCGCGAGGTCGCATCCCGGCGGCAAACGGACGAGAGCTGGCCGTTCGGCCCCACCGCCCCCGGACCGAAGCCGTAGGACTCGGCAGGCCGCCCGGATTATGGCGATGCTGGTGCGACAGCTTACCAAGCTACTGTGCGGCCACACGAGACCCAATCCCTTTGACCGCCTGAAAGAGCTCTTAAGCCGGTTTCCGCCTGAGCTACCGGCAGGCCACCTCAGCCCATTAGGTCTGAACCACCGTCCCGTCGGCGATAGTGGAGTCCTTATGCACCGCGATGGCCTTCCGCAGCCCATCGACCATCTTCCCGTTGTGCTCGACCCAGGGACCAGCATCGAGCTCGCCTTCGGCCATCGCCTGCCGCGCCTGATCGAGCATAGCCTCGTGCTCGGCCAGAAGCTGCTCTGTCCGCTGTAGGTGCTTTTGGTTGCCCTTGATCAACATGTGGTCGCCGCAGCCGGCCGCGCAGGCCCCGTGGGAGGCGCAGGGAGCCAGGCTCCAATCCGAAACACACATGCCAATATCGGTGGTGTGGGCGGTCGCGAACCGCGCTTTCAGGAAGTCCTCCCGCAGCCGCAGCTTCTTGACGGTGGCCACGATCGACCCTTGCATGGCCTTCGTCTTCGCCAGCTTCCGCATGACGCGGCCGAGCGGCGCCCCGCCTGTGTGGTCGTATGCCGCGTTCTGGGAGACATCCTTCCGCCCCGACCAGCGGGCGATGTCGAGATCGGAGAGGAGACCCTCGTTGGCCATGTTGTTGAGGTAATGCCTGAACCCGTGCGAAGGCACCTTAAACGGCTTGCCGCTCAAATCGAGAATCTTCAAGCGTTCGAAAATCGATTTGCAGTCTCCCCCAACAAGGAAGGCCCGCATCTGAGCCTGCGACAGGAACGTCGGAATCGAGGGGACCGCAGCCCTGCTTTGATGAAAATAGTTGTGTGGGAAGAGAAATAGATATTCCGAAAGCTTTCGGCCTTCCGGAACCTCCTTCATCACTTCTGCGATGTCCGATAGGATCGAGTCCTCGAGTTGCCCCTGATCGTACAGGGATCGATGTTTCTCCCGACGGGCGGCATGGCCGTGCACCTGCATCCAAAGCGTTGCGACACTGTGGTTCGCAAATCCCATGGCCGCAGCCACCTCCGTCGCTGTCATCGGCGTCGTCCGGTCGCGCAAGCGCCATCTCTCTGCGAGCCAAGCACGGCCGGGATGCTCTTCCATCCAGCGTGCGATCTCGCGGGACGGCTCAGTCAGCCGGATCAGGTCCTTCACCGCGCGTTCGGCAATCGGCTTCATGTCCGTCGGCACAAATTTGACGGCATCGGGGGCGTCCTTAGAGCCTTCATGAGCTATTCCGAATTTGACCGATCCGTCTGGACGCTCGTCCCAGCGCTCGCAGTCGGCGCGCACGCCAAGCAGCTCATTGATCCTCCAGGGCGCACTGACTAGGCATTCCAGGACGGCCATTCGAGCCAAATCTGGATCGGTTCCTCCGTTGCGGACCTGGATACTCGCTTCGACGACGGCGGCGATGTATTCTTCGGTCGGAAGCTTTTTGGAGCGCGCCTCGCGCGACTGGTCGTCAATCAGACGCCAAGAGTAGCCGTCAGTCCGTTCGATCGGGTTGGAAAACCTGATCGGCGACTTGCAGATCTGGTGCTTGTCGATGAATGCCGCGATGCGCTCCAGTTCCTCGCCACAGACGTACGCGCTGTGTCCATTGTATACCTTGGCTATGGTGGCGGCGGCCGAAAGAAAATCAGCCGGACGCGCCTCCACGATATCGTGGCCGCAATAAGCCAGCGTTTCGTACAGAACGCGCGCGACCATGACTGCGCGCTTATGAAGCGCCAGCGACCCTCTGGCGAAGTGCCTCATAACGATCATCGCCTTGACAAACTGGGCGAACGAATCGCGCATTTCCGTCCGCCCCTCCATCTTTCGCGAGGGCTTTTCCTGACGGACGGTGAAGTAGAGCACAGCGGTCTTGCGTGCCTGGCCGGGTTTACGGTCGAGGCAATGCGTGAGGTCCCACACTGCGTTGTCGAAGTCGACCGTCGGGCCGAACACCTGCATGTCCCGGGCTCGCTCGACCAGATTGGCTAGATTTTCACGGGCGCCGAGCGCCAGACGGTCGGGAAATGCGATGATGTTCATCACCGGCCTCCTGCCTCGCACGCGGCCACCACCTCGCCGATTGCAAGGATCGTCGCATCGTGAACGCCGACGATCTGCTGATCCAAACCCTCGGTCTTCTTCCGTTCCCGCTCGTCACACAGCCATTGCAGGATCTCGCGATGCGGACCGTCCTTCCATGGCTGAAACTTGCGGCAGGTATAGCAGCTGATCGGCGCGAATTGACTGCACGGGCCTGACGCACAGGTGCCGAGATTGCCCGCACGCTCAGGCAGACGCCCCGCGACGCGTCGAAACCACGGAATGCGCTTGCTCGGGTCGCTCCCGTTTTCCGCCTCGGCTTCGGTCGCCACGATCTTCCCCATGAAGGCGTCGGCGAGCGGCCCCAGCTTGACCGCCATGGCGGCGTCGAGACGATCGACGATGCTGGACCTAGTCTCGAAGTAGACCTGCACATTCTGCAAATCGGTGTGGTCTATCATCGCCGCGAGCTCGGCCGGCGAGACATTCTCTTCTACGGCCCGGGTCGCAAACGTGCGCCTGAAGCGCATCGTGTTCACGTTGATGGGCTTTCCCGTCCGGTGCGAGATGACCCCAAGTTTGGCGACCGCCGCCTTCAAAGTGTCGGTAATATCTTCAGGGCTGCGATGCATGGCAAACTCATGCATCGGGCCGTTGATCAGTGCGGGCTGGGGCTCGGCTCGCCTGAACAGCGGAAAAGCACAGCCTTCCGGCCAACCGTTCTCGCGGCGAAACTCGACGTTTTCCTTGATCAGCGCCGCGATGTGCCCTCCGATCACGTGATCAGGCCGCTTGGTATGGAAGGCCGCTCGAAAGAACGGGTTGCGCTTCTTGATGCGCGGAATCCTCAGCAAGTGGTGGATCCGGTCAGCTCCGGTCTCTTTGATCGATTGGAAGTCCTGCTCGCGCAGCAGCGCGAAGGCAAGGGGATTGGATCCGAAGGTGAGCGGCAGCCACACCAATGCCCTCTCGAACGCCGATAGCACGACGGGCCCGAGCTCCTTGAGCTTGGTGACGAGTGCGATGGTCTCGAGTTCGTCGAGCGCCCCTTGCTCCGGATCGCGAGTACGGACGGCGACGCCCTTGGGGTTGCCGGGGATCTTAACCTCGTCCATCTCCCCGGCAATCTCGTTGGAGAACTGCGGGAAGTCCCTTTTCGCGCACCACCGATACCAGACGCGGATGTAGTGAAGGCGCCACGCAGCGAAGTTATTCACGAGCCGCAGCTCAGAAATCAATCGCAAATCAAGTGAGCCGCCACCGGCGTCGCAATCCCGGAAGTGCTCCGACTGTTGCAGGAAGCGCAGCGTTTCGAATGTGTTCCGGACGCTGTCGACCGACGTCGTGGCGACGAGGTCAGCGATGTACTTGACGACGGCCACCAGCAGACCCGGGGACTTGATGCCGAGCTTCCGGAAGTCCAGACGGGCCGAGGAAACCGGATGGTTGAGACTCCAGACCCATCCGGACGCATCGACCGGTAGCTTGGCTCGGTCATGGATCGTACCTTGGCCCGGAAAGTCGCCGAGCGAGACCGCGGAATGATGGACTGCGGTCACTCGGCTTCTCCTTTGGTGAGCTTGTCCTGCATCACGCCGAGGATCATCGCAGCCCGCTTGCGGATATGCCGGCGGCCGTAGCGCGCACCCTGATCGGATTGACGCGTCCAGCCCATCGCGTGATTGCGAACCTGCTTCTCGACCTCCGGAGCGATCTTGATCTCTTCCGCCGCCTCTCCGAGCTTGTCGTTCCAGGTCCGGCGGTTGACGTGCGTCGAGAAATCCGCCGGGAGTCCAGGCACCTTCCTCAGTTCAAGGCACATGGCGTCGACCGCGCCGATGGACAGTGGCTTGCCCTGCTGCGAGAGGAACAGAAAGGGCGAGGTCTTCGCGTTCTCATAGGTCCGCCGATCGCCAACGATGTAGGCGTCCAGGGCGTCGTGCAGCCGGTCCGTGAACTCGACCGGGTGCGCTTTGGTTTTCGTCACCGGTTGCTGGGCGCGTGTGTCCTTCGGATCGTCGGCGTTGCGGTGGACGGTCAACCCCGGGTCGTTGCCGCCCAGGCGAACGTCGCGCGTCTTGATGACAAGCGGCTCGGACCGTCGCAGTCCGCCGTCGATGTACAACAGCCAGAGGGCCTCGTTCCGCACCTGGTTGCGCGGTTTGAACGGATTGCTGGGGTCGCCGACGGTGATCGCGCGCACCAGGATTTCGCGCTGCTCCTCGTTCAAACCCTCGAGCAGGTCGTTTTCGTAGATTGGGATGTCGCCGACGATCCATTCGTGCAGCTTGTCCACCATCAAGCGCGCTTCGAACCGCCGCGGATCCCTGATGTCGAGCCGCAGGATGACGTCGTTGACGCGCCACACCAGGTAGTCCGCGCAGGCCTGGAGCCGGTTGCGCCAATGTCCGTTGCCCACAATCTCGGGAAGGTCTTTGGTTTTGTCTCCGTTCGCCCGCTTGCGGGCGGTGCGGAGGTCGGCCCGGAAGGCGATGCGCAACGCCTCGATCTCGGGAAGTGAGAACAGGTTCAACGACTCGATCCGCTGTTCCAGCGAGATGCGTCGGACCGCACACCAGTTGAGGAGCAGACAGATCGCGTCCATCTCCTTGCGCATCGTCGAGAGCATCAGGCCGCGGCCGCGCAGCGACACCGACGCGTAGACGACCGGCCAATCGACCGGCACGCCGTCGCTGTCCACCGCCATGACGAAGCGTTCGCCCGACTCAAAGCGCACGGTCTTGGTCGTGAAGGGTCCGTTCCTGCCGAGGTCCAACATGCAGCCCCCAAATTCGAGGCCGTAAGATGGTTCTTAAATCCGAGTGACAGGAGTTACAAAATTGGCCCGCGCGCTAATTTACTAAGCGGCTGAAATCGCGCCAGAAATCATCCTCAGGTTTGCAAAACTAGGAAACCGTGTTGGATTTTCTATCGAAGTTACAAAAAGAACAAAGCGGAATCGGCATTAAGTCCTTGCACGACCTGCCGATTCCATATCTTTGTTTACATTTCGGAAAAACACAACTCTAGAACGGAATGTCGTCGTCCATGTCGCTGTTGCGGCCACCGCCGCCGCCGGCGGCCACAGCGCGGCGCGGTGCGCTGCTGACGGGACCGGAGGAGCCGAAATCGCCGCCCGGCTCGTCGCCGAAGCTGCCGCCTCCACCGCCGCCGCCGCGGCCGTCGAGCATCGTCAGGGTCGAGTTGAAGCCCTGGAGCACGACCTCGGTGGAGTACTTCTCGGCGCCGCTCTGGTCGGTCCATTTGCGGGTCTGGAGCGCACCCTCGATGTAAACCTTCGCGCCCTTCTTCAGGTACTGCTCGGCGACCTTGCAGAGCCCTTCATTGAAGATCACGACGCGATGCCACTCGGTCTTTTCCTTGCGCTCGCCGCTGTTCTTGTCGCGCCAGGTCTCCGAGGTGGCGATGCTCAAATTCGCGATCGGCCGCCCGTCCTGGGTGCGGCGGATTTCGGGATCCTTGCCGAGATTTCCAACCAGAATGACCTTGTTGACGCTTCCCGCCATCGCCGCTCTCCACTCCGAATGCCACTGAATTTTAGAAGGCCCGGGACGCGCCCGCGTCCTCTGCAACCTGTTGACGCGACCCTATACGCTTGCGCGGACGGATCGGCCCGTCACCCCTCCACTTATCCCCATATATAGCACCCCTGGCGGGTTCGTTCCAGATTTGTTCTTATGACACCCCTCACGTTGTTGCGTTGGCAAGACGACACCGCGCCGCACAAAGACGGCCTGCGCCAAATGGAATTTCCCCGAATTCCTGAGGACGGCGAAACAGCTTAACATTCATCAAGTTAGAAGCAGTTCAAATGCCGCCCGACTGTTGCATTCCGGAGACGGACTCCGCCTCCCGCCTAAGCTACGCTTGGCTCGGAATTAGATTCTTATGAGCGTCGCGCCTGATCAACCGCTTCGGGGACTTCGAAAGCGGATCGAAACTGGGGAGACTGCAATGAATAAGATTTTGATTGGTACTATTGGTGTAATCGCGTTGGGGCTGTCGGCTCCCGCAAGCGCGGCAGATCTCGCTGCCTACACCAAGGCCCCGGCACCGATGATCGCGACCATCTACGACTGGAGCGGCTTCTACATCGGCATCAACGGCGGCGGCGGCACCAGCCATAAGTGCTGGGACGCAGATTTCGGCGGCGGCGTTTTCTTTGGCGAAGGCTGCCACAACGCGACCGGCGGCACGGTCGGTGGCCAGGTCGGCTACCGCTGGCAGTCAGCCAACTGGGTGTTCGGCTTCGAAGGCCAGGGCAACTGGGCCGATTTCTCGGGTGACAACATCAGTGCGATCACCGGCCTGCGCGATCGTTCGAAGATCAACGCCTTCGGCCTGATCACCGGTCAGGTCGGCTACGCCTGGAACAACGTCCTGCTCTACGTGAAGGGCGGCGGCGCCGTCGTCAGCGATCGCTACCGCAGCTTCGACCTCGCCAGCGGCCTCGAAGTCGACCGGGCCAACGAGACCCGTTGGGGCGGCACCGTGGGTGTGGGCGTCGAGTTCGGATTCGCGCCGAACTGGACCGTGGGCTTCGAGTACGACCACATCTTCATGGGCAGCCGCACCGTCGGCTTCACCGGATCCGGCAATTTCGGGATCGCCCCGCTCGGCGTTTCCACACGCTCCGATCGCATCAGCCAGGACGTCGATATCGGCCTCGTCCGCGTGAACTATCGCTGGGGCGGCCCGCTGATCGCAAGATACTGATATCTCTCTGAGATCGCTTGGAAATCAAAGGCCGGCCTCGCGCCGGCCTTTTTGCGTGGGCAACGGGAATTATAGGTCAGTCACCGCTACGTTTTGCGACTATTGTGGCTTTTGGGAGACACAACTTGCGGCTTTGCTGGTGTAAGCACGACATCAGTTGGACCACGGCGTCCGATGTCCTTCCGAACGCACGGAAGGCAAAAACAGAAACCGGGACTGGGATTAGGTTTGAAAATGAAGAAGGTTTTGTTGGCTTCGGCCTGTTTGTTCGCTCTCGCTGCTCCGGCTTCGGCCGCTGATCTCGCGGCGCGCCCCTACACCAAGGCTCCGGTGGCGGTGGCCTCGGTCTACAACTGGACCGGCTTCTACCTCGGTATCGTCGGTGGCGGCGCCTGGGAAAACGGTTCCGGCGACCCGAAGATGAAGGGTGGCTTCGTCGGCGGCACCGCCGGCTACAACTGGCAGACCGGCAACGTCGTGTTCGGCGTCGAGGCTGATGGTTCCTGGGCTGACGTCAGCGCTTCGGCGACCGGCGCCACTGTCGTTCCCGGATTCGGCGTTGTGACCGCAACGGCGAGCTCGAAGACCGATGCCATGGGCACCGTGCGCGGCCGTATCGGCTACGCCGTCAATCAGGTCCTGTTCTACGGCACCGGCGGCTACGCCTGGATCGACAACAAGATCACCCTCTCCGCTCTCGGCTTGACCGCGTCGGACAGCAAGTGGCACTCCGGCTGGACCGTCGGTGCGGGCGTCGAAGCGTTCTTCGCTCCGCAGTGGTCGGTCAAGGGCGAGTACCTCTATCGCAGCCTCGGCGGCGAGACCTACTTCTCGGGCGCCCTGCCCACCGGCACGCTCAACTTCCACACCGTGCAGGTCGGCGTGAACTATCACTTCGGGGCCCCGGTGGTCGCGAAGTACTGAGCTTCGCCTCCAACGCCATCGCGTTACGAAAGGCCGGCCTTGCGCCGGCCTTTTTGTTTTCGCGCGTCCAGATCCAGGCCCACCGATTCACAACGTTTTCGGGGAGAGCTGTGGCATCCCAGTGACACAACCTTCGGCTTCAATGGTGTAGAGCAATGACATCGGTTGGGTCATTGGGGCGGCTATTTTTCGCCGACAAAGAGAAACGAAACTGGGGAATTGAAATGAAGAAGGTTTTGCTGGCCTCGGCCAGTCTGTTCGCACTCAGCGCGTTGGCTCCCGCCTCGGCGGCCGATTTGGCGGCCCGCCCCTACACCAAGGCGCCCATTGCTGTGGCCTCGATCTACAACTGGTCCGGCTTCTACCTCGGCATCAACGGCGGCGGCGCTTCGAGCCGCAACTGCTGGGATGTCAACAACATCTTCGGCGTTGCGGGTCCGGACACGGCTGAAGGCTGTCACAATGCGACAGGCGGCGTCGTCGGTGGCCAGGTCGGTTATCGCTGGCAGTCGGCCAACTGGGTGTTCGGCCTTGAAGCCCAGGGCGACTGGGCCAATCTGAAGGGCTCGAATACGAGCGTGGCGCTTGCTCCGCTGGTCAACGAGACCAAGATCGACGCGATTGGCCTGTTCACCGGCCAGGTCGGCTATGCCTGGAACAATGTGCTCTGGTACGTGAAGGGTGGCGCGGCGGTCACGCATGCCAAGTACAACGGCACGGCGTTCGGCTTGGTCCTCGACAGCGCAAGCGAGACGCGCTGGGGCGGCGCGGTCGGCACCGGCCTCGAATTCGGCTTCGCGCCGAACTGGTCCGTTGCGATCGAATACGACCATCTGTTCATGGGCAAGCGCAACAACTCGTTCACGATTCTCGGCATCAACGACCGCATCGACCGTATCAAGCAGGACGTCGACATGGGCACCGTTCGCCTGAACTACACCTTCGGCGGCCCGGTCGTGGCGAAGTACTAAGCATCGTCTCCAACGCCATCGCGTTACGAAAGGCCGGCCTTGCGCCGGCCTTTTTGTTTTCGCGCGTACGGCGCGAGCGCTTGCGGACAAGTTCCATTTTTCGGCGCGCTGTGACCCTCCGGTGACAGACTGTCGCACCTCAAAGGTTGTATCGAAGATCGCAACAACTTTGGCCTTGGGGGGGTCCGTCTTGAACAAGTTTATGCTTGCCGCTGCCGGCATAGTCGCGATGACCACGTCCGTTTCGGCGGCCGATCTGGCGGCGAGGCCCTACACCAAAGCTCCTGCCCCGATGATCGGCGCGGTCTACGATTGGAGCGGCTTCTACATCGGCGCCAACGGTGGTGGCGGCTGGAGCCATAATTGCTGGGACATCGTCACCAACATCCTCGGTGCACCGGTCACTCCCCCCGCATCGGAGGGCTGCCACACCGCGACCGGCGGCGTGGCCGGCGGCCAGGCCGGCTTTCGCTGGCAAAGCGCGTCGTGGGTGTTCGGCGTGGAAGGCCAGGGCGACTGGGCTCACCTTAGCGGCTCCAATGGACCGAGCCTGGCTGCCGGCGGCGTCGGCTCAGACCGCTCGAAGATCAACGCCTTCGGCCTCGTGACCGGCCAGGTCGGCTACGCCTGGAGCAATGTGCTGTTCTACGCGAAGGGTGGTGCGATGGTTGTGAGCGACAAATACGAGGGCTTCACCACCGCCACCGGCTTCGTGTTCGACAGGGCGAATGAAACGCGCTGGGGCGGAGCGGTTGGTGCTGGCCTCGATTTCGGCGTAACGCCCAACATCGTGGTCGGCGTCGATTATGTGCACGGCTTCATGGGATCGCGCGACAACCGATTTACGTTCAACAACGGCACGTTCTCGCGCGCCGATCGGATCCGCCAGGACGTTGACATCGCAACGGCCCGCGTCAGTTACAGGTTCGCCGGCCCCCTCATCGCCAAATACTGATCTTCGTCTCCAACGCCATCGCGTCACGAAAGGCCGGCCTTGCGCCGGCCTTTTTGTTTTCGCGCGAGGGTGCACCCAACCGTCTTGGAGTCGTGAGGCGCGCGCACGGCGCCCGCGAATGGCTTTGGCGAGTTGGGGACGTGACATGAAGACGTGGATGCTGGCTGCGGTCAGCCTGTTCGCACTCGGCGCGGTCGCGCCGGCTACCGCCGCCGATCTACCGATTTACAAGGCGCCGGCGGCCGCCGTTCCCGTTTATGACTGGAGCGGCATCTATGCCGGCATCAATGGCGGCGGCGGCTTGGCCCATGCCTGCTGGGGCGTGACTCGCGCGCTCGGCATCGCTGTCGATCCGGCCGTTGGCGAAGGCTGTCACAATGCGGGCGGTGGCACGGTCGGCGGACAGCTCGGCTATCGCTGGCAGAAATCGCGCTGGGTGTTCGGCATCGAGGGCCAGGGCAACTGGGCCGACTTCAAGGGCAGCAATGTCAGCGTGGCGTTGGCGCCGATCACGAACCAGACCAAGATCGACAGCTTCGGTCTGTTCACCGGCCAGCTCGGCTACGCTGTGAACAATCTGCTGCTCTACGGCAAGGCCGGCGCAGCCGTGGCCCACGACAAATACGACACCTTCTTTCCGGGCGCGCCAGCGGCGGCGACGTTCAACAGCGTCAACCAGACCCGCTGGGGCTACACGATCGGCATCGGCGTTGAATGGGGCTTTGCCGAGAACTGGTCGGTCGGCGGCGAGTACAATCACGTGTTCCTCGGCCATCACAGCGCTGACTTCGCAACTCTCGTCGGCGGCTTCGCCCCGCGCACCGACCGGATCGGCCAGGATATCGACATGGGCCTGATCCGCATCAATTACCGCTGGGGCGGCCCGGTCGTCGCCAAATACTGAGACAAAGCTTCCCTCAGGAACCTCCAAGTCCTGATCCTGTGCGGATTGCCCCAAATCCGCATTCAAACGCGAACGAAGGGCTGGCCTCGCGCCGGCCCTTCGCATGCTCCGGGCGCCCTGCTCCTGCCAGATGCCGCCAGCGCGCCAACAATCCGTTGACGATTCGCACACGCCACTGGAAATCCGTCCCCGTTCTTCCTACGTTCGCTGGCATACCCATCGGCGCCGATCCCGGTTCCGGGCGACGCGCGCCTTTTTTGTTGGCGCGATCGCGCACCTTTGGGATTCCTTGAGGGCAACTCGGATGGATGAAGTGATCAAGGCGAAGCGCCAACAGCAGAACGCGGGATCCAGCCTGCGCGCAATTACGATCCGTGGCGCGCGCGAGCACAACCTCAAGAATGTCGACGTCGAGATTCCCCGCGACAAGCTGGTGGTGTTCACCGGGCTGTCAGGCTCCGGCAAATCCTCGCTCGCCTTCGACACCATCTATGCCGAGGGCCAGCGCCGCTACGTCGAATCGCTGTCGGCCTATGCGCGCCAGTTCCTGGAGATGATGCAGAAGCCTGATGTCGACCAGATCGACGGCCTGTCGCCGGCGATCTCGATCGAGCAGAAGACGACCTCGAAGAACCCGCGCTCGACCGTCGGCACCGTCACCGAGATCTACGACTACATGCGCCTGCTCTGGGCGCGCGTCGGCGTGCCCTATTCGCCCGCCACGGGTCTGCCGATCGAGAGCCAGACCGTCTCGCAGATGGTCGACCGCGTGCTGGCGCTGCCCGAGGGCACCCGCCTCTATCTGCTCGCCCCCGTCGTGCGCGGCCGCAAGGGCGAGTACCGCAAGGAGCTCGCCGAATGGCTCAAGAAGGGCTTTCAGCGCGTCAAGATCGACGGCACCTTCCATGAGCTCGCGGAAGCGCCGACGCTCGACAAGAAATTTCCGCACGACATCGACGTCGTGGTCGACCGCATCGTGGTGCGCGCCGACATCGGCCAGCGCCTCGCCGAAAGCTTTGAGACCGCGCTGAAGCTCGCGGAGGGCCTCGCCGTCGTCGAGTTCGCCGATGCGCCTGCAGCGGCGGCGCCCGTCGAGGAGAAGAAGAAGACCGCAAAAATTCACGACAAGAGCGGGCCTGAGCGCATCCTGTTCTCGGAAAAATTCGCTTGCCCCGTCTCCGGCTTCACGATTCCGGAGATCGAGCCGCGCCTGTTCTCGTTCAACAATCCCTACGGCGCCTGCCCGGCCTGCGGCGGCCTCGGCGTCGAGCAGCATGTCGACGAGGATCTCGTCATCCCCGACAAGGAGCTCGCCATCGGCAAGGGCGCGATCGCGCCCTGGGCCAAGTCGTCATCGCCCTACTACGTCCAGACGCTGACGGCGCTCGGCAAGCACTACAAGTTCACGCTGACCACCAAATGGAAGGATCTGCCGAAGAAGACGCAGAATGCGATCCTCCATGGCTCGGGCGAGGATGAAATCAAGTTCTCCTACGAAGACGGCGTCCGCTCCTACGACACCAAGAAGCCGTTCGAGGGCGTCATCACCAACATCAACCGCCGCTATCGCGAGACCGAGAGCGAGTGGGCGCGCGAGGAGCTCGCGAAATATTTCCACGACGTCCCGTGCGAGGGCTGCAAGGGTTTCCGGCTGAAGCCCGAGGCGCTCTGCGTCAAGATCGGCGGCAAGCATATCGGCGAGATCTCGGAGCTGTCGGTCAGGAAGGCCGGCGAATGGTTCGAGACCGTGCCCGAGGCGCTGAACACGCAGCAGAACGAGATCGCCGGCCGCATCCTCAAGGAGATCCGCGAGCGCCTCACCTTCCTGCTCGACGTCGGCCTCAATTACCTCACCCTGTCCCGCTCGTCCGGCACGCTGTCCGGCGGCGAGAGCCAGCGCATCCGCCTCGCCTCGCAGATCGGCTCGGGGCTGACGGGCGTGCTCTACGTGCTGGACGAGCCCTCGATCGGCCTGCACCAGCGCGACAACGCGCGCCTGCTCGACACCCTCAAGCGCCTGCGCGACCTCGGCAACACCGTGATCGTGGTCGAGCATGACGAGGACGCGATCCTGCTTGCCGATTACGTCCTCGACATCGGCCCCGGCGCCGGCATGCATGGCGGCAACATCGTCGCCGAAGGCACGCCCGCCGAGATCATGCGCAACCCGAAATCGCTCACCGGCAAATATCTGACCGGCGAGCTCGAGGTCGAGGTGCCGGAGCGGCGCCCGCCGAACCATCGCCGCACCATCAAGGTGGTCAACGCGCGCGGCAACAACCTCAAGAACGTCACGGCCGAAATTCCGCTCGGCCTGTTCACGGCCGTCACCGGCGTCTCCGGCGGCGGCAAGTCGACGCTGCTGATCGACACGCTCTACAAGGCCATCGCCCGCAAGCTGAACAACGCCAGCGAAGGCGCCGCACCCCACGATCGCATCGAGGGTCTCGAGCACATCGACAAGATCATCGACATCGACCAGTCGCCGATCGGCCGCACCCCGCGCTCGAATCCCGCGACCTACACCGGCGCCTTCACGCCGATCCGCGAATGGTTCGCCGGCCTGCCCGAAGCCAAGGCGCGCGGCTACGAGCCCGGCCGCTTCTCCTTCAACGTCAAGGGCGGCCGCTGCGAGGCCTGCCAGGGCGACGGCGTCATCAAGATCGAGATGCACTTCCTGCCCGACGTCTACGTCACCTGCGACGTCTGCAAGGGCAAGCGTTACAACCGCGAGACGCTGGAGGTCCTGTTCAAGGGCAAGAGCATCGCCGACGTGCTCGACATGACCGTCGAGGAAGCCGCCGACTTCTTCAAGGCGGTGCCGCGCGTGCGCGAGACGTTCCAGACCCTGCACCGCGTCGGCCTCGACTACATCCATGTCGGCCAGCAGGCCACGACCCTGTCGGGCGGCGAAGCCCAGCGCGTCAAGCTCGCCAAGGAGCTGTCCAAGCGCGCCACCGGCCGCACGCTCTACATCCTGGACGAGCCGACCACCGGTCTTCATTTCCACGACGTCAAGAAGCTGCTGGAAGTGCTGCACGAGCTGGTCGCGCAGGGCAACACGGTCGTCGTCATCGAGCACAATCTCGAAGTCATCAAGACCGCAGACTGGGTCATCGACCTCGGCCCCGAAGGCGGCGACGGCGGCGGCGAGATCGTCGCCTGGGGCCCGCCGGAGGATATCGCGAAAGCGCCGCGGAGCTACACGGGCAAGTTTCTGGACCCGGTGCTGAAGAAGGCAAGGAAGCCGAAGCGGCGGAGCACGAGCGAGGCGGCGGAGTAGAATTCACTCCGCCTCGTCCGCGGGATCATCGGGGAAAGGCTGTAAGTGTCCGCGATGCCCAGCCGCACCTACATGCTCTTCCGCAAGGCAATCCTCGCCGAGCAGCAGATGACCTGCATCTACGAGGGGCGCTATCGCGAACTTTGTCCGCATATCATCGGTACCAACAAGATCGGTGAGGAAGCCGTACTGGCTTGGCAGTTCGCCGGCGAGAGCAGCGGACCGCTGCCGCAATGGCGATGCCTGAAGCTCGCCAATATCACCAACGCCCGCACACGCGATGGTCCCTGGCACGAGGGCGGCTCTCACCGGACTACTCAAACCTGCGTCAGCAACATCGATCTCGACATCAATGTTCACGTGCGCAAATTGCGGTGACGCATTCGTCCGCGAGCCAGAGCACGATTCAGCGACAAAAGATGTCTTCCGCGGCCCAATGATCGGTCGCGAAGGCCTGGGCCGCCCGAACATCATCCGGCGTAAGCCGCGGGTGCTCCGCTATGATGGCCTCGGTGGCCATGCCAGCCTCCAGTTCGTGCAACACCAGTTCGACCGGCACGCGCGTCCCACGGATGACGGGCTTGCTCCATGATCGCAGGGTTGATTTCAATGTGCTCGTGTCGCATGACTGTCCTTGAATTGTCCTGAAATAATAGCACGCCACGTCTCGTTTTTCAGCGAACTCCAAAACCCTCCTCCATGCCCTACTCCCTCGCCATCTTCGATCTCGACGGCACGCTGGCCGACAGCTTTCCATGGTTCCTGCGGACCATCAACGATGTCGCCGACCGCTTCAATTTTCGTCGCGTCGCGGATGACGAAATCGAAGCGCTACGGCATGCTTCGAGCCGTGAGATCCTCACCCGGCTCGAGGTCCCGCTGTGGAAGCTGCCGGCGATCGCGCGACATGCGCGGCGGCTGAAGGCGGAGGCGGCTGCGGAGATTCCCCTGTTCGCGGGCGTCGAGACGATGCTGCAGACGCTCGCCAATAACGGCGTGCAGCTCGCGCTGGTGACGTCGGACAGCGAATCCAATGCGCGCGAGAAGCTTGGCGAGTCCGCCGCCCTGTTTGCGCATTTCGACTGCGCGGCATCGCTGTTCGGCAAGCCCGCAAAATTCCGGCGCGTCGTCCGGCGCGCGGGCGTGGAGCCGGGCAAGGTCATCGCCATCGGCGACGAGGTCCGCGACATCGAGGCCGCGCGGGCCGTGGGCATCGCCTGCGGCGCGGTCAGTTGGGGCTATGCCGCGCCGGCGGCGCTACAGGCGCTTGCGCCCGACCACATGTTCGCGCAGATGGAGGAGATTGCGGACGTGGTCTGCCGGATTCCGCTCAAAGCCTGATCCGCAATCGACACGCCCCGCCAAGGGAGACGGCAATGACACTCACGGACGCAGCCCGCCTCAAACTCCTGGAGCCGCCGGCGGGCAAGGTGCGCGTGGTGCTCGACACCGACACCTACAACGAGATCGACGATCAGTTCGCGCTGGTGCAGATGCTGCTGTCGAAGGACCGGTTCGACGTCGAGGCGATCTACGCCGCGCCGTTCTTCAACACACGCTCGAAAAGTCCCGGCCACGGCATGGAGCTGAGCTACCAGGAAATCCTTCGCCTGCTCGAGCGCCTCAATGTCGCGCCGGAAGGCCTGGTTCATCGCGGCGTCACCGACTATGTCGGCCCCGGCAAGACGGCGCAGGCCGCCCCCGCCGTCAACGACCTCGTGGCCCGGGCGCGCGCAGGCTCTCCGGACAATCCGCTCTACGTCATTGCCATCGGCGCCATTAGCAATGTCGCCTCGGCGCTGCTCAAGGCCCCCGACATCATCGACCGCGTGGTGGTGGTCTGGCTTGGCGGCCATGCGCTGGAATGGCCGCACACGATCGAGTTCAACCTCAAGCAGGACGTCGGCGGCGCGCAGGTGCTGTTGGACAGCGGCGTGCCGCTCGTGCTCGTGCCATGCAAGGGCGTCACCTCGCACCTTCACAGCACGGTGCCGGAGATCGAGCGCTACGTCGAACCGCATGGCAGCATCGGCGCGTTCCTCGCCATGCGCTTCAAGGAATACTCGTCTGATCATCTGGGCTGGGCCAAGGAGATCTGGGACATGGCGCCGGTCGGCTGGCTTCTCAATCCCGATTGGGCGCCGAGCGTGATCATCCCGGCCCCGGTTCTCACGGATCAGATCACGTGGAGCATCGATCGCCGGCGGCATCCGATCCGCTACGTGACCTATGTGGATCGCAACCCGATCCTGAAGGACTTTTTCCTGAAGTTGAAGGCGTTTGCCGGATCTAAAAGTGGTTTAGCGCCGTAGCCCGGATGGAGCGAAGCGCAATCCGGGAAAGTGTCCCCGCATTCCGCTTCGCTCCATGCAGGCTACAGATGCTTCACGCCCCCTACTCCGTCCGCCTGAGAAACGCCCCGAACGCCCGCGGGCCGTCGCCGGTCTTGACCTCGCCGATCACCTTCAGCTCAGTGGCATCGATGATGCTCAGAGTGTTGCTCTCCCAGCAGGCGACGATGACGCGCTTGCCGTCGGCGGTCGCATTGATGCCTTCGGGATAGTCGCCGACATTGATCCGCTTGATCGGCTTCAGCGTCGCCAGGTCGAACACGCTGACGGTGCCGCCATACTGGTCGGTGACGAAGCCGCGCCCTTGCGTCAGCGCCACGGCATAGGGACGCATCCCGACCGGCACGCGGCCGATCTCTTGGCTCGCGGCGATGTCGATCACCGAGACGTCGTTGGAGCCGACATTGGCGGTGTAGGCGCGTTTTCCCTCGGCATCGATGGTGACGCCGAACGGACGGGTGCCGACCTTGATGGTCGCTTTGCGCTCACGCGTCGCGGTATTCACCACCGAGACGCTGTCGTCGTCGCGGTCCGCCGAGAGCAGCAGCCTGCCGTCAGGCGTCACCGCAAGGCCGGACGGCGAAGCGCCGACCGCGATGCTGGCCGTGACGCTGCGCGAGGCCGTATCGATCACCCGCACCGCGGCGGCATACCAATCCGCGACGTAGAGCGTCTTGCCGTCGGGCGTCACGGCAATGCCGAGCGGCCCGCCGCCCACCTCGATCCGCCCCGAGACCTGCCGCGTTGCCGCGTCGACCACGGTCACCGCCTTGGCGTCGGGGCTGGTCACATAGGCAAAGCGCCCATCCGCGCTGACGGCCACGCCGGCCGGCTTGCCGCCGATCGGAATGGTCGCGACGCTGCGCGATGTCGCGAGGTCCACGACCATCAGATCGTCACTGAGCTGGTTGGTGACGAATGCCTCTTCAGCGGACGCGCTGCCAATACCGGCAGCGCAAAGGCTGGCGGCGAGCGCCGCCAGGACCCGCGCCCGCACAGTCAGCTTCCGCTCTCGATCTTCTTCTTCAGCGCTTCGAGGCCGGCCTGATAGAGCCCCTTCACCGCCTTCACCGCGGCCTCGTCGCTCAGCTCCGGCGGCGGATCGTTGTTGGGGAAGCCACGGTAGAACGCGCCGGCCCATTCCAGCGTCGCGCTCTTGCCGTCGGCGCTCGGCGTCACCGTCAGCGTCGAGGAATAATTGGTGACCGGCAGCACCTTCACGTCCACCTTGGTGATCCGGTAGGAATAGGTCATCGCGGCAGCGTCGAACTTGTAGAGTTCCTCATCGACGGTGGCGCCTCCCGTCAGGGTCAGCCGCCGCGTCGCTTCGATCTCATTGCCCTTTTCGCCCTCGGTCTTGGTAACAGGCGGCAGCCAGCTCATGTCCTGGAAATTGCCGATCGCGGCCCACACCTTGGCCGGGGCTGCGTTGATCTCGATGGATTCGCGCACCTTCTGCCGGGTCGGCCCATGCGCCCAGGCCGGGCCAAACGCCGCCGTCAAGGCCACCGCGCCCGCGGCAGTCAGCACCGCGCCCATGACCGTGCGCCGTCCAATCGTCACCCTCATCTCGTTTCCTCATGCGTCTCGTTGATCCTGCGCGACTTGAGGCGCGCTGAGATCATGGTAGCGCATTTTGCGGCCGAGGGGAGACCTGTTCGTGGCGGCGCTGCGGCGCGCGCTCGCGCGTCCCACTACCCCTTGCACCGCCCGGCGGGCAAAACACCCAATGGGCGGGTCAACCACCCCACGCAGAAATAATTCTCTTTATCCGTATTTCGGATTATCATATAGAAAGCCATCCCAGCCCGGCCGAGGGGCGTATCGCGATCGTCACGACACGCGGGATGGGACGTGGTGGACGCAGGCAGCGTCGGCGCGAAGGTGATTTGCAGGGCGGGCAACCGTGAGCGAACGCCGCGCGCACACGACCGGTGCAGCCTGCGTACGGTAAAACCGTGCCGTCCTGGCGCCCGGGGTCTGTGCGCCAAGTCTAGCGGTGATGTGGCGGCCCGACCGGGTCCGCAACATCAGTCATCCGCAAGGCGACGGGGGCAATAGTGCATCGCTCCCCGGGGAGAGCTCGGCATAAGCCGTCAAACCACTGCGCAGGGAAGGCCGGATGTTTGGCTTCACCTGTATGCCGCTGTGCAAACTTCGTAGCGCAATTTCCGCACAGTGGACCGCTTGTGCCAGCCGGCACCCGGCCTTCCCTGCGCCCTCGGCATCTTCGAGGGCGGCACCTGACGCAAAGCTCGGGCGGAATACGCCGCGAGAACGAGAAAGTGTGTCCGCGAGTTCAAACGCCAGTCGGAAGACGAAGCATGTCGCCCAAACCGTCATTGCGAGCACAGCGAAGCAATCCAGACTGCCGCCGCGAAGAGATTCTGGATTGCTTCGCTGCGCTCGCAATGACGACGGAGGGAGCAAGCGCTGGGTGCGTGCCTCGACTACTCCGCCAGCGTCGCCTCCACGAACCCGCGTGGATCGTCGCAGAATTCGCGCATCACCCGGTAGTGATCGGTCTGCTCCACCGTCGTCGGCTCCAGGCCGTATTTTCCGAGCCGAAGCAGTTGCGCATTTGGATAGGCCATCAGCATCGGCGCATGGGTCGCCATGATGACCTGGCAGATGCGGGAATCGTCCATGCGTCGCAAGAGCTTCAGGAATTCGATCTGACGCGCCGGCGACAGCGCCGATTCCGGCTCATCGAAGATGAAGATACCCTGGCGCTGGCAGCGTTCTTCGAAGAAGCGCAGAAAACCTTCGCCATGGGAATGCGACAGGAAGTCGGGGCCGGCCTGGCCGGCATCACGTGCGGCCTTGTCGAGATATCGCGCCACCGAGAAAAAACTCTCGGCGCGAAAAAACCAGCCGTTGGTGATCTTCGGCAGCCAGCTTGCGCGCAAGGCCCTGGAAAGCTGGCCGCCCATCTTCTCCCGCGCTTCGGAATGGTCGACGGGCATGTAGCCCTTGCCTCCACCGGCATCGTCGTAGCCGGCCAGCGCTGCAATACCCTCGAGGATCGTGGACTTCCCGGTGCCATTCTCCCCGACGATGATCGTGATGGCGGCGTCGAAGTTGAGCTCGAAATCATCCGGGAAGATGGGCAGGCAAAACGGATAGGCCTCGCGATCGTGAACCTGCGTCGGGTCGAGCCAGACCCGTTTCAGATACGGCGCCGGCAGATTGATTGTGCGATTGCTTCTTCGGCTCATGCCCGGCTTCCCCCCATTCCGACCAGTCGCTCGAACGGAACATATCAAGAACACAACCCTCGCGAAAGCCGCATCTGAGAAACATTTAGAAACAGATAGAAATAAACCCGACATGGGTCGGTTGGACACAAACCAAAACCTAAGCTTGTGGGCCGGAAACCGCCCTTGGAAAACTTAGCTGTGAGACAATTTGCTGGCATGAGGCCAGCCCACACCCGCGACCCGGCAATGATTGACGGACGACCGGGACCTTAACGCCGCGAGGAGTGCGCGATGGTATCAACGTATTTCAGCTACAACTACATTGCGCACCATCTCAAGCAGTCCCTGACGCGGGTTGAACAGCAACCCGACGTCGCGCGAGAATCCGCCTATTACAAAGCCAACATCGGCAAGGTGCGGACCGTCGATGATCTTATGAAGGATTATCGCCTGTATCATTATGCAATGAAGGCATATGGCCTGGAAGACATGGCCTACGCCAAGGCTTTCATGAAGAAGGTGCTGGAGAGCGACCTCTCCGACCCAAAGAGCTTCGTCAACAAGCTGGTAGACAAGCGCTACCGGGAGTTTGCCGCGGCATTCTCCTTCAATGGCGGTGCAACGCCGGTTGCGCAATCGGGGGACCAGACCGACGAGATGATCGGTCTGTACACGACGACCAAGAAGAACCAGGTCGATGCGCTTGCCGCCGACTCGAAGTACTACAGCGCTGAAATCGGCAAGATCAGCAGCGCTGACCAACTCCTGAACAACGACCGTCTTCGCAACTATGTCTATTCGGCATACGGGATCGATCAAAGCAAGTGGCCGCCTGACACGATCAGCCAGGTCCTGCGCAGCGATCCATCCGATCCAAATAGCTACGTCAACACCACCTTCGCTTCTCAGTTGACCGGCCTCAAAGCCAATCTTGCTCAAGCCCAAGCAGATGCCAACGCCGCCGATTTGAAGATATCCGACTACACGAAGCAACTATCGCAGCCGGGCGCCGACGTGACCCAGTTGAACATCCAGATCCTGGTCGAAAAATATCACCTGGAATTATCTACGAAGAGCATCTCCAGCCTCAGCGGCCAGATAACGACGATTAACGGGTTTGTAGACCTGGCCGGCGCGTTCGAGTTTTCGCCCGATGGGTCACTTCCGTCGGGTGTACCTGCGCAGACTTCTGCAAACATCACGCTCACGAAAAAGAAGTTCGACGACAGCAAGGCCGCCGTCTATGCGGCGGCAAGTCCGATATACGAAGCTCAGGCGATCAAGCAATTCAGAAAGGACCTCAGCAAGATCAATTCAGTCCAGGCGTTCGTATCGACACCTAGCGTGTATGATTTTGCGCTGGGCGCCGTCGGCCTCGATCCCGGAACGGTCTCGAAGGCGACAATCACGGCAGTCCTCGAAAGCGACCTCAACAACCCCAAGAGCTACGTCTATACCCTCAAGGACAATCGATACGTAGAACTCGCACGCGCCTTCAACTTCGACGCAAAAGGCAATCTGACAACCCCCTTGGTGGCTCAGGACTCGGCTCAGGTCCTCCAGATCGCGAGGGAATACGTCGTTGCTGCGCTGAAACAGGCAAGCCCTCAGGATCAGAAGGCAGTTAAGGCATTAGCCACGAAAGATGCGACGGCTTATCAAGAGGCAATCGCAGGCATCGACAGCGTTTCCGAGCTTCTCGCAAACAGGCCGATGGTCGATTTCATTCTCTTGGCCAAGGGGTTGGACCCTAAGAAGGTCAGCAACGAATTTCTCAAGAAGATCTTCGCCTCGGACCTGAGTAACCCAAAGAGCTTCGCGAACACGCAGAGCGATCCTCGCTTTGCCGACATCGTGTCGTCGTTCAACTTCGACAGCAAGGGTAACGTCGCGCGCCTCCCGATGATGGGTCCTCAGAAGCGAGATCAATTCCGGGAAACACAGGCGAACTATCTCCAGCAAAGCCTGGAGCAGCAGCAGGGGGATACGAATCCCGGCGTACGCCTTGCGCTTTATTTCCAGCGAAAGGCGGGAGCGGGAGAAATCACGTCCGCATACGACATCCTTGCCGACAAGGCTCTTTCGGAGGTGTTCAGGACCGCTTTCGATTTGCCCGATTCGATGGCCTCGATGCAGATCGATCAGCAAGCCAAGGTCGTGGACAAATTCATGAAGATCAAGGATCTTTCCGATCCGGCGAAGGTTGAAAAACTGTTGAGCCGGTTCTCCGCCATGTATGACGTCAGAAACAGCCAGAGCATCGACCAGGGTCAATCTCCCTTGCTCAACCTCTTTCAAGGATCGAGCTCAGGCTTATCTGGGATAAGTCAATCCACGTTCCTGGCCATCGCCAAGCTACGTGCTCACTGATGATCGCTCGCCGATACTAGCCCAACACCTCGAGCACCAGCTCCATGGTCATCAGCACGGGATTATCGCCGCGGACCAAGCAACCTTCGGCGATGCCCCCGGTGTAGTCGATCAGTGCAACATCGAGCGCGGCTTCCAGCCCGCCGGAAGGGCCAGGCGCGATCGCACCGGCCGTTATTGCGAGTTCGGTCGCGAACGGCTCGGTCCCCCCGCCATGGGTGAAGCGCGCGCCGATGGTCGAGCCGACGCCGCCGTGGATCTTCGCGCGGGCGATGCCGTGCGCGCGGCAAAAACCTTCGAGGCAGCCGGCAAAATCCTGGTTGGGACGCAGCCGCAGCGCGAAGGCGCTGCTCGTCGTGCGCGCGCCGGTGCTCGCGGCCGCGACCGGCCCGAACAGCTTGAAGTTGGTCTCGGGATCGGGCTCCGCGGCGAACATTGCACCGTCGATGCCGAAAGCCTCGACCTCGAACGGCTCGGCGACAACAGTCTCGTCCGGCAGCATGTGCCCACCGCTTGCCTTGCCGTCCGCCTCCGTCCAGAGCCCGTGGCAATGAAAGAACGGCGCGCCATCGCGCATACCGAGCGTCATGCTGGCGAGTTTCGTCCGCGTCACGCCGCTGGGGCGAAAAGTGTCACTGTAGAACGCTGCGTTCTCACCTGTCTTCGACAGCGCCGGCATCACATATGCGAATGGTCCGAGCGCAGCGCCGCCAAAATTCAGCACGCCACTGGCAAACCCCTCTGCCGCAAAACCACGCCGCGCGGCTTCGAGCAGCGGCAGGCCCGCTTCGAGCCTAAACGAGAACGCGCGCCCCCTCGCCTCGACCCATTGGATGCGTTCGGGGACAGGCGCGCCCGGCTGCTTGATACTTCGCATCGCGTATGCTCAGCCCGCCTGCTTGTTGTCGAGATCGAGCAGCCCGCGCGCCTCGAGCTCTTCGCGCACCATGCGCTTCGGGATCTTGCCATAGCCGGACTTCGGCAAGGCTTCCCAGAAGAAGAACCGCTTCGGCATCTTGTAGCGCGGCACCTTCGGCAGGAGGAACGCAGCCATCTCCGCTTCGCTCACCGGCTTCTCGCCTTCGCGCGCGACGCAGACGGCGACGCCGACCTCGCCCCAGGTCGCATCGGGCACGCCGAGCACGGCGACCTCGCCGACCGCGGGATGCGTCAAGATCTTCTCCTCGATCTCGCGCGGATAGATGTTGGAGCCCCCGGAGATGTACATGTCGGAGGCGCGTCCCGTGATGTAGACGAACCCCTCCTCGTCCATGTGCCCGAGGTCACCGGTGCGGAACCAGCCGTTGCGGAACGCCTTCGCATTGGCCTCGGGGTTGTCGTAGTAGCCGGCAAGCACGGCAGGCCCGATCACGCAGATCTCGCCGCTCTGATTGGCGGCCAGCTCGCGGCCCTCGTCGTCCTGGATCGAGACCTGCATGGCCGTGCGCTCGAAGCCGCAGGTGCCGATCTTCGCATAAGGCCCGTCCTCGGGATCATGCAGCGCCGCCGGCAGCACGGTGATGTTGCCGGTGACCTCGCCGAGGCCAAAATACTGCACGATGACCTTGCCGAGCTTCTTCAGCGCGGCCTTCTGGTCCTCGCGGTACATCGGCGCGCCGGCGTAGATCACGTGACGCAGCGAGGAATGATCGTATTTGCTGGCGGCGGGATGCTCGACCATCATCTTCAGGATCGTCGGCACCGTGAAGAGATTGCTGACCCGATGCGCCTCGATCAGGCGAAACGCCTCGTCGATGTCGAATTTCTCCGTCGGCAGCAGCACGGTGCGCACGCCGCGCGCGGTCTGCACCAGCTGATGGACGCCGGCGCCATGCGACAGCGGCGCCACCACCAGCGATGCGTCGGCTTCCGTGACGCCGGGGGTGAGATCGGCGAGGTGATTGGTGACGACAAAACCCATCTGGCCGTGGGTCAGCACCGCGGCCTTGGAGCGGCCTGTGGTGCCGGAGGTGAAGAAGAACCAGCAGGGATCGTCGTGCTCGACGGCGACGTTCGCAACGCTTGCACCAGCCTGCGAGGCGATGGCTTCCGCCACCGAGCGCTCGCCGAACGAGCCCTTGCCGTCGACGCTCCAGGTGAACTCCAGCGCACCGCCCTTCACGGCTGCAGCGTGCTCGGGAAAATCGACATGGCACAGGAACGCCTTCGCGCCGGAGGCCTGCGCGAGATAGGTGACCTCATCCGGCATCAGGCGGAAATTGGTGGGCACCCAGACCGCAGCGAGCCGGAACGCGGCGAACATCGAGAAGAACATCTCGTCGCCGTTCTTGGAATGGACGAGGATGCGGTCGCCCTTGGCGATGCCGCGCGCGGCGAGTGCAGCGGCCAGCGCCGACACCTGCGCATCAATCTCGCGCCAGGTCCAGGATTTGTCCCCCCAGACGAAGCCGGGACGCGACCCATGCCGCCGCGCATTCTGGGTCAGCATGTGAGCGAGATTCATGACGCGGCGGGACATGCGCAGGGGCTGCATCGGGCTTCCTCTTCGACGGCGGACGGCGCACGAGCCGCCCGCTCCTTGCAGCCCATTTATCGCGATCCGAGCAACCGTCGCAAGGCGGCCCGGCGCAGGTCGTCATGCCGGCTGCTTGTCCCGTTCACGATCCGGTCACGATCAAATCACGGACTGTGGCCGCAAATCATCGTTGTTTCGTCAACAGGAGGATGATTTGCCAGTCAGCAACTCAGTTATCGATCTGTCGCATCACAACGGAACGCGACTTCGCTTCGACAAGGCACAGGCCGACGGGATCATCGGCGTGATCCAGAAGGCGACACAGGGCGAGGCCTATGCCGATCCGACCTTCAAGAAGAACAGGGATGCCGCCCTCGAAGCGCAACTCCTGTTCGGCGCGTATCATTTCGGCACCGGCGCCAACGGCGTCTCGCAGGCCGAGCATTTCCTCGAAGTCGTCGAACCCGACGCCAGCACGGTGGTCGTGCTCGACTTCGAGGACAATCCGACCGGCACCAGCATGACGCTGGAGGAGGCCCGCGCGTTCGTCACCCACGTCCACGACAAGCTCGGCCGCTGGCCGGGCTTCTACAGCGGTCATACCATCAAGCGTGCCCTGGGAACGACAGTCGATCCCATTCTCAAGAACTGCTGGTTCTGGCTCGCGCAGTACGGGCCGACGCCGGTCGTCCCGCCATGCTGGAGCACGTGGACGATGTGGCAGTACACTGACGGCGGGGTCGGACCTCAGCCGCACGACGTCGACGGCATCGGTCGTTGCGACCGCGAAAACTACAACGGCACCGCAACCCAATTGAAGAGCTGGTGGGGAAAATAGCGGTAACGCCCGGCTATTGCGGCTGCTTGAACGCAAACGGCGTCGCCGTGATGGCCTTCTGCTTCCAGCAGGCCTGCGCACCGAAACCGCCGCAATACCTGCCGTGCAGATCGAAGCGAATGGTGCGCGCCGCGCCACGCTTCATCGGCGGCGGCAAAATCTTGTAGCTGCGGACATAGCCGTCGAACACGGGGCGCACGCTGCCATCGGGCAGAGTCACCAGGACGTTCATGACGCAGCCGCCGGTTCCGCAATAGGCGGTCTCGCGCTCCCCGCATTTGGTGTCGCGGAAATCGACGATGTAATCCTCACGGCCGTCCCCGGTCAGGTCGATCTTGCGCACGGTGTCCGGGGCGAAGGTCACCAGGCCGCCATCCTGGCTGTCGCATTCCTCATTGGCGTAGCGCAACGCCTTCTGCACGGCGGGCGGATAGTCGGCCGGATTGAACGGTTTTGCATCATCGGCGCGCGCAGCGGCGGCGAGCAGTGTGAGCAGGAGGGCCAGATATCGCATTCGCGTTTGTCGCCGGCGTAGCCGCAACCGTTCAGGGAATTTTAAACATGATCGGCGCAACTTCGCTCAGTTCTCGCGTACAGAGTGCCGCATCATGGTCAAAGCGCCCGCCTTCCTCCTGTTGTCGCTGGCGCTCGCCGGATGTGCCGTGGCGCCTCAGGCGCACCTCTCCGCAGACCCCGCCTTCAAGCCTGCGCGCTATGCCTGGGATGGCGCCGGCGAGGATCCCAACCAGCCACGTTCCGGGGCTCCGCGTGCCACGCGCGCCGACGCTGGCTCCGAGCGCAACAGGTCGCAAGCCGGACTTCAGCCCTATTCGAAGGAATGGTGGCAGGCCCAGGACGGCATCGAGGCCGAGCAGGACGCCAGGGTCACCCGCTCCCTCGTCATCTGCCAGGGTTGCCTCCGCCCGCAGCCGCAATCTGAAGATTCCAGGCTCGCCAAAGCGACCGATTGAACCGAACGGCCGCTCCATCGGTCTACAGAGATACGCGCTGACGCCGGCCGGTCCGGCCCTGCGGTCGCACATCATTATCTCAGAGACATTTCATGTTCACCCGTCGGACCTTCGTCGCCGCCTCTCTGCTTGCCGCCGCCTCCCCGGCATTCGCCGTGATGCCTGTCTCCAGCGATCCCGTCGCGATCCTGACCGCCATCTACACCCGCGCAGCCAAGGGCAAAGGCGATGGCGGCGGCGCCTTCATCATCGAGAACAAGGCGGCCAAGACAAAATATCTCTCCAAGGCGCTGGTCGCGCTGTGGGCCAAGGCGGATGCGCATACGCCGAAGGGCGATGTCGGACCGGTCGATTTCGATCCCGTCACCAACTCGCAGGAACCGGACGTGAAATCCTTCAAGGTTGACGCGGAGAAGATGGAGGCCGACAAGGCGACGATCGCGGTGACCATCAACGGCCACCGCAACGACCGCAAACCCGCCGACCAGATCGTGCGTTATGACTTCGTGCGCGAGGCCAATAGCTGGCGGATCGACGACATCAAGGGCTCGTCCGACGGCGAGGCTTGGTCGATCCGCAAGATGCTGACGGACTCGTTGAAGACCTGACGGGAGACACCATGAGCGACGTCATCGATAACAAGGCCGATCATCGCTTCGAGCTGGAGGCGGAGGGCCATCTCGCGACCGAACACTACAAGCTCGACGGCAACGTCATCACCTTCGAGCATACCGACGTGCCGAAGGAGCTCGGCGGCAAGGGCGTCGGCTCGAAGCTGGTGCAAGGCGCGCTCGATCAGGTCCGCGCGGCCGGCTTGAAGCTGATCCCGCAATGTCCGTTCGTGAAGGCATGGATCGAAAAACATCCTGAGTATGCGGATTTGGTGAAGAGTTAGGCGAGCGCAGGCCCACCGAGCGCGCGGCGGGCCTGCTCAAATCTACCGCCTATTGCCCATGCTTCAGCATATCCTGGTCACTCAGATCCCAGTCCTGCCACAGCTGGAGCACGCCGAGGATTACCGCCACCGCTCCCAGAGTCGTGTGGTAGATCCGGAGAAAACCTTCGCCGGAATAACCGAACACATAGGGCGAGACGATGAGCCAGAGCCCGACCAGGATCGTCGCCACCTCCTGCCAGCGCTGCAACGCGACATATTCGAGCTGGCTGAGGCCGAATACGACGAGGCCGATCGCGACGGTGTTCAGGACCATCACCTGGTATTCGACGACCGGCGCGTGATCCTGGATGGGGAACCACGGCGACGCGACGATCAGCGCGCCGAGCAGCATCCCGCACCAATCTTCCCACGTTCGATGAGTATTGAAGAAACTAAAGTCCGACATCGTACCCTCCTACAAAAGAGGCATACGTCGGCGGCTGGCAATCATCATACTCCGAACGTCTAGCGACCCTGCCGGCCGCATTCGGGCGTATGTCCTGAAACAACACCTGGGGAACCGGGTGCACGATTGCAAGACTGACCAATGTTTTTTGCAAGCGAAACAACGAGCCAATCATGGCTCACGCGTTAGCGCCCCGAGCTTCTGCAGTGCATCATGGGCGGACGGCAGCCCTGGACGCAATTCCAGCGCCTTCCGGAAATCAGCAATCGCGCCCTGCCTGTCGCCGAGGCGCAGCCTGGCCTGGCCGCGGTTGTTCCAGGAGAACACGTCGGAGGGATCGTATTGCAGCGCCTTGTCGTGGTCGGCGATGGCACGATCATAGTCGCGCTTGAAGCTGTAGACGCGGCCGCGATTGTTGCAGGCGCAGGCATAGCCGGGATCGAGCAGAACCGACTCATCGAGATCGGACAATGCGGCGTCGAGTTCGCGTTTCTCGGTGAGCCCATGGCCGCGATTGCAATAGGCGCCGGCGAGCCTCTGCCCGCTTTCGCTCCTGGTATCAATCACGTTCGAGCAGGCTTTGATGCGCGCGTCCGGCGTGCTGGCCAGCCCGACGCAGGCCTCCAGGCCGGACCGCCTTCGGCCGCAGCCGATACCGGCGCGGTCGAGGCGAGCGCCGCAAGCAGCGCATCAAGGCTGAGCGGGACACGCATTTTCCGGATATCTCCCCTGCGACAACCTCCCTTGGTCGCACCTTGGCAAGGGCCGGTTCAGGCGCCTAGATCAGAGAACACGCAGCGCTTCGAAGGGATCTGGCATGGCGGTACGGGACAACAAGGACAGGAGTCGCTTCGAGCTCGATGCGGGCAACGAAATCGCCTTCGCCAATTACCGGCTGACGCCGTCGGCCGTGATCATCACCCATACCGAGACGCCGCGCGCGCTACGCGGCCGCGGCATTGCATCCGAGTTGGTCAAGGGCGCGCTGGACTTGATCCGCCGTGACGGCAAGAAGGTGATCGCCGGCTGCGGCTTCGTCGTCGACTATCTCGACAGGCATCCGGAGGAGGCAGACCTCGTCGCCTGAACGCAAAAGGGGCCCGCGAGATCGCGGGCCCCTGGCTTACGACCGAGCAATCGGTCAGTGCTTGATCTCCGGCGGCAGCTTGCCGCCATTGGCGGCGAGCTTGGACATCACCTGCTTGTGCAGCCAGACGTTCATGCTCGCGGAATCGTTGGTGTCGCCGCTGTAGCCTAGCTCCTTGGCGAGATCCTTGCGCGCAGCGAGGCTGGAATCGATGTCGAGCGCCTTCATCAGGTCGACGATCGAGGTGCGCCACTCGAGCTTCTCGCCCTTGTGGGCGGCGACCGCCGCATCGACGATCGAAGCAACGTCCACTGTCGACGCGGGCGCGGCAGCAGGCGCCGATCCGCCCGGCGCGGCGCCGGCGGGCGCGCTGCCCGACGGTGCGCTGCCCGACGGTGCACTGCCTGCGGGCGCGGCTGAAGCCGGATGGCTGCCGAAGATCGCGCCCATGATTTTCCCGAAAATGCTCATGTCTTCTCCCCGAAAAGGATCCGTTGGAAGGGCCTTGAGTGCCACTTATAGACGAAGTTACTGCGTTGCGCCCGCGAAGTTCTGCGAACTGACAACCAGCATCAGCTTATCTGCGGCGAAATGACGACCGAATGACATCGTTGAAGTTGCGGTGCGGCATCGAATCTCAACCAAGCGTGTGGGACAGGACTCGGAAATGGGCGTAGGCTCCAGCTTCAGCTCGCGATGACGTCCGGAATTCGCGTCTGGCCGGAATCGCGAAACTCAGAAAAGCGGCCGCTTGCGCCGTTGCCGGCGCCGAATTCGGCCGCATGGCAAGGGAGCTAGCGACCATGGCCACACTCTACCCGGGCAATGTCCCCACTGTGGCCCAGACCGCGGATGCGGCTGGACCGGTGATCCGAACCATCCAACTGTCCGATCTGCACGACGCGCTCAGGCGCGGCTGGGAAGATTTCAAGGCGGTGCCGAGCCACGCCATCATCCTCTGCGTGATCTATCCTGTGCTGGGCCTCGTGCTCGCCCGCGCGGTGATGGGCTATTCGGTGCTGCCGCTGTTGTTCCCGCTGGCGGCAGGCTTCGCGCTGATCGGCCCGTTCGCCGCGCTCGGTCTCTATGAGCTCTCCAGCCGGCGCGAACGTTATGAGGAGGCCAGCGCCTGGGATGCCATGGAGGTGCTGCGCTCGCCTTCGTTCGGCGCCATGCTCGGTCTCGGCACACTGCTGCTCGCTCTGTTCGTGACCTGGGTTGCGACCGCTCAGGCGATCTATGTCGCGGCGTTCGGCTATGAGGGCGCGACCGGGATCTCGGATTTCATGACGCGCGTGCTGACAACCCAGCAAGGCTGGTGGCTGATCGTGGTTGGCTGCGGCACCGGCTTCCTGTTTGCGCTTGCCGCGCTCTGCATCAGCGCGGTGTCGTTCCCCTTGATGCTCGACCGCCATGCCGGCGCGTTCGAGGCGATGGTGACGTCGCTGCGCGTCGTCGCCAAGAACCCGGTGCCGATGGCGGCCTGGGGCCTGATTGTCGCGGTGCTGCTGGCGCTCGGCACGATCCCGGCGTTCATTGGCCTTGCCGTGGTGATCCCCCTGCTCGGCCATGCCACATGGCACCTCTACCGCAAGGTGATCGTCTCGGAGCCCGGTGCACGTCCGGTGCCGCCCCCACCGCATCGCCCGCGCAAGCCGGCCGCCGACTTCCCCGCCAACCTCTTCCCTTGGCGGAATCGGACGGACGCCTGACGATATCGTGACATGCGATCCTGCCCGGGCTCGGCTCGGGCAGGATTCCATGCTGTCATACGCCTTGCTTTGGCCGCGGTTACAATCGAAATTGCGCCCGCCGGTCAGATCACTTCACGGAATCCATTTCATCTGATGACCCCGACGATTTCTCGTCTCGCTCTCGCAGCCTTCGCCCTCTCCGCGTCAATCCTAACCGCCCAGCCAGCCCTCGCCGCTGTTGCCTGCGGCTCGGGCAATTTCGACGCCTGGCTCGCGGACTTCAAAGCCGACGCCACGGCCAAGGGCGTCTCGCAGCAGGCCGTTGCCGCCGGGCTTGCCGGCGTGACGCTCGATCAGAGCGTGCTTAACCGGGACCGCTCGCAAAAAGTCTTCACCCAGACCTTCGAGGAGTTCTCCGGCCGCATGGTGCCGCCGCGCATGCAGCGCGGCTCCAACATGATGAAGCAGTACGGCTCGGTGCTGTCCCGCATCGAACAGACCTACGGCGTGCCGGGCGAGGTGCTGGTCGCGATCTGGGGTCTCGAGACCGATTTCGGCGTCAACATCGGCAAGTTCGCCACCATCCGCTCGCTGGCAACGCTGGCCTATGATTGCCGCCGCTCCGACCAGTTTCGTGCCGAGCTCTTGGATGCGCTGCGCATCGTCCAGCGCGGCGACCTCGCCCCCGCCGACATGAAGGGCGCATGGGCCGGCGAGCTCGGCCAGACCCAGTTCATGCCGTCGTCCTGGATGAAATACGCCGTCGATTTCGACGGCAATGGCAAGCGCGACCTCTTGCACAACGCACCCGACGTGCTCGCCTCCACCGCCAATTATCTCGCCGGCTACGGCTGGCAGCGCGGCAAGGATTGGCAGCCGGGCAGTCCGAATTTTGCGGTGTTGCAGCAGTGGAACAAGAGCGAAGTCTACTCCAAGACCGTCGCCTATTTCGCAACCCAGCTCGCACGCGCCCCTTAAATAGCGCCCGCCAGGACGCGTAGGGCCGATCGCCCGGCGATCGGCCCTCTCTTGGTGCGTTTACTTACCCATCGTGGCGTTCATCGCCTTGTTCAGGTGCGCGCCGCACACACCCATTTTGCCGTTGAGCAGCGCGTCCTGCGCAGCCGCGATTTCCTTCTGCGCCACGAACTTGCTGTCGCCGTCGGCCATGGCCTCGATCGCGGTCTCCGTCTTCTCCAGATTGGCCGAGCTGCAGCCGCCCATGGCATGCTTGGCGGCCTGGGCCGGCGCGACGGCGAACGCGACGGCGGCAATTGCGATAACCCCGAGTAACTTCGTCATGATGTTACTTTCCTTCTCTTTTTCTTGGGACAGAACCAGCGACATTGCCGGAATCTGCGGCATGACTTTCCTCCGGGCGCGGCAACTTGCCGCAATAAATTCCTCGCGAGAATTGCGTGATGTTGCGTGCGGCGCAGAGGCACCATGCGAAATTTCTGATTTTCATTACACCCTTGTAATGAACGCCACACGTTCGGCGTGTGTGCGCCGCACCAAAGAGGCGGTTGCGGTCTGGAACGAGGCAGGATGAGTTTCGGCAGGGCTCCTCGCCCGGTCTGGTGATCCGCCAACCAGAGCGAGTCGGAGCCGTCGCCCGGTATCTTCAAAAGTATGAACTAACATTCATCTTTATGATTCCATCACCATGCGATTCGTGCATGCGAGACTTGGGTACAGGCGCTGACTGATCGCCTTGCGAGCGCTTGGAACGCGACCTATTTCCACCTTGCCGCAAACGCGAATGCTTGCAGTAAACCCGTGAATTCACGGTGATTTATGGCAAACAATTCCCCATTCCGCCTACCCTTTGGGCGGGAGTGCTCTCGGGTTAATCGTCCGTTACCAACGCTATGCACCACGCGCTTAGCTGCATCGCAACATCGGAACTTTTGCACTGCACCACTCTCACCTATATTCATTTCAACGATGAGGCTCGGGCAAGGGCTGAATCGAACTACAGGAGACTACCAATGCTGCTCTCGCTCATCCGCATGATCCAGGCTTTCCGGGACTATCAGCGCAATGTTGCCGAGCTGTCCCAGCTCAGCGATCGCGAACTGGCCGACATCGGCCTCGATCGCTCGGACATCCCGCGCGTTGCCGCCGGTCAGTATCAGGGCTGATATCGTTCAGCCCTTCACCGGACGAACCGATAGCGCCCGCCTCGTGCGGGCGTTGTCGTTTCTGATGGCAGAAAACTCCATTTCGGCGATTCCACTGACCGCCGAAAAGCGCTACCTGTCCGCCCCATGACAGGACCCCAATCCAACATTGTGCACGTGATCGGCGCCGGCCTTGCCGGTTCCGAAGCCGCCTGGCAGGTGGCCAAATCCGGCATGCCCGTGGTGCTGCACGAGATGCGGCCGGACCGCATGACCGAGGCGCACCGCACCGATGGGCTCGCCGAGCTCGTCTGCTCCAATTCGTTCCGCTCGGACGACGCCGCCAACAACGCCGTCGGCCTGCTGCACGCCGAAATGCGCCGGCTCGGCTCGCTAATCATGCGTGCGGCCGATGCCAACCAAGTGCCCGCCGGCGGCGCGCTCGCGGTGGACCGCGATGGCTTCTCGGCGGCCGTCACCAAGGCGCTCAACGACCACCCCCTGATCGAGATCGCCCGCGGCGAGGTTTCAGGCCTGCCGCCGGGCGACTGGAGCAACGTCATCGTTGCGACCGGCCCCCTCACCTCCGCGCCACTCGCCGACGCCATTCGCGAGCTCACCGACGAGAACGCGCTCGCTTTCTTCGACGCGATCGCGCCGATCGTGCATCGCGAGTCCATCGACATGTCAGTGGCCTGGTTCCAGTCGCGCTATGACAAGGTCGGCCCCGGCGGCACCGGCGCCGACTACATCAACTGCCCCATGACCAAGGAGCAGTATGACGGCTTCGTCGCCGCGCTGATCGCAGGCGAGAAGACCGAGTTCAAGGAATGGGAGACCAACACGCCCTATTTCGACGGCTGCCTGCCGATCGAGGTGATGGCGGAGCGCGGCCCCGAGACGTTGCGCCACGGCCCGATGAAGCCGGTCGGCCTCACCAACCCGCACGATCCCGCCACGAAGGCCTACGCGATCGTGCAGCTGCGCCAGGACAACAAGCTCGGCACGCTCTACAACATCGTCGGATTCCAGACGAAGCTGAAATACGGCGAACAGCAGCGCATCTTCCGCAGCATTCCGGGGCTGGAGAAGGCCGAATTCGCCCGCCTCGGCGGCCTGCATCGCAACACCTTCCTCAACTCGCCAAAGCTGCTCGACGGCCAACTGCGCCTGCGCGCGCAGCCGCGGCTGCGCTTCGCCGGTCAGATGACCGGCTGCGAGGGCTATGTGGAATCCGCCAGCGTCGGCCTGATCGCCGGTCTCTATGCGGCAGCGGATGCGCGCGGCGAGACACTGGCGAGCCCGCCGGCTACGACGGCACTGGGATCGCTGCTCGGTCACATCACCGGCGGCCATATCGAAACCATCGAGCCCGGTGCGCGCTCGTTCCAGCCGATGAACATCAATTTCGGCCTGTTCCCGCCGCTTGCGAATGCTCCAACGAAGAAGCCCGACGGCACCCGCCTGCGCGGCAACGAGAAGACGGTGGCCAAGAAGCAGGCGATGAGCGCGCTGGCGCTCGCCGATCTCGATCGCTGGATCGCCGATCACCTGCGCATCGCCGCAGCCGCGTGAGTTTTCGATGAGTCTTCCCAAAGACGACGCCGCGACCCTGTCGGCGCGCTGGACCGAGGGCGTGCTGCTCAAGCGCGACGTGTTCTCAACCGTCGAGCGCGGCCGCTTCCGCGGCAGCGGCGAGGTCGATGCCGTGCTGCGCCGGCTCGACGAAGTGCCGTGGTGGTCGTTTCCCCTGGCGCGCCACCTGTTCGCGCGTGAGAAGCACGCGCTGGCGCTGGCCAAAGGCCTCAATGTCGGCCCCGATTTGCTGTGGGCCGGTCGCCGGGCGCTCGTGCGCGGCTTTGTCGACGGCGTCGCGCTGCATCTGGCCAAGCCGCATGGCGACCTCGCCTATTTCCGCTCGGCCAAGGCGGCGCTACGCCGGCTGCGCCGCGCCGGAATCTGCCACAACGATCTCGCCAAGGAGCAGAACTGGCTGGTCGGCCGCGACGGCCGCGCCTACGTGACCGACTTCCAGCTCGCGGCCTGCTTCAACCGACGTGGCCGGCTCTACCGCATCCTCGCCTACGAGGACCTGCGGCATCTGCTCAAGCACAAGCGCTCCTATGCACCCGAGGCGCTGACGCCGCGCGAGCGAAAAATCCTGGCGAAGAAATCATTCGCCGCCAGCCTGTGGCTCGCGACCGGCAAGAAGGTGTACCGTGCGATCACGCGCGGCCTGTTCAACTTCACCGACCGCGAGGGCGGCGGCCGCCGGCTGGTCAACGACGCGCCGGTGCTGGCCGAGCTGATCCGCAAGAACCCGGCCGTGCGCGACACCGCCATCGTCGCCTTCGCCGACCGCCGCTCCGGCGTCGGGCTCTATGCCTTCGTCGAGGCCGATCAGGCCACGCTTGAAGGCGAGCTTCGGAGCGAGCTTTCGGCCGCCAAGGGTCCAAAGCCGCCGGAGCACATTCAGGTCGTACACGCGCTGCCCCGCGATACCAGCGGCAAGCCGCGGACCGAGATCCTGCAACTGGTCGCCATGAACCAGCTCGACCTGATCGAGCCGATGATGAAGAACGACCAGGACCGCGCCTTCCTCAAGGACATCCTGGAACAGCGGAAGAACCTGCGGGACCGTTTCAACTTCGAGGCGGACCTGCCGGCGAGCTGAGGGGTTGCTCGCGCCTTGAAGCGTCCACATTGGCGATAGAGAAGCGATCGGATCATTCGGGCGGCGGGTCATGGGCATTCGGGGGATGATGATGCATCGTGTGATTGGCAGCGTGACCGCTGGCCTTCTGCTGCTCGCAGCCGCGCCCGCGATGGCCGAGTCCCCCGCCGAACAGATCTCCAGCTTCCGCCTCAAGCACGGCGAAGTCCGCGTCGTCCGCGATTCAACCCTCGACCGCATCGCCATGGACCAGGCCCGCGCGATGGCGGCGAAGGACGACCTCAGCCACGACGCGCTCGGCCCGTTCAACCGGCGCGTCGCACCGGCCGGCGCGGGCCGCGCGGCCGAGAACATCGCTTACGGCTACGACAATTTCGAGAAGACGCTCGGACAGTGGATCGACTCGTCCGGGCATCGCAAGAACCTGCTGCTGCACAACGCCTCCCGCGTCGGTATCGCGAGCGCCAGAAATGCCAGCGGCAAGCGGACCTATTGGGCCATGGTGATCGCGGGCGACTACGAGCCGAAGGGCAAGGGCAAAGGCAAGAAGGACGGGGAGCCGTTGGTTGCCGTGAAGCGCGAGGCCGCGCCCGCCAGCAAGCCGAAATCCAGCAGCTGCCACGTCAAGCTGCTCGGCCTCTGTATCTGAGACCTGGCCGGGCCATCTTGCTCGCACTCCTCGACGCGTCTAATTCATCAACGAAGATCGCGGGAAGCGGAGGCGTGGGTGATCGACATCGACAAAATACGTGCCGACACGCCGGGCGCTGACCGGCTCGCGTATCTCCACAATGCCGGCGCGGCCCTCATGCCAACTGCCGTCGTCGCGGCAATGAAGGGGCACATCGACCTGGAGGGCGAGATCGGAGGTTATGCCGCTGCCGACCGCGAGTCCGATCGGCTCGATGCGGTCTATGGCTCCGTGGCGCGCCTGCTCAATGCCGCCCCCGATGAGATCGCCCTCATGGAGAACGCGACAATTGCCTGGCAGATGGCGTTCTACGCGCTTCCGTTTCGCCAGGGCGATCGGATCCTGACCGCCGAAGCGGAATACGCTGCCAACTACGTCGCGTTCCTTCAGGTCGCAAGGCGCACGGGCGCGACCATCGATGTCGTGCCGAGCGATGCCAGCGGCGAGCTCGACGTCCGCGCGCTCGAGCGCATGATCGACGAGCGCGTGAAGCTGATCGCCATCACCTGGGTTCCGACCAATGGCGGATTGGTCAATCCCGCGGCGGCGATCGGCAGAATCGCGCGGGCGCACGGGATTCCCTATCTGCTCGACGCCTGCCAGGCGGTCGGCCAGATGACGGTCGACGTCGACGCCATCGGCTGTGACATGCTGTCGGCGACGGGGCGCAAATTCCTCCGCGGCCCACGCGGCACGGGCTTTCTCTACGTCCGCCGCGAGATGCTGCAACGGCTCGAGCCGCCGATGATCGATCACTTCGCCGCGCCCTGGGTCTCGCGCGATGAATATCGGCTCCGTGACGATGCCCGCCGTTTCGAGACTTGGGAGAACAATTACGCGGCACGTCTCGGTCTCGGCGCTGCCATCGATTATGCCCTCGCCATCGGCCTCGGCCCCATCGAGCAGCGCTGCCGTCTGCTTGCGGACCGTCTTCGCGGCGGCCTCGCCTCCGTTCGCGGCGTGACCATTCGCGACCTCGGACGTGCACCGGGCGCCATCGTCAGCTTCACAATGGACGGGTATGAAGCGGACGCCGTCGTCAGCAGCGCCGCTGCGGCGGGCATCACCATCGGCGCTTCAGATCCGGCGAGCACCCGCATCGATGCCGAAATCCGCTCGCTGCCGCCGGTCGTGCGGGCCTCCCCGCATTACTACAATACGGAAGCCGAGATCGACCGGCTGATCGACCACCTCGCGGGTTTGGCGCCGCGATAGCGGCGCGCGCCACTCAGGTACAGCGCGCGCTCAAGCCGGATGCGCCGAGCTTGGCCATGACCTCGTCGAGATGCGCGCTGTCGCGGGTCTCGATGACGAGCTGAAGCAGCGTCGCCTTGGCCGGCAGGTCGGAGAAGGTCCGCTGATGCGAGACCTCGATGATGTTGGCGCCGGCCTCGGCCAGCAGTGAGGCGACGGCAGCCAACTGCCCGGGCCTGTCGGGGATATCGAGCGACAGCTGAGTCAGCCGTCCTTCGCGTGCCAGCTCGCGCGTCAGGACGGATGCGATCAGCCTGGTGTCAATGTTGCCGCCGCTCAGGACGAGGCCGACCTTCTGGCCGGCAAAGCGGGACGTATCGGACATCAGCGCGGCAAGCCCGGCTGCGCCGGCGCCCTCGACGACGGTCTTCTCGATCGAGATCAGGGTCGCGACGGCACGCTCGAGCTCGGCTTCGTTCACCAGCGCGATGTCGTCGACGAGGCGGCGGACGATCTCGGTCGTGATCTTGCCCGGCGATTTCACCGCGATGCCCTCGGCGAGCGTGTCGCCGCGGGCGGGCAGATTGCCGTCATGGATGGCGTTGTACATTGAGGGGTAGAGCCAGGCCTCGACACCAAGAATCCGCACCGACGGCTTGATCGATTTCGCGGCAATGCCGATGCCGCTGATCAGGCCGCCGCCGCCGATCGGGACCACCAGCGTATCGAGCTCCGGCACCGCCTTCAGCATCTCGAGCCCGACGGTGCCCTGCCCCGCGATGACGAGCGGGTCGTCGTAGGGGTGGACGAAGATCATGCCGCGGGCCTCGCCTTGGCTTCGCGCATAGGCGGCCGCCTCCTCCAGCGTTGCGCCCGTCACCACCACCTCGGCGCCGTGGTGCTTGGTGTTCTCGACCTTCACCATGGGCGTGCCGACCGGCATGACGATGGTGGCGGGAATGCCGAGCCGCTTGGCGTGATAGGCGACGCCCTGCGCGTGGTTGCCCGCCGACATCGCGATGACGCCGCGCGCACGCTCCTCCGGCGTCAGCGCGGTGAGCCGGTTGAGCGCACCCCGCTCCTTGAACGAGGAGGTGAACTGGAGGTTTTCGAATTTCAGCCAGATGTCGCAGCCGCAGATATTGCTCAGCGTGCGGCTGTAGCTGCAGGGCGTCTCGACGACGGCGCCGCGGATGGTGTCGGCGGCGGCATGAATGTCGCCCAGAGCGACCGGAAAGCCGCTGAGATCGGGGGACGTGTTTTGGGACAACTCAGCCATAGGACAGCATAGAGCATTTGGCCGTTTGAGGCGATAAGCCGGCCGCTATTTGGTAAATTCCCGGGAACGTGAAGCCCGCCACAGCGTCCATAGCGTACGCAGCCGCGACGTGGGCTGCGACGCAAACGGATTGCGCCCGGGTTGCGACAGGCGCTTGAGGTCACCCCGCACCTGGCTCAGCAGCAGAAACGCTGGCCGTGTCGGCGCCGGCACCTCCGGCAACAGCGACAATGCCGTCGTCAAATGCTGCTCGGCTTCGCCGACGAGCTGGCCGAGCACCGCATGCAGATTTGGCGTCTCCTTGCCGGCGAACACATCCTCCATCTGGCAGCCATGGGCCGCCAGCAGCTGCTGCGGCAGGAACAGTTGCCGGTGCGCCGAGTCGCGCGGCAGATTCGCAATCACCTGCGCGATGCCCTGGGCGAGCCCGGCATGCCTTGCCACATGCTCGGCCGCCTCCGAAGGTGGCGCCATGACCCGTGCTGCGAGGGAAAACAATGCCGAGCAGGTCGCGTCCAGATAACCCTCCAGAGCCGCCATGGTCGGCATCGGATCGTTGTAGAGATCGAACTGATGCTCGTCGGCGAGCAGCGACAGCGGCTCGACCGGCAGGTCGAAATCGTGGATCGCGCGCAATAGCTCCGCCGCCACCGGATTGCCCTCGGCGCTGCCGTGGACGTGGCCCGACAGCATGTCAGTCCACCATTGCAGGCGGATTTCGCCGGGCAAGGGCTGGCTCACCTGGTCGCGGACGCGGACGATCTCGACATTGAAGGCATAGAGCGCCAGCAGCGCCTGGCGCTCAACGGCCGGCGCAAACAGCGTTGCGGCATAGCGCGGAAAGTCATGGCTGCGCACGAGGCCGGCGCAGAAGGCGACGGAATCGGGCGGAGGCGCAGCGCTGCTCATGGCACGGCGATCAGCGCGGCCGCGACGCGGCGCCGCTCGCCGATCATGATGTTGTAGGTGCGCACGGCGGGACCGGTCTGCATCGTATCCAGCACCACCCTCACCGCCTTCAGCGCCTGCCGCAGGTCCGGCGGCGGCAGCCAGACGCCGGTTCCGGTGCCGATCAGAAGCGTGTCGATGCTGTTGGCCGCCGTGAAGACGCGATCCAGCGAATAGCGGTCGATCTTCGTCGGGTCCGTCACGTCCCAGGCCCAGATCGCGTCGGGCAGGCACAGCAGCGATCCCCGATGCGACATGCCGGCAAAGGCGAAGCCGCCCTTGCCATAGGCTTCGATCGGCGCCGAGCGGGGAAAATGCGGTGCGTTGGGATCGCCGGCCATGTGCTTCGTCCGAATGAGCTTACTGCCCTCGCAAACGCCTGCGAGGGCATGCGGTTCGGATCATGCCTTGTTTTTCTTCGCCGGCGTAGCCGTATCGGGCGCATCTTCGCGATGCTCGCCGACGCCGAGATAGATCAGGATCGGGGCCGCGATGAAGATCGAGGTATAGGTGCCGACCAGCACCACGCCGAACATCATCACCGCCGTGAAGCTGTGGATGGCATGGCCGCCGAACAACAGCAGAGCCAGCAGCGCCAACGTCACGGTGAAGTGGGTGATGATCGAACGCGACAGGGTCGAATTGATCGACTCGTTGAGCAGCTGCGGCATCGGCATCTTCTTGTAGCGGCGCAGCATTTCGCGGATACGGTCGTAGATCACGACGGTGTCGTTGAGCGAGTAGCCCAGAATGGTCAGAAGGGCCGCGATGCTGGTCAGGTCGAAATCGACCTGGCTGATCGACATGAAGCCGATCGTCAGCACGATGTCGTGCACGTTGGCGATCATGGCGCCGAGCGCGAACTGCCATTCGAAGCGGAACCAGAGGTAGATCAGGATCGAGACGATCGCGAGCATCAGGCCGAGCATGCCGAACGCCAGGAGTTCGCCGGAGACGCGCGGGCCGACCACCTCGACGCGGCGATATTCGACGGAATCGCCGAGCGCGGTGCGGACCTTCTGCACGGCCTCCTGCTGGGCGGCATCGCCGCCCGGCTGCTCCGCAACGCGGATCAGGACGTTCTCGGCATCGCCGATTTGCTGGATCTGGACTTCGCCCAGGCGCAGGCCATCCAGTGTCGTGCGCATCGCCGCGATGTCGGCAGCGCCCGACTTCGACCTGACCTCCAGCAGCGTGCCACCTCGGAAGTCGATGCCGAAATTCAGGCCATGGGTGAAGAACAAGGTGATCGCAATGATCGACAGCGCCGCCGAGATCGGGAAGCTGATCCGGCGGAAGCGCGTGAAGTCGAAATGCGTATCGTCGGGGACGATGCGCAGCGACGGCAGCAGCCCGAGTGCTGCGACCACGGTGAGAACGGCAATGAGAATGCCAAGCCCGATGAGAACGTAGTGAGTCACGGTCTTAGCTCCTAGATCGGCACGCTCTGCGGCCGCTTCCACCGCACCCACCAGGCCACGATCAGCCGGGTCAGCGTGAAGGCGGTGAACACCGTGGTGATGATGCCGATGCCGAGCGTCACGGCAAAGCCGCGCACCGGGCCGGTGCCGATGTAGAACAGCACGGCGGCGGCAATGAAGGTGGTGATGTTGGAATCGAGGATGGTCGCAAGCGCCCGCTTGAAGCCGGCGTCGATCGCCGAGATCGCATTGCGGCCACCCCGCAGCTCCTCACGGATGCGCTCGTAGATCAGCACGTTGGAATCGACCGCGATGCCGACGGTGAGCACGATGCCGGCGATGCCGGGCAGCGTCAGCGTGGCGTTGAGCAGCGACAGCAGGCCGAAGATCATGGCGACGTTGATGGCCACCGCGATGTTCGCGAACACGCCGAACAGCCGGTAGGTCAGCAGCATGAAGATGATGACCAGGATCGAGCCGACATAGGCCGCAAGCTCGCCCTTCTCGATCGAGTCCTGGCCGAGGCCCGGACCGACGGTGCGCTCCTCAACCACCGTGAGCGGGGCCGGCAGCGCGCCGGCGCGCAACAGGATCGCGAGATCGTTGGCCGATTGCACCGTGAAATTGCCGGAGATCTGGCCCTGGCCGCCGGTGATGGGCTCGCGGATGACCGGCGCCGAGATCACCTTGTTGTCGAGCACGATCGCGAACGGCAGCCCGACGTTTTCCTGCGTGGCCTGCGCGAATTTGCGCGCGCCCGAGGTGTTGAACTTGAAGCTGACGACCGGCTCACCCGTGCGCTGGTCGAAGCTCGCCTGGGCGTCGGTCAGGTCGCCACCGGCGACCAGCACCTGCTTCTTGACCACATAGGGCGTGGGCGGCGGCGAGGCGCTCATCAACAGCTCGGATTCCGGCGGCAACCGTCCCTGCTGCGCCTGATCCGGCGGCACGGACGCATCGACCATGCGGAATTCCATCTTCGCGGTCTTGCCCAGCAGTTCCTTCAGGCGAGTCGGATCCTGAAGACCGGGGACCTGCACCAGGATGCGGTCATTGCCCTGGCGCTGGATGACGGGCTCGACGGTGCCGAGCTCGTTGACGCGGCGCTCGACGATCTGGATCGACTGCTCGATGGTCTTGCGCAATCGGTCGAGCATCGCGGCCTGCGGGATGCTCAGGCGGATCACGCCGCCGCCGGCATCGGTGACCTCAAGGTCGCGCTGACCGCTGGATCCCATCAGTCCGCCCAGCGGCTGGGACAGCTCGCGCAGCTTGGCGAGCGCCGGCTGCACGTCGGATTCCTTGGTGATGCGAACCTCGGCCGCGTCGTTGCGCACGGTCACGCCGCCGGTGAATCCGATCTTGGCATCGCGCAGCGTCCGGCGAACGTCGTCGCGGACCTGGTCCAGCCTCTCCTTCTTCACATAGTTGGAATCGACCTCGAGCAGCAGATAGGAGCCGCCCTGGAGGTCGAGGCCGAGCACGAGCCGACGCTGCGCCCAGGCGGGCCAGGTCTTGACCTGCGCCTCGGGGAAGAAGTTCGGGACCGCGCAGAGGCACACGATCAGCGCCGTCAGGATAATCCCGAGCGCCTTCCACCGCGTGAAATACAACATCGACTGGACCTGTCAGATCAGGAGACTTGGGATGCTCGCGGAAGCGCTCACTTCGACGCGGCGTCGTCCTTGGCGGCTTCCTTGCTATCCTTGGATTCTTTCGCCGGCTCGCCCTTGGCGCGCACGCCGGAGATCATCTGGCGCATCTGCCGCACGCGCACGCCGTCGGAAATCTCGAACTCGATCTGGTCGTCGTCGACGACCTTGGTGACCTTGCCGACGAGGCCGCCCGAGGTCACCACGGTGTCGCCGCGGCGGATGTTCTTCACGAGGTCGGCGTGGTCGCGCACCTTCTTCTGCTGCGGACGCAGAATCAGGAAGTACATGATCACGAAGATCAGGGCGAACGGCAGCAGCGACATCAACATGCTGTTGGTGTCGCCGGCGCCCGCGGCCTGGGCATACGCAGGGGTAATGAACATTCGGACGATCCTCGTGGAAACGGGGGAAAACCGGTCAGGCCCTCAAAGGCGACCGGTTCGGTCAAATTCGCGCGGACTATAGCGGCCATTGCCCCAATTGCAACGCTGCCAGACCGTCGATTTGGCCACCTTGCGGCGCGCCCTCAGGCCCGATAAGGCTGCATTCTCAGGAACTTCGGACATGCCCAAAAAACCAAGCAAAAGCCCGGCCGGCAAAGGCCCCCGTACCCCTGCCAGGATGCCTGCCCGCGTCGCGGCAAAACGTCCCAAGGCCCCCCCTAAGGCAGTCGATAAGGCCGTCGCCAAGGCAGTCCCGGACCTCTCCCAGGATCGTATCGTCCGCGCGCTGGAGACGATCGCGGCGCACCTCGCCGCCCAGGGCAAGCCGGCCGTCGAGCGCGAATCGTTCGAGCGGGCGGACGCCTATGTCTGGCACCCCGACGGCCGCCTCGCTGCGGTGCCGCGGGTCAGCCGCGTCGAGCTGTTCCTGCTGAAGGGCGTCGACCGGATGCGCGACATCCTGATGGAGAACACCGAGCGTTTCGCCAACGGCCTGCCGGCCAACAATGCCCTGCTCTGGGGCGCGCGCGGCATGGGCAAATCGTCGCTGGTGAAGGCGGCGCATGCCAGCATCAACGCGGAGCGCAAACCGTCCGACAAGTTGAAGCTGATCGAGATCCACCGCGAGGACATCGAGAGCCTGCCCGCGCTGATGGAGCAGCTGCGCGCCTCGTCCTTCTACTTCATCGTGTTCTGCGACGACCTGTCCTTCGACGGCAATGATGCGTCCTACAAGTCGCTCAAGGCCGTGCTCGAAGGCGGCATCGAGGGCCGACCCGAGAACGTCATCCTCTACGCCACTTCCAACCGCCGCCATCTGCTGGCGCGCGAGATGATCGAGAACGAGCGTTCGACCGCGATCAATCCCGGCGAAGCGGTCGAGGAGAAGGTCTCGTTGTCGGATCGCTTCGGACTGTGGCTCGGCTTCCACCGCTGCAGCCAGGACGAATATCTCGCGATGGTGCAGGGCTATTGCGGCCATTTCGGCATCAAGGTCGACGACGAGGCGCTGGAGCGCGAGGCGCTGGAATGGTCGACCACGCGCGGCTCCCGCTCAGGCCGGGTCGCCTGGCAGTTCGTGCAGGAGCTAGCGGGACGGCTAGGTGTGAAGCTGACGGTGAAGTAGCGGTCGGATCGTGACCCGGCTACGTACCGCCCTTCACCGAAGGCGGGGGTCAACGCGTGCCTTGCTGCCACCGGTTGCCCGCGTGTTGCAAAGAATGATCAGCAAACTGACAAGCCGCAGCTTGATTGCTGCTAGTATTTTCTGACGATGGGCTTTGTCGTCGGAGGTGCTCCGGGCGCGGGCGGCGAGATAGAGAAGGTGACCCAGGTATTCCAGCCCGATGGCCGGTTTTCCGCAGCGAACTCGCCGTAAGCTTTCAAATTGAGATAGCCCTGCATGTCGCCGACCGGAAACAGGAATCCAATCTGGGGGCCGATGCCGACCACTTGGGACTGGAAGCAGCCGACACGGTCACCTGAACCGCTGTCGCAGCCGAGTTGCCTGTAGACATAGCCCACGAGGCCAACCATGACCTGCTTCGACAGGAATTGCGATGCGCCCCAGTCGAAATGCATGTCGACGCCATTCTGATACTGCGTTGCAGTGTTCTTGAAATTGTAGGTGAAGCCGAGCACGCCGGAGAATTCGTGGCCGGTCTGCGGATTGAAATAGGTGTAGCCGCCGCCGGCGTCGATCGCGCCGTGTCCGATGCCTATATTCGACAGGCGCGTGGATTGGTAAGCGCCAACCGGGATGTCGCCCATGATATAGGTCATGTAGTTGTGGACGCCGGCGTTCCAGCGCAATTGGAATACCGGCGCCACATCCCCAAAGCCCCATGTGGTGTCGCTGATGGTGTCGGACCGCGCGAAGGGAACAGCTGCGAGCGGCGGCGCCGAGATCACACCGGACAAAGTCCCTGCCAAGCTGGTGCCGACGACACCATAGGCTCCCAGGAGGGACACCGACGCCTGACCGCCGAGCACCGGCGTCGCGAATACATAGGTCGGGAGCACAAAGCCAAGATCGCCCGTGGCGTTGACGTTCAAATTCAGATTTGCATTGAGGGTGCCGTTGACCGGAACCCTATTGAGCGTGAATTCACGCGCACGCGCGACGTCGGCGCCGGCGGATACGGAGGTGTGATAGTAGATATTCGTCAGCGACCAACCCGGCTGCAGCGGTGTAGCCGCCAAGCTTCCAAAAAAACCGGGGACCCAGAAGCTGACGCCGCCTTCATCGGCCAACGCGCAATGGGAAAAACCCATGATCGCGGACGTCAAGACGAATGCAGCAACCCCAAGTCTGCGTCGACGTGCTGATTTCGATCGCTCACTCTGCCCCGCCGCCAGTGCAATGCTCACTGTCATGTCGCGCCTCGTAAGATGTGTTACCTCCGAATACAATCCGGCGACAGCGTACCCCCGAGGCGAGCGGGGCTCATCATGCAAAATTCAACGGGGATAGATCTATCGCAAGAAAGATGAATGCTGCGACCAAAGAGCCACATTCGGTAACCCAAGTCCGATCGGGCGCCACGGCAAACCTACTGCAACCCTCTCATAGCTGGAAATGTTGAGTATGCAGTTTGTGCCACCGATTCTATTTTCGGACCCCCACCAACGAGTGAGAAAAAAAGCAAGCTTGCATTGCCGTTCGCTGGCGATGCCAGCCGTTGTTAGGTCGCATATTGAGCCTCACGACTGCTTATTGGTAATCGAGTGTGACCAAGAGCAAAGTTGGCAGACGATGAACCTCAAGCTCACGCTCGTCGGCGTCGTTCTAGCGTCAGTCTTCGCCGCACCTGTGGCCGCTGGCCCATTCGAGGATGCCGTCGATGCTCACGCCAGAGGCGATTACGCCAAGGCCCTGTACGGCCAAGGCGTGGAGACGCCGGCTACGCAGCAACCTCCTCGTTAGCCGAAACTTCTATTGCGGTGCTGATGACCGCCATAGGCACAAATTCCGATGCATCACTGCCAGATCGCCCAGCGCGTTCTCAAACAGGAGACGATCGCAAAGTCAGACAACAATGTTCACTCAAAGAACACGAAGCGGCACGAAGACTCAATTTCGTTGTTGCCGAAATGTCACCTGCATCGACAAAGCAAGCTCGGCTTGATGCAGATCAAACAAGTCGATTGGTCAGAGACCTTCTTGGTCATATGTTTGCGAGTTGTGGCCGACCTTGAGGAGGCGACGGTGCAGAAAGTCTTCCTCATTTGCATCGCCGCAGGATTGTTGAGCGGACCCGCTCTTGCGTCCGACCTGCCTGTCAAAGCTCCAATATACAAAGCACCAATCGCGGCACCATTGTATAATTGGGGAGAGTTTTATGTTGGCGCCAACTTCGGTGGGGGATGGTCCAACGGCAGCCTGAACCTTCCCGGCAACAATCTGTATGGCGGCCTGACCGAATTCGTTGGAGGCGTGCAGGCGGGCTATAACTTCCAGGCTGACGCACAATCAGACTTGCGCCCCGGTGTCCGCACAGGGGCATTTGCGTCGGCTAACCGAACCTCGTTCACGGGCAAACCCAACTTCGATCAAAACGAATAGCCTGCATTTGTGAGCGCAGTGCCGCAGGCGACGAAGATGGTCGGTGTGCAAGTCCGGAATGCGTTGGGTGCCTCTTGCCGGTAACGATGTCCACCGGCTATGGCCGTCCAGATGGCTCTTATGGGTCCTTAGAGGATGTCAGTCGAAGGCAAAGATGCGCTTCCAGTCCTTCTTCATGTCGACCACCGCCCACTTGTTGACGGCCGCGGCGTCGAGCGCGACGTCGAGTTTCCCGAAATGCGAGTCGCGATCGTAGGCATATTCACGCTCCGCATCGGTATGGTGGACGATCAGGCCGAACCGCGCGCCACTGGCGCCGAGCGTCGCCCATTGCAGCATTTCGAGATCGCCGTCGGAGTTGCCGAAGGCGGCAATCGGACGCCGGCCAATGTGGCTATTGATCCCGATTGGCTTGCCGGCCTTGTCGTCGATAAAATTGACATCGGGCAGCCGGAAGAGCGTTGGCGCACCGTCCTTTATCTCAAATCGGGTCTTGATCGACGATCCGACAACCTGCTCCGGCGGTATTCCGTAGATCCGCTCGGTCCAGGGCCGCATGAATTCGATGCCGCCGCCTGACACAATGAAGGTCTTGAAGCCGCTGGCCCGGAGATAGGCGAGCAGTTCGAGCATCGGCTGATAGACGAGCTCAGTATAAGGGCGCTTGAAGCGACGGTCGCGCGCGGTCGCGAGCCAGTCGGTTACGATTTTTTCGAACTCTGCCGTCGTCATGTCGGCATGAGTTACCGCGATGATCTCGACCAATCCCTTTTCGCCGGAAGCCGCCAGCGCCTTCAGATCGTTGTCGAGCACCGCTGCGAATGGCTGCTTGGTCTTCCATTCCGGATGCATGGGCGCCATGGCCTTCACGCGGTCCAGTGCGAAGGCCAGCTGTATGTACATTGGCTGCTCGATCCAGAGCGTGCCGTCATTGTCGAAGGTCGCGATGCGCTGGTCGACCGGGACGAAATAAGGCCCATTTTGCGTCGTGACGCGCGCAACAAAGTCGAGGATCGAGGCCTTGGTCGCGCCGTCGTTCCATGATGGCAGTGGATCGCTCTGCGCTTGTGCCATTGCGGAGTTGGAACGGAGTGAAACGGACAGTACCGGAAGCATCGCCAAGGACGAGAGAAGAACGCGGCGATCGATAGCAGGTAAACGGATGATCGGCTTCATGGTCGACGCCTTTCCATTGCCCAGCGGGCGCACGGAAATTCGGCGCGCCCGCCATAAATCAGTCGAAGCCCTGGCGACTACCTACTCACTGCCGCCCGGGCCGCCTCGATTTTCGCCTTCACGGCATCGAGGTTGAAGCTCGCGCCCTTTTGCATCGGCGGAAACTCGATCGCTGTCATCGCCAGCTTTTCGACCTGCTGCTGAACAAACACAAAGCGCCAGAATTCGTATTTGAACCAGTCGAAGTATTGCTGCGCGCCCTCTTTCGACCCGCTATCGGGCCAGCCCGTGCGCTCGAACGGATCGAGGCGAAGGTTCGTCAAGTAGGGCACGTCAGCCTTGGTTTTTTCACCGAGCCAGCCTCTAGGCTGGTCGATGAAACGATACTTGAAGTCGTCGATGCGCACGGCCCCGAGTTCGCTCTCTCCGAAGTAAAAGATTTCGTGCCGGTTCGACGGCCCCTTGCCGGTAATCATGTCGATCTGGTTATAGCCGTCCAGATAGCACTTATAGGTCGTGTCACCGATCTGTTTGCCCTTCTTCAGCTCCTCTGCAATGTTCGGGTTGCCGGCCGCCGCCAGGAAGGTGGGAAACCAGTCCAGGCCGGAAATGATGCCGTTCTCGACCTTGCCGGCCGGCACCTTGCCCGGCCAACGGATCATGCAGGGGACGCGGAAGCCACCTTCCATGACGGTGCCTTTGCTCTGCGCAAAAGGCGTCTGTCCGCCGTCGGGCCACGTGAAGACCTCGGTGCCGTTGTCGGTGGTGAAGACCACGATGGTGTTGTCGTCCACACCCATATCCTTGAGCTTCTGCATCACGATGCCGATGTCGTCATCGAGCTGCGCCATGCCGGCTTCATGTATCGACCAGCCGTTCTTGGAGTTGCGCGTCGCCTCGTACTTTGGTGAAAGATGCGTTACGATGTGCATCCGGGTTGGATTGAGCCACAGGAAGAACGGCTTGTTGTCGGCCTTGGCCTTCTCGATGAACTTGATCGCCAGGTCGCGGATTTCGTCGTCCACGGTCTCCATTCGCTTGGGATAGAGCGTTCCAGCATCCTCGATCTTCTGCTTTCCAACCTTGCCCCAACGCGGGTCCACCGTGGGGTCATCCACGTTGGTCGCATAAGTATGAAGCATGTTGCGTGGACCGACGACGTTCAGCAGATCCTGCGGGTAGTTTGGGTGCGCGGGGTCTTCCATTGCGTCGAGGTGATAGAGGTAACCGAAGAACTCGTCGAAGCCGTGCACTGTCGGCAAGAATTCATTCTTGTCGCCGAGGTGATTCTTGCCAAACTGGCCGGTGGCGTAACCCATTCCTTTCAACGCCGTGGCGATGGTCACGGCCTGCGCGGGTATGCCGATGGCAGCGCCGGCCTGGCCGACAGTGGTCATGCCGGTGCGGATTGGCAATTCACCGGTGATGAAGTTGGCGCGACCTGCCGTGCAGCTCGCCTCGGCATAGTAATCGGTGAACAGCATGCCTTCGGCGGCGAGCTTGTCGAGATTGGGCGTCCGGCCGGCCATCAGGCCGCGGTGATAAGCGCCGATATTCCACATGCCGATGTCGTCACCCATGATGAAGACGATGTTCGGCCGCTGCCCGGCTGGCGCGGGTGACGGCGTTGGTTGCTGCGCATGCGCAGAACTTGTTAGCCCGACCGCGGTGAGTGCCGAAGCGGCCACAAGCGAACTGCCGCTCAGCAGCAGATCGCGGCGTTTCATTCCGCCGCCCGATTGCGGCGCAACGTCGTGGGATTCTTCTGGCGGAAGCTTGTTACTCATGACGTGCTCCTCTCCGTTGTGATGCAATTTGTTCTGTTCGCTTGATGCATCGGAAGCCGAAATGGCTTGTGGAGGTGCCGACCGGCCCGCGCGGGCCGTTATCACTTTGCTCGCAATTCCGTTGGCGGGCGCCCCCGTCGTGGGGCGCCCGCTTCGTCAGATCCCGTTCGTCTCACGCAGCTAGTCGCTGCGACCGGCAACTTTGGCCTGCTTGACCTGTTGCAGCACCTGATCGAGGTTGTAGCTCGCCGGGTCCTGCAGCGGTGGGTAAGCAATATAGCTCTCGAGTTCCTTCAGCCACAGCGCCTGCCCGATGGGCAGCATGTTCCAGTCATAGATGTAGGCTGTGGAAGGATTGCCGATTGAGCCGCCCACGCCTATGAGTGTCTTGAATTGTGAACCAATGGAGGTCTCGAACGGGTCTCGCTTGATATTGACGACCTGGGCCCAGTGATAGGGAAGCGCGCCGGCAATGAAGCCCTGCGGCGCGTCGGAGACCATCGTAAAGTAGATCTTCCAGTTCTTGTAGCGGACGGCCGACGGGTCCTTGCCCGAATAGTAGAAGAAGGTATCGCGCGCCGACGTTTCCGAACGCCCGGAGAGGTATTCGGTCTGATCGACGCCATCGAGCGTCGTCTTCACGATGCCGGGATATTGGCCGGCCTCGATGCGCTTCTTCAGCGCATCTCCCTTTGCGCCGCCCGCGATGTTGACAAACGTCGGCAGCCAGTCGAGCGAAGCGAAGATGTCGTTCTTGATGGTGCCGGGCTTGATAACCCCGGGCCAGCGAACGAGCGCCGGAGCGCGCATGCCGCCTTCCCAGGTGCTCAGCTTGCCGCCCTTGAACGGAGTTGTGCCGCCGTCCGGGAAGGTGATGGTTTCGGCACCGTTGTCGGTCGTGAACACCACGATCGTGTTGTCGAGCTGGCCCATGTCCTGGAGCTTCTTCAGCACCACGCCGATGTTATCGTCGAGCTGCTTCATGCCGGCCTCGTTGAGGCCCCAGTCCTTGCCGCCGGGCTCGCCGACCATGGCCGCGTACTTGTCATTCAGCACGGTCGTGATGTGCATACGCGCGGGGTTGTACCAGACGAAGAACGGCTTACCCGTCGTCTTCGGATCGTTGCGATCGATGAAGTCGACGACCTTGGCCGAGATTTCCTCGTCGACCCCCTTCGATCGCTCGAGCGTCAGCGGGCCCTGGTCGATACACTGCTGAGTCCTGGATGTGCCATCCGACTTGCACGACAGGACGTTGCGCGGAGGCGTCAGGCAAACCGACGTTTTCGGATCGACCGCGCCCGGTACCTCCGGGATGCCGGGGATCGGCGTATTCTTGCATGGCGGGGCAACTGTCTGCTGGGTGGGGGACTTGTTGATGTCCGGGAAGCTCACGCCCTGCATCGCATCGAGGTGATACAGATAGCCCCAGTATTCCTGGAAGCCATGCGCGGTCGGCAGCGCGTCGGTGTGATCGCCGAGATGGTTCTTGCCGAACTCGCCGGTGTTGTAGCCGAGATCGAGCAGGAACTTGGCGAGCGCCGGGGTGCCGGGCCGCAGATAGGACGGACTGCCGGGCAGTTGTGGGGGGATCATACCGGTGCGCAACGGGTGCATGCCGGTGAAGAAAGCGTTCCGCCCTGCCGTGCAGCTCTGCTCGGCATAATAATGCGTGAATATCGCGCCTTCATTGCCGATGCGATCGATGTTGGGCGTCTCCCCGACCATCAATCCGCGATGGTAGATGCTTGGCTGGTACAGGCCGATGTCGTCACCCATGATGAAGAGGATGTTGGGCTTTTGCGCCGGCTGTGCGGTCGCCGGAGTGCTGGCTGTTCCGGACAGCGACATCAACATCGTCGCGCCAAGCAGCGAGGCGCAGGACCTCTTGTGACAACTGGGCGTCTTGTGCGGCGTTGCGGTCGACAGCTTGTCATCGAATATGCAATTCAACATGACGTCGCTCTCCCGTTATGATGCGTCAGAGGCTCCTCGCCTGATGCACCGAAATCCAAGATGACTCGTGGATGTGTCGACCGGCTCCGCGTGTCGCGCTGCCGGCCGGTAGCGTCGGCAGTAGTTCGGCGCGCACAAATGCGAGCCGCCCTTGATGACCTTGCGTGGAATCTTGACGTTGGTCGTTCTGGGGTCGTAGCTATCGGCCTCGCGGCCGCCGCGCGGGTTCTCTGGAATGCAGCAGGCTTTTGCTGCGTCAGCCTCATGCCGAGGCGAGTACCAGTCGGACGTCCATTCCCAGACGTTGCCGATCAGATCGTGCAGCCCGTAACCGTTCGGCGGAAATGCGGTGACCGGCGATGTCCGTTCGTATCCGTCGTCCCTGGTGTTCTGGCGTGGAAATTCGCCCTGCCAGGTGTTGGCCATGTGACGGCCCCCGGGCGCAAATTCATCCCCCCATGCGAACTCGGCGCCGTCCAGCCCGCCGCGCGCCGCGAATTCCCATTCCGCCTCGGTTGGCAAATCCTTGCCGGCCCATTTTGCGTAGGCGAGCGCATCGCTGAAGGCCACATGCACGACGGGATGATCGTCCAGCCCACGGATGTCGCTGCCCGGCCCGTAGGGATGCCGCCAGTCCGCGCCTTTGGCGAAGGTCCACCACTGGCTGAAGTCCCGGAGACTGACCGGATAAGCGGGCGGAGAGAACATCAGCGAGCCCGCATAGACCATGTGCGGGAGTATTCCCGGATAGTCCTTTGGATCGGGCGTGATCTCGGCAACGGTGACGTGGCCGGTAGCTTTGGCGAACGCCTTGAATTGCCGGTTGGTCACTGGATGGCAATCCATCCAAAACGCATCCACGGTGACGCGGTGGACCGGCGCTTCCTCCGGATAGTGCCGATCCGAACCCATGCGAAACGTGCCGTTTGGCACGTACAGCATCCCCTCACCTGCTGGATGCTGGACCGATTGTCCGGAATCAGGCGACGATTTCGCATCAGCCAGCTTCATGCCGATCTCCGGACCCGAGCGTCATTGGCCTGCGCCGCTACGGATACGGAACGCCAGACTTCCTGGTTGATCTAGATCAAGGGTCCTGATCGGGTCACGACGGCGCTGGGTCGCCAGCAAGCGCTGCCATGTCCGCTGCGCCATCGAAACCGAAGCAGATTCAGAACATTAGGACATGCCACCGGCAGCCATCGGCTACTTTGCATGGGGTTGTTTTTCGATAATTGATTGTCCGGACACAAAAGCCTCAGTACGCCACGGTTCGAGGCAGTTTCTCGGCTTGGCGACCGCCGCCTCTGAAATACTGGATCGCCCGCTCCAGTGCGCAATACGCACAAGGCGGGCGATGACAGCATACGCGTGGTGATCGCGTGCCCTACTCCGGGCCCGCGCCTCACGCCCCGTTCAGGAATTGAAGCGGGTCAACCGGGCTCGATCCCTTACGGATCTCGAAGTGGAGCTGCGGCGACGCCACCTCCCCGGATTGACCCGACTTGGCAATGACCTGACCGCGCTTGATGGTATCGCCGCGCTTCACCATCAGCTCACTCGCATGGGCATATGCGGTGACGTAGCCGTTGGAGTGCCGAACCAGGACCAGATTGCCGTAACCTTTGAGCTCGTTGCCTGAATAGGCGACGACGCCGTCTTCAGCCGCCTTGACCGGCGTCCCCTCGGGCACCGCGAGATTGATGCCGTCATTGGACTTGCCATTGGTCTTGGCGCCGTAGGTCGTGACCACCTTGCCGCGCACCGGCCAGCGGAAGGTCGGCAGCGCGCTGGTGGTCTCCGCAGCTTTCGCCGGAGCCTCCGCGGCCTTCTCTTCGACATTGGCCGTGGCCTGGGCCAGACGCGCGCTTTGCACCGGTGCGGCGACAGCGGCCATCTTGGTGGCGGGTGCGGGAGCAACCGCAACGGGCTGCAGCGTCCCGGCGACGGGAGCAGCGGCAACCGGCACCGCAAGGGCAGCGGTCTTGGCACCGGGTACGGTCAGCCTGGTGCCGAGCTTGAGCTTGGCCGACGGATCGAGGCCGTTGGCACGGGCAAGCTCAGCCGACGAGATATGGTTCTTGCGGGCAATGCTGGCGAGCGTGTCGCCGTGATTGACGAAGTGCGTGCTCGGCGGCGCTGCGACTGCAACCGGCTTCGCAGCAGGCGCCATCGCGGGAGCCGCCGCGACAGGAGCCATCGCCGGTGCGGGCGCAGCGGCTGTGGCCGGATGCGGGATGATCAGTTGCTGACCGGGCGAGAGCGCGCGCGGGCCCTTGTAGCCGTTGGCGGCGAGGATCGCCTGCGGCGTGACGCGATAGCGCTTGGCGAGCACGTCGAGCGTGTCGCTGGTGCCGACGATGATTTTGGTCCCGCCGGCCGGCTGGGCGGCGGCGACCGAGCGCGGCGGCACGGTGGCCGTGGTCTCCAGATGCGGCTGCGCCGGGGGCGCGTAGGAGCTGACGCCACGGCCGCCTCCGGACACGCCACCACCTCCCGCAACGGGATAGGATTGCGGCGCGGAGACCGCCGGCGGCGGCAAGGGCTGCGACTGATAATAACCGGGCTGCGTCTGCGGCCGCGAATATTGCGGCAGCTCACGCTGCTGCGGCGGCGCCTGCTGCACCGTACCGGTCTGATCAGACGAGAAGGGGTTGGAGAAGTTCGACTGGGACAGCCGCGACTGCATGTCGGCGCTGCACCCTGCAAAGCTGAACGAGATCAGCGCCAAGACCGCAACCTGCGGCACGCGGCGCGAGTAAAGCAACTCGGCGACAACAGACATGGTTACTCACTCGTACGCAACAGAACTGATCTTTTAAGTAAACACGTCGCGAGTAAATAACGGCTTAACCCTCCCATAAGATGTTGGCAGCACAGCCGATCCGGAAATCTAGAGTTCCCGCGCCACCCCGGGCAGCGCCGGCACGAAGCGGACCTCGACGAGTTCCTTGCGCTCGATCCCGGCTTCGGTCCGGCTGAGACGGACCAGCGTCTGCACACCATGGTGCGGGCCGATGGGCGCGATCAGGATGCCGCCGACCTCCAACCGCTCGACCAGGTTCTCCGGAAGCTGCTCGATCGCGGCGGTCACGATGATGCGGTCGAACGGGCCGATATTGGCCGGCAGGTTGAGGCCGTCGCCGAGCATCACCTCGACATTGTGACAGCCGAGCTTTTCAAGCCGGGCGCGTGCCGCCTCCGCAAGCTTGCGGTAGCGCTCGACGGTCAGCACCTGGCCCGCGAGCCGCGACAGCACGGCGGCCTGATAGCCCGAGCCGGCGCCAATCTCGAGCACGCGGTGCTTCTTCTGGAGCTGGAGCTGCTCGGTCATGTAGGCGACGACGAAGGGTTGGCTGATGGTCTGCCCGCAGGCGATCGGCAGCGCGCTGTCACGATAGGCGGCGTCGCGATCGGTCTCCTCGACGAACAGATCGCGCGGCACCTCCTCCATGGTCCGCAGCACCGCCTGATCGCTGATGCCGCGGCGCCTCAGCGAGAGCTGAAACATCATCTTTTCCGGCGGGTGCTGATCGGAGGTCATTGCTGCTTATCGTTTCGTCGGGTCCGGGGCCACTTGTCTCGTTAAGACCCGGGGCGGGAATCCTGTTCCTACCCAGGAACCCATGATAGCCTTTCGGGCGCGGTATTGGACCATAAATCGGCTTGCAACGGGTTGGCTGCAAAGACCATTTTCAGGTGTCCGCTCGCCGAAACGCGCATTGCGTCGATTCGCGTTATCTGCGAACGTTTTCCGCAAATGGGCAAGGACTCAACGACTATGACCGCGACCGGGCCTTCGGGCCGCTCCGTATTCCTCGTCGAGGACGAGGTGATGATCAGGATGATGGTCGCGGATATGCTCGAAGAGCTCGGCTACCAGGTGGCTGCCGAGGCCGGCGATATCACCGAGGCCCTGCGGCTCGCCCAGGCGACCGAGTTCGACATCGCCATCCTCGACGTCAACGTCAACGGCAAGGTCATCTCTCCGGTCGCCGATGTCATCAAGGCGAAGGGGTGCCCGTTCATCTTCGCCACCGGCTACGGCTCCTCCGGTCTGCCCGAGCAGTACCGCGACCGGCCGGCGCTGCAGAAGCCGTTCCAGCTCGACGCGCTCAGCAAGACCATCGAAGCCGCCCTTCGCGGCGGCTAGCGATTACTTCAGCGTCGCGCTCAGCGCTTCGGAAAACGCCTCATTGGTGCGGTCGAGCCGGAGCGGCGTAACGGAGACATAACGCTCGCGCAGCGCCGCCAGATCGGTGCCTTCGGCAGGCGTATCCATCATCGCGGCACGCTCGAAGCCGATCCAGAAATAGGGATTGTTGCGGCCGTCCCTGCGCTCGTCGATCCTGAGGAAGCCGAGATTGCGCTTGCCCTGGCGCGTGACGCGAATGCCGAGCACCTCTTCCGGCGTACAGGCCGGGAAATTGACGTTGATGACGGTGTCCTTCGGGATGCCGGCGGCGATCACCTTGCGCAGGATGTCGGGTCCGAATTTGAGCGCGGTGTCCCAAAGCGGGTGCTCGCGCGTCTCGACGCTGAACTCCTGCGACAGGGCGAAAGACGGCAGCCCCAGGATGGTGCCCTCCAGCGCGCCGGCGATGGTGCCGGAATAGACCACGTCCTCGGCGACGTTGCGGCCCTTGTTGACGCCGGACAGTACGAGGTCCGGTGGCTTGGTGCCGAGGATATGGCGCGCGCCCATGATGACGCAGTCGGTCGGCGTGCCGCGCACCGCGAAGTGGTTTCGTCCGACCTCGCGCAGGCGCAGCGGATCGTTCAGCGAGAGCGAATGCGACACGCCGGACTGGTCGAGTTCGGGCGCCACGACCCAGACGTCGTCGGACAATGCACGTGCGATCTCCTCCACGACCTTGAGGCCGGGGGCGTGAATGCCGTCGTCATTGGTGCAGAGGATACGATAGGACATTGAGACCATTAGAGAAAAACGAGAAAGCCTTCCAAAACAGGCTCTTTCGTTACAGGCTTCGGTCTCATTTGTCACCGCCAATTCGGCCTTTTTCTACGTCCGGTTAGCCCGGGTTAACCTTCGCAAAACTCGAAAAACGATCCGGCCCGTCGTTACTCGCCGAGCGAATGGAAATGCAACATTCACGAGCCGGGTCACGTAGACGCAACTACGACGGGCCAATCACCGCCACCTCATCCGACCGTCGTCATTCGGCTTACCAATGATGACGACGGATCAACCCGGTTAGCCCGGGGCTAACCACCACCTCGTCCCGACCGTCGTCATTGGCGGTCCCAAGGACGACACCGCCAAGGGGATCACATGCCTGTCTTCATCACCGAAAAGCATCTCGTCGCCGGGACTGAGCGCAAGACCTACAGCGACGGCGGCCCGAAGGGCCAAAAGGGCTTCGCGCTCCGCACCACGCCGAACGGGGTCTTCACCTTCTATTACCAGCACCTCAACGCCAAGACCGGCAAGCGGGACTGGCATGTGATCGGCGCATACCCCGAATGGACCCCCGCACGGGCCCGCACCGAGGCCACCCGCCTCGCCGGGCTGGCAGCGAGCGGCACGAGCATCCGGCTGACGCGTCAGGTTGCGGTGCAGCAAGCCCGCGCCGAGGGCACGACCTTCCAGCAGGCCTTCGACCAATTTGAAGACTACTGCTCCGAGCTGGTTGACCGGCGCTGGGGTCGGGTGCCGCGCAAGGAGACGTGGCACACGAGCATCAAGTACGCCTTCACCCGCCCGCTCAGCTGGTGGGCCAACAGCGCCCTCACCGAGATCAGCAGCGCCGATATCAGGGAATTGTACCGAAGCTTCGTCACCGAGGGGAAACCGGCGCAGGCCAACAGCGTGCGGGGTGCCCTCACCACCTTCTTCAACTGGTGCATGCACGACGACCGCAAGTACCTCCCCGCCAACCCATGCGGCAAGCAACTGGAGGACGAGATCGCGGTCGAAAAGGGCGACATCGAGGACGGGCGCGTGCTCAACGCCGAGGAATTGCGTACCTTCTGGTTCGGGCTTGATCGCAAGGCGTGTCCCGGCGACCGGCTCAGCAAGCTGGCGCTGAAGCTGTCGCTGGTCACGCTGCTGCGCACGGGCGAGTGCGTGAAGATCGAGCGCGAGAACATCGCCGCCGACAGCGTCACGCTGCCGTTGCGTATCGTCAAGAGCCGCCGCTCGAAGAAGGCGCGCCCGGTGACGCAGCCGCTCAACAGCCTGGCACGCGAGATCATGGGCGAGGTGTTTTCGATTGGCGACCCCGAGCGCCAGTACGCCTTCCCGGGCAACCCGCACAGGCGCAACGCCAGCCACATGACGCAGCAATCGCTTGGCAAGCTGATGTCGCGCCGGACGACCGACCGCAACGGCACCGAAGGCATCTGCGAATATCTTCGCCTGAATGACGTCACGCCACACGATCTGCGTCGCACCGCCGCCTGCATCCTTGAGCAGCTGGGTTACGACGACAAGACGATTGGCAAGGTGATGACGCACAAGACGGCGGACAAGGACGCCGCGCCTGTCACGCGCGAGCGTTACCTTGTCCCGGTGCAGATTATCGCGCGCCCGGTGGACCCGCGCGTCAACGCGCTGAATGACCTCGATACCGCGTTACGTGAGATACTTGGCCTGAAGGGCCGGGAGGAGGCGCTGCCCGCCCCGCTCAAGCAGCTGGCCGCCTGACCCAAGTTTAAGAAATGGAAGCGGCATGTTAAAGAGCTAGGGTTACATTTCAGAGCAGGAAGAGTCGCCGAGAGCTTGCTCGATCAGCGCTTATCTGCCGTTTGACTGTTGGCTTTCTTCTCGAGTTCATCGATTCTGTCGAGTGCGTTGCTTAGGAGCTCGCCTAACACCAGCAGTGTTGAGTAGAGCTGCTGCGACATGCCGGGTGTCGCAGCACGTAGCACTCGCTTTATTTCTTCTCGCATTGCCATGGCTGTTCTCGCAGTGCCCTTCGTGATCGGAGCTAAAACGGATGCGACTTCGTCGGCTCTGGACCTCAAAGTGAAGTCATTTGCGGCGATCCTGCTCAATCCGGTTGGCAGCCGGGAGTTCCCGGCCAGGCAGATCGCCAGCTTCAAGTGCTCGGTTTGCGGCGCTACAATGGAATCGTGGAACTCCGCTTGGGTGCCCACCTATAAGTTGATTGCCTGGTCCCGTTCGACTTCCTCGTCACAGTTAGTAATTGCAACTCTCAACACGCCGCCGGATTAGCGATGATGGCAGAGTCGTTTGGCAATTCGTTCACTATCATTGAGGTGACCTCGGACGACGCGCCGCAGCCAACCAAGCAGATGTGGCTAGCCTTGGCCAAGCCCAATCAGGCGTTGACGCTGGTCCTCGCCGCAGTTCCTGAAGGTTGGACGGCGGAAGTAGTACCAGCGATCCTCACGGAAAAGCAGCAAAGGATGTTCGAGGAACTCAACCTCGAACCCGGCGACGTTTACAGTATCGCTCCAGGGTAAGGTCCTCAGTGGGCGGCGTCTGTCATTGGCCCTTCGGCGACCTTCGGCGACGCCCGATTTTGTGCCGCTGTTGAAGAAGAAGCGGACATTAGGCGCGACCAAGATCAAGCGTCTCATTTAGTACACGCCCTAACATCGCTGTCAGAGTTTGCAGGGATACGATCCCTACAATGCCCGGAAGCCCGCCGCATGGTGGGCTTTCATTTTTGCCGCTTGCCGTAGCCGAGCAGCCGCCTCAGATCGTCTCCGAGCAAACGCTTCAGATCGTCCCCCGCCGCGATGATCGAGAGCGGGATGTCGGCCACGCGCTCGGGGTCGATACGGGTCCGCATGTAGTCGTCGTCGACGGTGAAGCCGTCCTCGCCATTGCGCTTGATAATGCCCTGCTCCAGTAGCTCAAGGATCGAGGGGCGCACGCTGGAGCGTGCCATATCAAGCTGGCGCGCAATGCCGATGATGGTGGAGCGCTTGCCCTCGGCATCGTTGGCGCGGATCATCATGTCGATGATCAGCGTGAGCGCCGAGGCGCCGAGATGCTTGTCACCATACTGGCGCTGCATCGCCAGGAAGCACGTCACCATCATGCGCGAAATTACCGCGGCAATGTTGCGCCGCCGCTCCACTGAAAGCGCCACTTTCGTCTCCGTAACTATTTCGTACTCGCGGTGCTAGAGCGCATTTTTTTCTCCCATGTTGCCAAAAATTCCCATGTCGGATTTCGACATGTACCTTGGTGAAAACTCGCGGGGATCATGCTCATTTTGCTAATTAATGCGAAAGACAATAGAGTTCCGTTCCACAATTCAGACGCAATTTGTACGCCAACTTGCAGGCGTACAGAGGAGTCGCAATATCGTGGCTTTGAACCTGGGCGCAACAAAAAGAAAATTGATTGGAGTGACTACCGTGGTGAAGAAGGCAATGAAGCGGCGGACGCGATCCGCCAATGAGATGGACGGCGAGATCGGGCGGCGGATTCGGCTGATCCGGGTCCAGCGCAATCTCTCCCAAGAAGAGCTGGGCGAGGTTCTCGGCGTCAGCTTCCAGCAGGTGCAGAAATACGAGAAAGGCGTGAACCGGGTCGCCGCGAGCCGCCTCGCCGATATCGCAAGCCGCCTCTCCACCTCGCCGCATCATCTGATGGGCTGGCAGGACAAGCAGAGCTTTGAAGGGATCGACATCGACACCTACAAGCTCGCCCGAGACTTCCAGCAGCTGAGCCTTGGTCAGGTCCGTGCGGTTCGCCACCTGATCGCTGGGCTGATTGCCGGGGACTAACCGGCTCAATCCTGAGCATCGTGCATAAGCTGTTCGAAGGTCAGCCCGAACAACAGGGCAACGCATAAAAACAATCGCGGCACCGAGGAAGCAACATGGCCTACCATAACGAGTTGACAGAGATCGCACTGAACGAGCTGAAGGCACACGGCATCAAGGGGCACTTGCGCGATACCAACGGCGGCCACATTGAGATCACATGGCGGGTGGTGCCGGAAAAGGAGGTCCGAACCATCGTGGTCGCCAAGACCACCAGCGACTGGCGCTCACGCATGAACACGCGCGCTGATGTGCGCAGGCTGCTCCGCGCCGACAATGTCACACTGAAAATGCAGCACGAGAAGAGGCCGCAGAAAGTCCAGCAGCTCGACAAGGCGCTGGCGCTGCCGCCACCGGACATCCTGTCGGTGCCAGACCAGCTCAAGTCCCTGCGCGCCGAGGTCTGCGACCTCACCGAGCTGGTGTTGCGGCTCACCAAGATTTCCGCCACCGTGCGCGACGCCGTCGCGGTCCACGTTCCCAAGCCAGAGACGAAGGTGCCGCCGCCGCCATCGTCGCGCAGCGTCAAGCTGGTGGAGTACCTGTCGGAGGATCGCTGGATCACGATAGACACGCTGCCGCGCGACACCGGGCTGAAGCCGGAGCAGATCAAGCTCAAGCTGCAATATCTGAAGCAACATGATCTGATCGAGGTTTACCGTGGACAGGCGCGGCTGAAACCGCCGGCGGCAAAGCCCGCGAAGAAGGTCCACTGGAAGACCGCGCAGAAGGCCGCCAGGGAGGCTGCAGAGCAGGCCGCGAAGAAGGATGCAGCACCGCGCCGCCGCGGTCGGCCACCCCTCCTGCGCGGCGAAAGCCAAGCGGCCTAGACATTGCTCCGCGTGGCAAGACGCGGAGTGATCGACCGGGACCACGCACGCCCCCCAGCCCCGCGTGGTCCCGGTTTCGATCCTGATGTTTGACTGCTCCCTTGGCGTTGTTACTCGCGTCCCTTTGATCAGCTCGCGAAACGTCGCTTGACCGTCCTCCGATTTGGTCCACGCGCGCGTTCGTTGATGACGAACACTGTGTTCGTCGATGCCGAATGACATGGGCATTGATCTACATGGCTGACGGTGTAGGTCTGGGCCGTGAGCGGCGAGCTGCCGGTACCGCGCCACATCGCCCTGCTGGTCAACCTGATGCTTAACACCGGCACCAAGCCCGAGGAGTTGCAGCCATGAGCGACCAGACCTACCGCGTCATGATGGCAGTGCTCTTTGTCCTCGTGAGCGGCGGCTATTTCTTGGAAGCCATGCGCCAGCTCGACCTCGATGCCTACGGCGCGAGCGACTTCCGCTATGCGCAGGTGCTCGCTGAAAAGCTCATAGGCTGGGCCATCATCACAACGTTCTTCGCGTGGCTATGGCTCTGAACCGGACTGCCCGCTTTTCGGGGCTTCGATAGGAACGCCAAAACCTCGGTGACGTTGCCCCGGCATGCGCATTTATTTCGATTATCAAGACCTAGCTGGCTTTATCCTCGATGATGTCGGGGAAGAGCTTCCTGATCTTGCAGCCGCGCGTGATGCCGCTATGCGATACTTAGCCGAAAGCATACGGGATCACAGCCCTTCGGGATTGGCGGACACATTTTGCGTAACCGTGAGAACGAAGCACACCCCCCTCATGTCCGTGCTTGCTACGATTGAAGTGGTTGCCCCGACCAGCGGCCAAGGTCGCACCGTTTACTGAAAGGCGTCACCCTGCCCGAGAAGCCGCACATAGGTGCCGCTCTCGTGCAGTTCGAGCCAGCCCTTCTTGATGGCGTAATTGATGCCAGCTCCAACTCCGCACCGCTGCCCTTGAGCGTATAGAGGAACGGCGCATTGATCTTCTCGATGTGGATGCGCCCGTCTTGGACGGCCTCGATGGAGGCGGCCAGCTCGATCAGCTTGCGCGCGGCGGCTTCCGGGTCGGCGTAGGGTCGTCCTTCCACATGCTTCATGCGCCGATGCCCCGGTGGGTGCTGTGGATATGTGTCTCGCAGGCAACCGGGATCGGCTCGCCGCAGAAGCACTTGGACCAGCCGTTCTCGTTCTGCGTCGGCATCCGGAACTTCTCCGCCCACATACGGTCCTTCCATGCGTGGAAATCGCGACTGCGCCGCCACGTCTCGAAACTGTCCTCGCTGAGCGTCGGCTCCAGCTGCTGCCACTCGCCCTCAAACGCGGCGCGGGCCTCGTCGAATGTTTCGGCCGAGCCGGATCGCGCCGCGCCTGGTTCCATGCCGGGATAGAACCCGACGCTCCAGCCCCACCGGTCGCCATGGGTCGGCACGCCAGCCCGCACGCCAATGGTGCCGACGCGGACGTCGCCCCAATAGATGTGCCACGTTTCGTCGTGATCGTTTTCGCTGCGGCGTCGGGTGAGGGTCGTCATGGGCGGCGTTAGCGAACCTGTCTCACAACAGCGAAAGCTGGATCGCGGCGACGGGCCCGTGGCGGTCGAGGAACGCTTCCAGCGACGGCGGACCTCGTCGCCCCCGGCACAGCGCTGGCGCAGCGCGTCCGCGATTTCCTCCGAGGCGTCCTGCGCCCAGCCCGCGCCGGGGTTGAAGCTGACGATCCTGACCGGGTTGTGGTACTGGCCCTCCATCAGGTGGCGCAGCAGGGTCTCGCGTTCAGTGTGCTCCTCGTCCATCTCGGGCCACGCCCGGCCGAGCGGCTGGCCGTAGTCATCGAGCACCATGTAGATGTCCCGCTCCACCCTTGGAGCAATCGACGGCGAGGAACGCATAACTCATCTCCGCGAAGACCGAGGGCGCATTCCAGCCGCTGGCCGCCAGCCCGTCAAGACTCGACATCCTCCCTGCCCGTTCCAATCTGCGCTGATATGTCAAAACCCTTTGAGCCCGCCCTGCCTGTGATGGGGACCGAGGTTCCGACCGGCCCCGACTGGATGCACGAGGTCAAGTACGACGGCTACCGCCTCATCGTGGTGCGGGAGAACGACCGGGTGCGGCTGTTCACCCGGAACGGACACGACTGGACGAAACGGTACCCGCTCATCGTCGAGGCGGCGCTGAAGAACCGGCAGAAGCATTTCGTCGTCGATGGCGAAGCTGTGGTGCTGACCAATACCGGCATCCCCGACTGGGACGCGCAGCACTCCGGCAAGCACGACGACGAGGTCCAGCTCTACGCCTTCGACATGCTTGCGGGCGACGGAAACGACTACCGGGGCTTGCCGCTGAAGCTTCGCAAGCCGCATCTCGCGCGACTGCTGGCGCGCCGCTCAGAGGGCATCTTCGCCGCACCGTTCGAGGAAGGCGAGATCGGCGCTGATCTATTTAAGCATGCCTGTCGTCTCGGTCTTGAGGGTATGGTGTCGAAGCATCGCGAGCGGGTGTACCGCGCCGGACGCTGCGATCACTGGATCAAGATGAAGAACCGACAGCATCCCGCCTTTCACCGGGTCCAAGATCACGTCGTTCCAAAACGAAAATAGCCCCCGGCTCTCGCGAGCCGGGGGCACTTTGGTTTCGAAGGCGAGCTATCTCAGGCGCGGCATCCCGGTGTCGAACAGCAGGATCAGGATCCGCGCCCATCAATCAGCCTGCGCGTCTCCTCGCAGGTTTCGATCACGGCGACGAACTTGCCGTCCGCGGTGTTGATCAGGCAGCGCGCTTTGTCGGTGATGTGCTTGTTGGCGTCGCCCGCCGCCGCACGCAGGGTGGTGACGAGCAACGGATTGACGATGACATCCTGCCCCTCCGGCCCATGCAGCAGCACCAGCGCCAGCAGGATACTTGGCCGCATCACCGGGCCCGCCGCGCGCGAAGGTAGGCATAGACGGAATATTGACCGCCGGAAAAATTGGACAATGCGGAGAAGTAAATCAGCGTCGGCGCGGCGAGGCTGATCGGCATCGCGCCCGAGGTGTAATTGGCGCTGTAGCCGACGATGCCCGGCCCATTGTAGGACGCATAGCCATTACGCATCAGCGGGGTGAATGTCGCCGAGACGAGAGCGAACCATTGGCCGTTGAACGAGGTCGTGACCGTGCCGCTGATCGGCGCAAATTGCGTGGAGCCGGACACGTCAAAATCGCCGGCCGGAAGATAGAGGCCGGACACGTCCTTTACCGCGCCGTTCGCCAGCGCGGTGTTGTTATAAGCGTTATGCGTACCGGATTGTGTGCCGCTGGTCGCGACCGCGACCCCGGCCACCGCGTTCGAGAGACTTGACGCCACCTGAAAAGTATTCGTCGTGATGGTTGATCCGATCACGTAATAGGTGCTGCCCACCACCAGCCCGGTCGGCAGCGCCCCCGTCGTCACAAAATTCATCGGCGTGAGGTTGTTCAATTGCGCGGTGAGCCCGTGTGCCGTCCACGTGATCACGCCGGGCGAGCCGATTGAAATCGCGACACCTGCGGTGTTGCCCAGCGACGCCGTGCTGAACAGCTCGCCGACTTCGCCGGGACCGGCAGCACCGTTCGACGGCTCGCCGGGGATATGGCCCGGCACAAAACCGGGCGAAGCACCGATCACCCACTTCTCGCCATCCCACGTATAGGTCGGGCCGCCACTCGGCGTGTAAGTTTGGCCCAGCGTTGGCGAGGAGGGAAAATCAAAGGCCGCCATCGGTTGTCCCTCGTCCTCTGTTTCGTTTAAGCCACTTCAAAAACACCGGACGCGGCGACAGTTCGCCCGCTGCCGATGATGGTGGTGTTGTCGTACTTTGCGATGATCATTTGCGCGCCGAGCGTCTGCCAGTTGACCTGAAAGCCAACCGCCTGAATTTCCTTGCCGCCACCGGCATTCACGTTGGGCGGCGTCACTGGCATGTTGAACTGGGTATTGCCGCCTGCCGTGCCCGCGTTCGGCATCGCGACCTGAAACGAAAACAGGCACGATTTGCCAATCAGCTTGTAGCGGAAGGTGCATGTGGCCGACGTGAATGCGCCACTGGATGCGGTGACGACCGGACTTGTCTGCAACCACGACGTATTGTCGACTCCGGGGGTGGCCGACACCCACTGCGTCGTGTTGCCGTCGTTATAACGAACGTACAAATTGCCAGTGTCGCTTTCCCACCAGAGCGCATTGTCGGGCGCCCCAACGGGCGGCGTGTCGGAGATGATGATTGCGGCCCCGGCGCCAGGCACAGCGATCCACGCCGCATTTTTCCGGCCATAAGTGGAGCCGTCGATGGGTGCTTCCGGTACGCCGCCGCCAAGCAGCGAGATCGGCAGTTGCGCATATTGCCCGCTCGCGGGATTGAAGATCAGGGCGTAGGTGGCGCCAGCTGGCACGCTGCCGATGACCGGGAAGTCGGCATAGTCGAGATCGAGATAATAGTCGCCCGTGCTCTTGGTGACATCGATACCGGCGCGGCCAATCAGCCGCGCAGGAAATCGCGGTGACACTTTCAGTTTGATGGCGCGCGGTTTGACGCTGAGAAACGGAACGCTCATCATCCCACCCGATAGATGAACACGGACTCGCTGCCAGCCGTGACGTTCAGGAAACAGATACGGAATTTTGCCAACGCGCCCGAAGCCACGGTGCCACCGAGCCCAAGTGAACTCAGCGAAACACCGGCCCCACTGACAAGGGTCACAGCAAAATTGGTGACATTGCCGAAACTGATTTCGACGCTGCACGGCAATTCCGCGTTATGGCCGGGACCGTTCAACACAAGATTAGCCGCCGTGTCGGTGGTATCGTTGACCGCGCCGGTTATTCCACCAGCACGAATAACCATGCCCGCCAGCAAACTTGCCGCCGTGATTGTCATCGCCGCCGTTGACGTGACATCGGCTCGCGCCCAACCGTCATAGACCCGGCCCGCTGCGGTCACGGCACCAAGCCCGTGTCCTAACACCATCACGTTGTCGCGGTTGGGAATGCGCGCAAGCGTCCCGATGGCGTGAGCATTGGTGCGCGCGGTCGCCGTTGATTTGCCGGTGTTCCTACCGATGTAGGAACAACTCACGTCACTGATCGAACCGAAATAGGTCAGGCCCGTACCACCCCAATTTGCAGTGCCCGCCGTGTCCGCACCAGCCGCTGTGTCGCCAATCGCGATCACGCCTTGGCTGTGAAGGCCCATGAAATATGCGGCGTGACCGATAGCCACATTGTATCCGCCGTCAGTATCGTAGGCCATTGAGGCACGACCAAGCGAGACGTTGCTTTGCCCGGTCGTGAGCAACCTACCGGCAATGTGACCAATCAGCGTGTTCCATGTCGAGGCGGCGCCATTGAGCGACTTTCCGGCCTGATAGCCGACAAGCGTATGTCCAACATCGCTCGTGAAGGCTACGCCAGCCTCCGCACCGATGGCGACGTTCTGCGTGGCGGTGGTGAATGCCGCGCCAGCGGTTCGCCCGCCAATCACATTGTCGTTGCCTACAATTCTGACAGTGGTTGATAAATCGGGGGCAGGAACCGGCGTCCAGGTGAGGCTTTGCCGACCGTATTGCACGCCATTGTTGGGCGCGTCGGGAATTCCGCCGCCGCCACCGCCGCCCAACAGCGCAATCGGCAACTGTGCATATTGCCCCGTCGCGGGGTTGAAGATCAGCGCATAGGTGGTGCCAGCCGGGACCGTGCCAATGACCGGGAAGTCGTTGAAGTCGAGATCGAGGAAATACTCGCCGCCGCTCTTCGTGACATCGATGCCAGCGCGCCCGGTCAGCTTCGACGGAAACTTCGGCAAGACCTTGAGGCGGATTGCGTCGGTCATTGTGCGTCGATGCCTTCCATCACGTTGACGTTGCCGATCACGAGCTGCACGGTGCGGTCGTCTTGCGAGATGCGGACGCCGACGTGGTAGACCCCGGCGCACAGCCCGCCCATCGCGGTCTCGTCGAAGTCCCACTGGAACGTGCCGACATCGGGCAGCGTGATCGAGCCGTCGTCGGTCGAGGCCTTGAGCCGCACGCAGCCGCTGTAGTCGGCAACGCTCAGCGTCACCCGGCACCCGGTAATGTCGATCACGTCGCCGCTCTCAGCGTCGGTCAGGACGATTGCTTCGGACCAGTCGCTGCGATTGGAGGCCGTCGCGAAGTATCCGGTGTACATTGCGGCCTCACAGCTTGATGTAGAGCGTGCAGAGCTTGCGCGGGCCGAGGGTGCGGAATGCCGCGCCGCCGCCCGCAGTGTAGGTGGTGTCAAGGCCGTTCGAGCTATTGACACGAACGCCTGTTGCAGCCGCGCCAATGCCAATGGTTTGATTAGGGGAGTAAGTGCAGGGATTGGGAGCGGTGCCGGTCTGAAAGGTGTTTGTGGTTACGGCGGCGCCGAAAGCGGGATGCCCGTGCGTGGGGTCATAAATGCCTGCGCTATGAAAATGCGCGGGCATCTGCGCGGTGGTCATGACGATACTCTCGCCGCCGCCGATGGCGCCGAGCACACCGGGATTTGCACCAAAATAGGTTGAGGTTAAGCGCCCCGCATCGGTGTTGCCCATGTCGCCGAGACCGCTGATCGCGCAGCCGCGAAAGTCCGGCAGACCAATGATCTTGTTCGCCGCCCAGTCCGCCGCCGACGACGCACCGCGCGACGGCGCAACGGGAAGATTTTCGTCAACGTTCCAGAGGAAATTGAACAGTGCCTGACAGTCCGCGTTGGCGCGCTCCGAGGCGCCGGACGTGGCCGAGCCGATGCTGCGCCCGTTCATGCGGACGAAACCGGCGAGCACGCCGACGCCGTAGAACGGCTGGATCGCGCCGGTCTGGATCAGTGTCGTCGGATCGACGCCACCGCCGCCGCCCGCGCTGGGGCCGATCACGAGGACGCCGTCGCGCGCGAGCTGGGTGACGCCGAACTTGTCGTCGAGCCGCACCTTGATGTAGCCGTCCGCCAGGAAGAACTGCGGCACCCGGCCAGCCGCGTCCAGCTGGATCGGGTTCGGCTGCAGGATGGTCAGCGCCGCATCCTGATAGGGCTGCTGCGGCGTGCTCACCGTGCCCGCCTGAATGATGTAGAGCAGCGCACCAGACAGCGGTTTGCCGAACTCGTCGAACTGCTGCGTCAATGAAAGCGGGATGGTGCCTGCCATCAGGAGCCCCAACAAAAACCCGCCGGAGGCGGGTTACTGATCTCGATTTGGTGAAACGTAGAGGCGTTCTCGCTCGTCGCGCCCGGCCTGACGCGAGCCCTCCGCGAGTGCGCGCGGGTGTGCGTACCCTGCGTAGCGCTGCCCGGCGCCGATGCCGCGCGCGACCTCGCCCATCACGCGGGGCGACGAGGCCGCGAGCTGCGCAGGGAGGGTCAGCAGCGGAGCAAGGCCACCGCTCATGATCGCGGCGCCGAGCTGCCCCAGACCGGCTCCCCCTGCCATGATGCGCGCCACGCCGCGCGGCTCCCAGGAGTTGAGCGAGGCCCCGGTGATCTTGTTCATGAGCTGCGGCGCGCCTGCGTCTTGCAGCTGACGCAGCAGCTCCGTGCGTCGGCCGAAGTTGGTGTTGACATTGTTGCGCATCGCCGAGGTCAGCTTGCGCAACGCGGTGTCGATAGGCTTGTCGGGGTTGAGCGAGAACGTGGTTTGCAGCTCACGCATCGCGTTCGAAGCGCGCTCATAGGCCTGCATCGCGTCGGCGTAGCCGGGGGCCTGCTTGACGATGCTTTTCTTCACCGCGTCATAGGCCTGCTTCGCCACCAGCCGCGCCGCCTTGTTCTCGTAGGGGATGTCGTTGGCGATGTCGCCGATGGATTTTTTCAGCGCATCGAAGCCTTCGGGTGTCCAGTATTCGCTGGCCCGCAGGTTCTTCCACTTGCCGATCTCATTGACGATCCTGTTGCGCACCGCCTCGGTCGAGCGCGAGATCGGCTGGCCTTTGAAGGTGGCGACCTGGGCCATGTCGTTAATCGCGGTATCGACGTCGTTCCACGACAGGATGGTCTTGTCGCGCGCCAGCGCCCGCATGTCCTGGCGGTAAGCCGCCTGCTTGGTCTGGCGCATCTGGTCGAGCGCCGAATGCGCGTCGGAGACGACCTCCTCCAGGGGCGCGTTGCCGCGCATATAGTCGCGCACCGCGATTGAACCCTCGCGGCTGTCCTTCGCGGCCAAGCGCGCCGAATTGATCACGTCACCACCGACGCCGGTCGAGAGACCGGCGGCGGTGCGCAGGCCGAGCCCGCCCGCCGCGGTCGGCAGCGTCAGGGGATCGACAGCGTGAGCCACCGCGCCCGCCACCCTGCCCGCCTTGCCGAGCACGCCGGGCGCGCGCGCCAGGGCCGCAGAGCCGCCAGAGAGCACCGCGGAGAGGTCGCCCGCCACGCCGACGGGATCGGTGGCCAGCGCCCGTTTGAAGCCCTCCATGCTGCCGTAGCGGTCGGCGAAGAACCGTCCGACCGCATCGGCCTTCTCGATGTCGTCGGTGCCGGACGCGACGCCGAGCTTCTGGGCGAGCCCGTGACCGGCATCGCCGACGTTGCTGAGCGTGTCGATGGGATGGAGGATCGGCTGCAGCATGTCCGCGCCAAACTGGTAGGCGCTCGTCGGCAGGTTCTGGAGCATCTGACCGGGGACGTCCGACCACGACAGCGGCTGATCGCCCTGCTGCCGCCGTGCCAAGGCCAGCAACTGTTCGGGCGTCAGTTGCGCAGGCGGCGTCAGCGCGGCCGTCGACGGCGGCGGGCTCGATTGCTGATTGTAGAGCGCGAGCAGCTGCTCCGTGGATAGTCCAGAGAGATCGGTCACTTGATCGCTCCCCGCTTGCGCAGCTCGGCCTCGACGGCTGAGCGGTCAGGCGCTCCTGGCGGTGCGAGCAGGTTGACGCCGCCCCGGCTCCTGCCGAGCACCTCGCCGATGTGATTGAGGTGGCGCTCCAGTGCATCCACCTTCGACTTGATGGTGAACGTGGTGTCCTTGGCGCGCAGGCGATACTGCTCCGCGTTCTGCACCGCCTCTTCCTTGCTCATGCCCGCGCCGGTCAGCATGCGGATCAGCGCTTCGGCTCCGGCATCCATCATGCGCTTGGTCTCGCCGGGGGTGCCGACACCCGCAATTGCCTGGGCGTGGTTGGTCGTGTTCTCGATGCCGACGTCGCCACGCTCGATGCGTTGCCTGAACTGCGGCAGCGTGCTCATGAAGGATTTTGCGAGGCCGACGCGCGCGGCGATCTCGTCGCCGACCTTGTCGGCGTTGCTGCCGGGGATCGGCTCGACGCCCTTCGACTTGTCGTTCGGGTCTTTCCAGCGATGGTCGGTCGGGAGCTTGCCGTAGTTGCCGCCGCCCGTGTCGTTGGCGCCGCTGTCGATCGGACCCTCAGGCCCCTGCTTCCTGACGCGCACCAGCCGCTCGTTACCGTTGTCGTCCTTGAGCTTCTGGATTTCGTAGTCGTTCTTGATGTCGCGCATCATCACTTCGGCGCGGCCGGTGCGGCTGTTCACTCGCACCAGATTGTCGCCGACAACCTGAAAGCTGTAGGTGCCGGGGTCGAGCTGCTTCTGCAGCAGGCCGACCGCGAGCGGCCGGGTCAGCGGGTTGCGATAGAGCGCCTGCAGCTGCTCCGCGCCGATGCCGGACTCTTGCGCAGGCGCATCGCTGACGAGGCTGTCGACCGCCTGATTGCGCACCTCGTTGAAGGCGAGCGCCTGGGACGGCTGAGACGGCTCAGCATCAGGCTGAGAGGTGCCCACCGTGATCTCGGGCGGCAGACCCAGATTGCGGTTGAAGCGATCCGCATAGGACGAGACCGTGGTGCCGAGGCCGTCGCGCGCGTTCGGATTGTTCATGCCGCGCTCGCCTGCGAACCACGCCTTCGCCGCGCCGGTTGGGCCGTACTTCTGGACGTATTCGCCGAACCTGCCGCGATAGACCGCGTCCTGCGCCTCATCGTTCAGCAGGAATTCACGCGGGCCCAGCTCCTGGCCGAAATATTTCCGCGTCCAGTCGCGGACGTTCGACGACATCACCTGATAGCGCCCAAGCGCGCGGTCGCCGGTCCTGGTCGCAGGACCGACCAAGCGATAATTGCCCTGCGGACTGCCGCTCTCGATAGCCGAGGTCGCCCGTGCATAGCGCGCCATCGGGTCGGCCTGCGCCATCGCGCTGGCCGGTGCGCCGACCGGCCCCTGGGGCCAGCGCGCGGTGTCGAGCGGCGATGGCTCGTCCGGTGCGGCGAGCTGCGTCGGCGCCCCCACAGGCCCCTGCGGCCACTGGGCGGTGTCCAGGGGCGACGGTGCGTTCGCCGCCATCGGCGGCGCGCCAACCGGGCCTTGCGGCCAGGGCGCGGTGTCGAGCGGCGACACCTCGTTCGCCGCCAGCGTCGGCGACGGTGCCGGTCGCGCAACTCCACCGAACTGCTCGAACCCTTGCGCGATGCGCTGGGAGGGCGTCAGCAGCGGAGGCAGCGCCAATTCGGCAGAGGTGAACCGGGGCGGCGGTGCAGCGGCAGGAGCTGGCGCAGCCGCCTGGGCCGGACGACGCATCACGGGCGACGGCTGCGCCGCCTGACTGCCATAGGACTGGCCACCATAGAGCCGCGCGATGAGCTGGGCCGCCTCGTCCTGATCGCGCTGGTCCTTGATGATCTGGCCGATCTTGGCCAGCGGCGACCAGTCGATCTCGCCAATGAAGGAGCCCGGCATGTCGTAGCGGGAAGGATTGATCGGCATCGCTTGATCCTTAGTAAGCCGGATACCGGATGCCGCCCATGGTGCCGGAGCCGAACAGGCCGCCGCCCGAGCTGCTGTAGCCGCCCGTCGTCGCGCCCGTGGGCGCGCCGCCACCGAACAGGCCGCCGAGACTGCCGAGGCTGAGACCGCCCGTGAACGGCGCCGCGACCATGCCCGCGAGCGACAGACCGGCACCGAGCAGGTTCTTGGCGCCAGCCGCCTCGCCAGCCGCCTGCTGGTTGTTGGCGGCGACGTTCTGGCCCATGTAATTGTTGGCGACGTTGCTCTGGTCGAGCCCGTAATTGCGCGCGAGATCGGCAAGGCTAGTATAGCCCTGCTGCTGGCCCGCTGCGGCGCCTGCGGTGTACTGGCCGCCCATCCCGGCCGCGCTCTGCAGCCCCGCCATCCACGGCGCGTATTGCGTCTCGTAGAGGTTCTTAGTGACCCAGTCGGCGGTGTCGATGTCGGCATTGCCGCTCGCATACATGCCGCCAATCGCACGCCTGCGGTCGATGGCGTCGAGCGCCGCCTTCTGCGTGATGTCGTAACCGGGCGTGGTCTGGAAGGCCGCCGTCGCCTTGGTGGTGCCATCGGCGCCGTTGACGCCGAGCGCGTTCATCCAGACGTCGCCAGCGGCGCTGTATTTGCTGCCGAGCGCGGCGAGCGGATCGTAAGCCGAGATGCCCTTGCCGAGCGCGTCGGTGCCGCTGCCGTAGCCGGTCTTGAGATAGTCGAGCGCGCTGGTCTGGTACTGGCCCGCGAGCGCCCGGTTCTTCTCCGCAGCTTCGCGTTCGGCACCACCGCCGAACAGCGTGTCAAAGAAACCAGCCATGTCAGTTTGCTCCAGCCTTGAACTGGCCCTGCGTGGCGTCCCAGATCAGCACCTGATTGTTGGCAATCGAGGTGACGGTCGGTGGCGCTGCGGGTGGAGAGGTCGGCCGCGAAAATTCGATGTAGCCGAACAGATTGACGAAGCCCTCGATCACCTTGAGCTTCTCGTACCAAGTCGGGTTCATGGTGCCGTCAGGCAAAAGGATCGGCACGTTCTGCGCCGGCAACGAGAACTTCATCCTCATCGCAGATTGTCCCCGAGCATGTCGGCGCCCATGAAGGCGAAGTTGACGCCCGCGCTCTCCTCGAAGCGCCAGCGCACACCCTGCACCTCGGCCTGCCCCCAGATCGAGGCCCGCACGCGCCCGTTGGTGATGGACTGGCGACCGATCTTCACATTGCGCGGGTTCGACCAGTCTTGCCCGCCATTGCGCGAGATCGAGATCGCGATCTCCACATTGGTCTCGTCGGGATCGTGGCCGGTGGCGTCGCTCGCACCCTTGGTGAGGTACAGCTCAATCGCGTTGATGCGAACCGCCTGCGGGAACGGGCCAAACGGGCCGGTCTCGATCCGCATCATGATCGGGTTGCCCAGCTCCTTGCGCACGTCTGCAGTGATCTCGCAAAGGTTCGCCGCGTCGCTGTCGCCGCACAGCCACTTGCCGAACGCCAGCACCGGATAGAGGCCGCGCCAATATTGCTGCAGGTACGAGCGTCGCTCGTGCCAGGTCTGCAGCGTGGTGTCGTAAATCCAGCACCACGCCGGGGCCTGCACCACGACAAAGCCGTGACCGCGCGAGACGAACACGCCAAGCCGAATTTTGGTCTTGTCGGCCTCCTGCTCGATCCGCCGGTCAACGTCGGTGTTGGAGATCGGCGTGCAGCTGTAGCCGTCGATGGAGGACACACGGTTGTCGTCGCCGACGATGAACAGCCCCTTGCCGAAGCCGTCTTCTGCGCCAGCCGTCGCCGCGGGCCCGACAATCCCGCGCGGGATCGTCGCGATGTAGGAGAACGGATAGCCGCTGTCGTTCGCGCCGCCCCACACTTCCAGTGAAGTCGAGCCGCACAGCAGCAGCTGGCCGTTGCCGAGCGGCACCGGTCGGTAGAGCGTGTCCGGCTTGCTCTCGGCGGTCGCGACATTGAGCGTGTTGATGGTGGTGACGTTGACATTCGAGGTGCGGGTGGTGCCGTTGCTGTAGGTGAAAACAAAGAAGCCCTTGTGAAACACCACCGCGTTGGGCTGGCCGATGTTGGCGTCGGGATAGGCGACGACCTGATTGGCTCCGTTGATCCAGAACGCGCCATCGCCGGGACTGACGAACACCAAATCCGGGTTCGCCGCATTGTTGCGCGCGCAGAACACGATGGCGCTGCCGGGGATTGCGCCCGGCAGCAGAGTGCCCGCCCCGCCCGCCGCGGACCACGAATAGACCGACGTGCCGAACACGCCGTAGAACGTGTTGTTGACCAGCACGCCGCCACGGAAGCGGCCACTGGGCACGGTGCCGAAACCGTTGAGACCCGGAACGCGATAGTAGGCATACGGCTTGCCAGCGGTCGCCGGTTGCTTCTCCGGGTAGCAGTTGATGATGCGGCCACCTGCGAGCTGCGGCTTGAGGCCCGGCGCTGACAGGAGCGGAAACGGGACGTCGGTCATCTCAGGTTCGCTTGCGATCCCTAGAAATGGTTGGTCGGGAGCACTTCGTAGGTCGGCATCTGCGCGATCAGGTAGCGCAGCCGCATCTCGTGCTGGGCCACGGCGGCGAGATCGACCGGCTGGTTGGAAAACTCGGCCGCCGCGTAGATCGCCACCAGCCGCGCCACCGTCTCGAACACGAGGTTCGGGATTTCGTCGCGGTCGGCGATGGCGATAATCTTGGCGATCTCGGCGAGCACGTCGTCGATGCACCGGTCGATGGTCTGGTGCTCGACATCGCCGAGCGCCTCACCCGGCACGTACTTGCCGAGGATCGCTGCCGCCTTGTTGATCAGCTCTTCAGCCGTGTGGGTCAGCGCCATCACGTCACCAGCTTGATTGGAATTGCCGGGCCGACGGCGGGCAGCTCATCGCGCGTCTCGATGGCGTTAGCGAACTGGCGGTCAGATGGCTGCGTCACCGGATGAAACCGCGAGCACGAGCGAAACTTGATGAAGGCCGCCGCCGCCAGGAAATCGACCGGGACGATGACTGCGGTCCCCGGCACCACCGCGACGATCACCTCGTCGCCATGGTGATCGAAGACGTCGTTGTAGAAGCCGTCGTCGCTCGAAATCGAGAACGTCAGCATTACGTCGGTCCAGTCGGCGGGCATGGTGATCCGCACGATGTTGCCCGCGCTGCAATCCACCGCGCCGGACAGCGCCTCGCCTGCGGGGATGACGGGTCCGTTGATGATCTCGATGGCCATAGTGCCCTCCCCAAACGAAACAGGGCCGCTCGCGCGGCCCTACTTGTGGTGCTTGTGGTCCTTCGGATCGGGCTTCGGCGGATCGTCCGCCGCCGCTTTCGGCGCGTCCTTCTCCGGGTCGTGGTCCTTGACGTCGCTAACCTTGAAGTACCGGTTGCCCTGGAGGCGCGTCATGTTTGCGTCCTCGCAGACCACCTCGATGGACTGGCCGTCGTAGAAGGTGGTGCCGAGCATCTCGACGACTTTGCTGTCGCCCTTCGGCGCGGTGTACGTAACGGTTGCTTTCTTCATCGCTGACTCCTTGTGATGTACGTTCCACACGAAACAAGGCGGGCGGCTCTCGCCGCCCGCCCCGTCACTTCACATAGCCTTCCATCAGCAGCAGCATCGTCGGCGTCGGGCCGAGGCCCGCTGCCGCGACGGTTGCCGTCATCAGGATGTCGGTGTCGTCAGGAAACTCATAGAGCACCGCACCAGCCGCCAGCGCGGGCATCGCGCCGCCAGCCTGACCGATGGCGTTCGCAGCCAGGAAGCGAGCGTTATTGCCCGCGTCGCCGAGCGCGATCATCAGTGCGGCGCCGCTGTCCACGTCACCGACGGTGCCGCCGATGGACTGCAGCACGAAGCCCTTGGGGACGCGCATGATCGCCGTCTGGGCATTGAGCGCGACGTCACCGGCAACAAACGTGATGGCGGGCCCGCCGAACACCTTCTTGGTGCGCGCAAAGCCTTGTGCGCCAGCCTGGGGCTGGCGGTATGCAATACGAGGAGCCATGATCATGATCTCTCGCTGGAGGGAAATCGGCGAGGCCGGGTCCGGCCCCGCCGTAACGCTTAGGCCGCAGGCGGCGCGGCGACGAAACCCGTCACCATGCCCCAATCGACCAGATCGCCCGCGGTGGCGCCCGCAACGCTCTGCGGGGCCTTGGCGATCTTGCCGACGCCGTACTGTGCCTCGATGCCGAGGCCAGTGACGAAGTCGTAGTCGCCGTCCTCGAGCTGGGTCGGACGCGGCAGCTGGCCCGTCGCATAGGCCAGTGCGGCCTGACCGCACATGAAGAACGGCTCGACGTCCACCGAGCCGCCGCCCGCCTGCTTCAGCAGCAGGCGCTGGGTGATCTCGGGGATGTTCTTGTAGAGGATGCCGCCGTACTTCAGCGCACCGCCCGTGAAGATCGGGTTGGTCGCGGTGGGGTTGCCCTCGCGGGCGCGCGCATCGCGGTTGGCCTGATACATCGGCGGGTCGTTCTGGAGCGCCGCGAACGCGCGGTCGCCCAGGAAGCAGACGTACATCTCCTCGTCCAGCTCCTCGATCTCCCAGGGGGTGATCTTGGGGCGGCCGTTGTAGACGCCGGGGTTGTTCGGATCGACGCCAGACTGCTTTGCGAGCTGCTTGGCGAGCGAGCCGATGGCCGCGGTCATCTTGTCCTGCGCGCTGTCGACGTTGGCAATCGCGGTCGCGAAGGTCGAGGAGTAGTTCGAGAGCAGCGCGGTCCCGCACCGTCTCGCTCTCGGCGTCCTCTCTGCTGCGAAGCGGATCGTCGATCACACCGAACAGCGCACGAAAGCCCGCGATGCCGATGCGCGCACCGGCCGCGAGATATTCGCCGCCCTCTTTGATTGCCCAGCGCCCGGCCGCCTGGTTGTTGTCGTCGGGATGGATGCCAAGGATCGAGGTCTGTTCGGCAATCAGGTTGCGGACCCGCCTGCCCCAGCGCTCAGCCAGCTCTGTGGTGTGCGAGGCGGCGAGAAACTGCGCCTTCGGGTGCTGCGCCATGCACCAGGGCGGAAACAGCACCGAGGCGTAAGTGCTCTTGGCGCTGCCGGGCGGCATGAAGATTGCGAGCCGGGGAATGTCGCCCCGGCTCAGCGCTTCAAGCTTTTCGATCAGCAGGAGATGGTGACGGGCAGGAAGATAGCCTTGAGATTTACACCACTCAGTGAGGCTTGAGCGGATCAGCTTGCGCCGGAGTATCTCCGACGCAGCCTTCTCTGCCGTTATCATTCTTCAGTGAAGCGTCGTACTCATTGAGCAGATCGATGATGTACTGCTCCTCGGGCTCGATCACCTCGGGCTCCTCGCCCCACCAGTTGATCCCGATGTAGCCTTCAGCCAGCTTACCGATATGTCGATCCAAATTGTGGAGCACGAGCGTCAGCGCCCCCTCGTAACCACTCAGGCGTACCAATTCCGCCCGCAAAGTCGAAGATCGCTCGCCGTGCTTGATCGATGTTGAGGTCGCCACGATCCACTGCCTTCCAGATGTCGTCAACGGCAGTCGCATTTTTAGCGTTTTTCCAGTCGGCTGGGAAGAGCTCGCGGATCGGCTCCCAGGTCGCACTTTGTGCGGCGCGCGGGAGCATTCCGTACTCTTTGGCAAATTGTCGAGTCGCATCAGCCACTAAGCCGTAGGTGCCCTGGACGCCGGTCACGGCGCTCGACTTGGCGTTAACCGAGCCTGCAGGACCGCCGGAGGCCAAATGCTGGATCACCGCCTCGGAGGAACCGGACAGCGGGCGCATTTGGGCGGCGGCGACCTGATGGGTGTCGCCGGTAATATCACCGAAGCGCGGATCGTTCGGCACCTCGATGTTGTTGTAGAAACTGCGCACCTTGTGTTTGGCGCCGAGCAATGGCGACAGCGTGTCCATGTTGCCGCCGGACTGGATCGCGCGCACTGCCTTGCCGATATCGGAGAAGGTGCCCCAGGCAACTTTGGCCGGATCGCCGCTCGCGGTCCTGACGAAGTCGCCATAATCACCCTCCGGCAGCACCGAGCGATAATTGCGCGGATTGTGCGCCTCATCGAAGGCGCGCACGAACAGCGCAGCATGCTTCGGGTCGACTTGATCCAGCCGGTTGCCCTCGATGGCGGCCAGCGCCTCGGCGGTGTCAGGCTTTGCCATCAGCGCAGGCTGTGACTTGATCCAGTTTGCCATGTCGCTGGTCGCGCGCGGGTTGCCGGTGACGATGTCGCCGACGCGCTCGCCGAGCGATGCGTTCATGAACCAGTCTTTCTGCGGCGACAGCGACGCCAGGGCGGCTGACGCACTTTGCCGGGGCACGCCCCAGCGCTGCGCCAAGGCATCCGAAATCTGATTTGCGCCTTCGTACCAGAGCGGCGCGCGCCGCTTCAGATCGGCGGGCGAGTTCTCGTACAGGAAGCGCATATTGCCTGCGGCCTGATCGATATAGGCCTGCGCGGCCTCCTCGGCCGAGATGCCCTTGAGGTGCGCGAAGCCGGGATAGCGCGACAGGATCGAGGTGTTGTGCCCGAACTGCTCCGGGTCCATCCGCATCTCTTCGGTGCCGATGGACAGGTGCTGCGTCAGCGGATCTTCCGGGCTCTTCACGCCGGTCGGAAACCGGGTCGAGACACGGGTGTCGCCCTTGGCAATCGCCTGCTGCAACTCGGACAGCGGACGGACGGCACCAGCGCCAAGTACCGCTTCGCCCGCCCGCATCGGCACGCCAGCAACAGCGCCCGTGCCCATCGGCAGGGTCGCGGCCTCCACCACGGGCGCCGGATCGTATTCGCCGGTCTGGGCGTAACGATCCATCGCCTCGCGCAGGCGGAGCGGCAGCGTGCCCAGACTGCCCGCGGTGTCCATCAGCATTTTCGCTGGCACCTTGGCCGCGGCGAGCAGCTTGTCGCCGACCGTGAGCGGCTTGCTCAGTGCTCCGAGCGGCCTGAAATCTCCATAGCGGTCGCGGAGGCGGTCGGCTGCGGTGGCGATGTCGTAGTCTTCGGGGAGACCAAGCTCTGACCGGCTTGACCTGAACCTGCCGCCTTCCATTGCGCCGTGACCAGTGCCCTTGTCTGTTCGTTTGCGAGATCGATGACCCGCACGCCAGCCTTGCGGGCCTGCTTCATCATGTCGGCCGTGCCGCTGCCGCCGGGGAACGCGATGACCAGCCCCGGCTTGGCCTCGTCGAGCATCTGCCGATTGCGGATCGGCCCAGCTCCATTGTGGTGGAGCTTCCAGTGCGCCGGAAACCGCTCGATGGGGAGCCGTCGCGTCGTCGCCCAGCGATCAGCACACCAATCCGCGCCTTTGGCGCCGCCGTGGATCAGCAGCGTGAAGCCGTGGATGGCGTGCAGCATGTCGAGAAACTGCTCGACCGCGGCAAGATTGTTGAAACTGCGCCCGCCGCACACGATCACGCGCATGGCTTTTGATCGTCCTTTCGCATAGGCGCGAAGCCGACGCGCCGCCTCCTGCGAAGATCGGCATCCGCATTTTTCATTGTCCCAATTTGATCTAGCGCAAATTATTTCACCGGCAATCTGCGAAACCTTGAGGAAATAAACCAGCCCGACAACGGGAGCATTAAGGGGTTTTGAGACGTAGGAAGGAGACGCCATGAAACGGCGGCGCATTAAGCACGCCACCTCATTCGAAGAGCGTTTGGCAACGGAGGCTCGACGGCTCAAGGAGCAAGCTAGGCTATTGCCACTTGGCAAAGAGCGCGACCAGTTGTTGCGCAAAGCCCGGCAGACCGAGACGGCTTCCCGCATCAACGAATGGCTTCGCTCGCCGGGGCTACGGCGACCGTCGTAAGGTCGCCTCACTCGGCGGCCTTCGACACCTTCATGGCTGATCCTTCGCCATCGAGGTCACCGCGATTGCCGTGACAGCGACGGCGGCCCCGAAGAGCGATCCGATGGCGAACCCGAGCCAGAACATCATCGCAGCTTCCGCCGCGCTTCGACGATGTTGTGATTTTGCGCAAGCAGGCCGAACACCATCTGGTGCCCGTGGCGGGCGATGAGATCGCGCCAGTCGACCGGGAGCCGCGCGCGCAGGAACGCCACCGCCTGCGTTGACAGCGCTGAAGTGTCGCCGACCCTGCGCAGATAGTCACGGACGGCATCGACGGTGTCGAGCACTTCCTCTTTTTCGGAGGGATGGAGCCGGAAGACGATCTCTTCCAGAGCCCGGATGCGCGTCAAGGCGCGGTCGAGGTCGGCGCGCAGGGTGGTCGTGTCGTCCATGGAGCTGTCCTCTCACATGGTTAGCGAGTTGACCCGAAAGCTGCACTAAAACGCCCGGGACGTAAAGATTACGTTGGCAGGTTTGCGGAACTTTTTTTTGAGCCGCCGGTACCATGTGCGTCGGGAGACCCCGTCGGCTTTCCAGGGCTGAAGGGTGGCTTTCGAGGTCGACGAGCAGCGCCTGACCCGTTTCGGCCTTGGTGGCGGTGGAGTTGGCGGCGGATCGCCGCGCGTGGCGTAGGCGATGCGCTGCCGGGCGAGCAGCTGGTCGGAGAGGTTGGCGACGTCACCCATATTGGCTCGTTTCAGGTCTCGCAGGCCCCTGAGCTGATCGGCGGACATTGCTCTCTCACGATGGCTTGCACACTAGGGACGTGGCTTGTCGGCCACACGTCCGACCAAACCGAGACGGTGTGTCGGGATTCGCACAGACGCGCCAGCGCCATTTATTCAGCCTGTCGTCAATCGAAGCGGTGTGATCGGCGGATCAGCCCGGCGGTCTCCAAGGGCCGCCGGGTTTTTTTCCGGTCTGCCAGTGGCGAGGGGCTGACGGTGCTGTGTGAGTAGAGGCAAATGGGCATGGATAATGATCTTCATCTCAAAATTGCTGTCATCGCCCTTGGCACCTTTACGACCGTCTTGGCGATCAGGCTGATAATGTCTTTCTGAGTTTCCCTCAGTGGGCGGTGCGTGCTCGGCCGGAGACCGATCCGCGACTGCAGGAAGGATATCCCGCATTAAGGTTCTGCGAAAAGGCATTCGCGCGCATGCGCGCAAGCTTCACGTTGTAGGAGAGTAGTTTTCAGGAAACGCACAACGCCGAAACTTACCCGACATGGCGTTTGTCACTTCTGGGCCAGCTTGATCGTTGAGACGGGCCATTTCCCGGGATGACCAGCTACGGAAAGACGCAAACCGTGGGCTTCGTCCAAGTGTAATGCTTCGACGGTCCCCGCCTTGCCGTCCGTCAGCACGACTGCCTTGCCGATCAATTCTGACTCGGCTTTGTGATACTCCCGCAGGATAACGGTGGCATGCGCTTTAGCTAGAGGCATTGCCTTAAGGCATCTCGTTTTTGGTGCAAACTGCAAACGAGGGGAATTGAGCTGCGTTCCTATCATGAACAGCTCGTCCAGATCAGTACCATGCCTCCGCACCTTACCGTGCGGACAATCGCCGCCGGGAAAAATAGGAACCTCGTTTAGTTATGCCGGTTCTTCCCGCCAATGCCCACCATCTATTTCGACATTCTCAGTGATGCCGACACGATCATCGACGACGAGGGCGTCGAAGTGCCGGACACCTGCGTGGCCCCACAGATGGCTCTGGAATTGCTAGGTCAGGCGATTCTGGATGGATCGCGCCGTGGCACTGCGGGCGTCACCAAGGTCGAATTGCGAGATCAGAACGGGCCTTTTCTGCGCGTGTCAGCCGCTGTCGTGATCGAAAAACTGTAGCGCAGTCCCGGCAACTCGCGCCCCTAAACGGACATTCATTAATGAGCAATTTTCTACGTCATTCTTCACCCGATATGTCCGTCTTTCCGCGACGGGACGATTTGCTTAGTAGGACTGAGCAAACCTCGCCGGTCAACGACAGTGGATGGACCGGCTAACTGCTGCCAGTCGTATTCTTATGCGTCGCCGGCGCGGCCTCGGTTGTGTGGATCGGCGCCATCGGATGGGCCACTTGGCGCCTGATCAACTGGGTGATTTCATAAACCTGGCCAGCTAGTAACGATAGGCCGCGCCGCCATTCGGGAATAACCGGCAATACGCGCTGATTCGGCTGCGCCGAACGGCCTCAGCATCCGGTGCCAGCCCCGGCCATGCGCGAGGCCGTTTCCTTGTGGCGCTGCGAAAAGCAAAAACGCCGCCCGCTTAAATGGACCGCGGGCGGCGGCTTCCAGCCCCGGGAGGAATCAGCAAAATCCCGGATGTCCATTAAGAGATGGGCGACGAAAAGGTTCAGCCGCACGGGGCGTGTTTGTGGGGATGGCGGATTTGGAGCGGCGCTTGCCCCAAGACGGCGGGCGTCATTCGCGACTGCTCACGGGCGCATAGCGGGTCGTCTTGGCAGCGCTCTCAATGTTGTGGTTTTCGGCCTCTGCGGGAGTTTCGAACGGCACCGCTACGACTTCGCCGTTCGGTGCAATCATCACGGCTAGGTACGGGAGCCCCAGCTGGGGCGGATTGTAAACAACGAAAGTTATGCCTAACATTTTCATGGATCTCGCATCCGAGGCAACTGAGGCTTAGCGCTATCTTCCACGCGAAGCGATCTCCAGCTATTGGCCACTCGGCCGTATCCCTAGATCAAGGTGAAGGAACTCTTGCGAAACTTTTCGTCGTGCGGTCGCGCCTTTACAATTCCCAAAAAAGGCCTCAGCCCAAATGGGGGATGAGCTGAGGCCTAGAGGTTGCCCTCGGCGAGCATCGTCGAGGGCGTCGGGAAAACTTGGCAAGAGCCACGATGTTCCTGTTGGGGGAGCCACTGTGGAGCCCGCGGCCGGATTCGAACCGGCGACCGTCCACTTACAAAGCAGTCGCTCTACCACTGAGCTACGACGGGCGGAAAGTGAATAGAATGGGGATAGCGCAATTAGCGGTTGAGCTGGTGCGAGCTGGAAGGCTTGAATGAGCGCATTGATTCGCGGTCCACGCCTGACACCGGATGCTCGATGGCTGACACTAACAGCACTTCAATTCCGTTAAAAGATTTGGTCGTGATGATCCCGGCTGTTGGATCAGCGCTCGCATTGTGTTGGGAGGTCGGATCATTTCTGCCCGTGGGTGGCGCGGCTTTCTCCTACTTTTCGATCACGGAGCACATCGCGTTCGCTATGCCCGCGCTCCCGTTCGCGTTCCTGGTTTCGTCCGCTTCGTATGCAGGCTTTCTTACAAGGGACTGGAAAGGCGCCCGCAAGCTACCGGACTGGATTCTTCTTCTTGCTGTTTTCATCCTCACGGCCGCCTCCGCTTATGTGACCCGAACAGCGGTTTTTTCAGTGATGGCGCTTGCAGTCATCTTGCTCGCGCTTATCAGATTGGCGCCGACGCGCGAGGATCGAATAAAGGGTATGATGGCCACGGCTTGATGGGCTTGATGGGCTTGATGGCATTGGCCGTGGCCTAAGGCGTGGACTTCACGCGGGGAAGACTTAACAAGGAATCACTGGCCGAAATCGTCACCGCTGATGGGACTATTCGAGCCGTGATGTTTCGAACGGGAGAGCGCGGCGTCCTGCTTTACGACCAGCCACGCCACCGTTTCCAGTTTCTCAGATGGGACGCAATTCGCCGCGTCGATTGGGATCGCGCGCCGATCAGACCTGATCGGGCACTCGGAATGATGAACCTCCGAGACTGACGGTTTCACGAACCATGTCCCAACTAACAGCGAACTGCCTTGCTGTGCGCAGATCGCTGTTACGATCTACCTGTGGATCGTAGACAGGCTTTCAGCTCAACGCACTATGGGGGACAGGGGGAGCGCAGCGAAAGGCTGTTGAGAGCCTCGCTTAGAGGTCTCCATCATCCCACGCCTGGAAACCGCGCTCAACCAACCACGCCTTGCTCTTGCGCCGATAGTCGAGCGGCAGCGACTTCGCGGCCGTGATGGTCTTGTGCAGCGTCACCCACGCCACCTCATCCGACGGCGGCGGCTTCACACCGTACTCCCGCATGAACATCTTCATGGCCTCGATGCTGCCGGTGAGCAGCATGGCGTCGCGATCACGGGCGTACTTGCTTGGAAGGTCGTCAGGCTTCTGCATCGGTGCTGTCCTCACCGTTCATGTTCATTGCTTGGCGTGATCGCTGTTACTTCCGCAGCGATCCCTGTTAGTTTCAATCGGCGATCCATAGACGCAATTGTTTCTCCACGCCAATGAGGGGATGGGGAGCATTCCACGATGACTGGAAGATCAAAGAATGCTTCCAAGATAAAGAATGCTTTGCAACATCCCCTGATCCAACCAAACCCCGAACTTTCTGAGATTTGGCGCCGATCAGAGGCGACGACGCCCGGGCGACATTTCTGGATTTGGCGGTGACGTCGAGGGGGTTGTCAGGAAAAGCATGCTTCGGCCGGTTGATTTTCCCTCCCCCGGTGCCCCGGCCAGAGGGGCGCGGGGGCAGGCCCACCGCGACCAGGGCGCGAGGCGAGATCGCCCTGCCCGAGCCGCCCTCAACCCGAGCGAAATACCTACTCCCGGTGCGTAAGCACTGGCTGTCCCAGGTTGACGTTCGTCAGCCTGGGTCAGTTTCAGCCACTCGGACAGCCTGGACGTCGATGATCTCGCCATCTCCACCCGCTTTCTGGGCTGCAATGGCGTAGAGCTGGGCATCGGTGAGGGTTTCGACCTTGACGTTGTGGTCGTGCTGCACGTTGCGCACGTCACGCCACTGGTCAGGCGCGATGTTCTTGAGCGCGAAGATCGAGGCCATCGTCTCCGCGCCCTTGCGGCTGCGGATGAGCTTCGTCTCCCAGGCCAGCAGCTGCTTGGCGCGGGCGCGAGAGACCGCATCCGCAAACTCAGCGTGTTTCCGCATCCACTTGTAAACCGTGTCGACAGCCACACCGATGGTGCCCGCGAACGCCCCGACGCTGATGCCCTGCCCCATGGCCTCGATCACCATGTCGCAGTATTCGTCGCGGTACTCGCTCGGTCGTCCGCGCGTTTGCCCGTGCTGATACTGCGCCACCGCATAGGTGCGCTTAAACGGTGCCACGTCCGCTGTCCTCCTTGTTGCGCTTCTGCTCGCGCTCCAGGCGCGCCAGCTTGCTCTTCCACTTGCCCCTGACCTTGAGCCCCTGCTTCGGGATCACGAGCTTCGGCCGTCGCCTCGTCGTCTGATGCCTCATTGCGTCCGCTCCGCTGTCGCCCTGGCTGCTGCGTCGAGCTGCTCCTCGCCGCGGACGATCCGCGACCACAGCTCCAGTGCATCGTGAGCCCCTGCCAGCCCCGCTGAGCTGCCTGTCCGCTTCGCGGCTCCGATGTTCGGCTCGCTCTCGAACGCGCTCTGGACGCCCGCTGCTGCCTCACGGCGATGCCTTGCGCGGCGCGACGTCCCGGTCGCCCTGCCCCAGTAGCGCTCGCGGTCCGGGTGCCGCACCGTTCGGCTCATGCTGCTCTCCGATCAGGTCCGATTCGCGGACTAGTTATTTCGTTACAAGCGTATTTCTACGGCTTGCATGGTTGGCCTTAAAGGCCGATAAAGGACACGGCAGCAAGGGGAACACGTCATGAAGCCGATCATTTCCTACGTCCGCGTGTCGCGTGAAAGCCAGGGCCGCTCCGGTCTCGGCCTTGACGCCCAGCGGGCCGCCAATGAGCGGTTTGCCGCCGCCGAGGGTTACGAGATCGTCGCGGAATACATGGAGGTCGAGACCGCCAAGGGCGCCGACGCCCTGGAGCGTCGCCTGCAGCTCTCGGCCGCGCTGAAGCAGGCCAAGAAGGTCAAGTGCGCCGTGCTAGTCGCCAAGCTCGACCGCCTGTCGCGCGATGTTGCCTTCATCTCGGCGCTGATGGCGCAGCGCGTGCCGTTCGTCGTCGCCGCGCTGGGCCCGAACGTCGATCCGTTCATGTTGCACATCTACGCAGCCATCGCCGAGAAGGAGCGCAACGACATCGCCGCGCGCACCTCGGCCGCGCTCCAGGCCGCGAAGGCGCGCGGTCAGGTGCTGGGCAACGCCGCCCTGGCCAAAGCCAACGCCGACGAGGCGCGGGCCTTCGCCGAGAACCTGCGCGAGATCGTCGCGCCGCTGCTCGGCTTGTCCTCGCGCAAGATCGCCGCCGAGCTGAACGCCCGCGGCATCAAGTCTGTCACCGGCGGCGAGTGGCGCAGCTCAACCGTCGTCCGCCTCGTCAATCGCCTCCAGGGAGAGATCAATGTCGCCGAAGCAGCCTAAGCCGATGGATGGCGCGCAGCTCGATGCTGCGCTCACCCAGCTCTACGACAACCCGGCCAGCGTGCGCGCCCGCTCGCTCGCCTTCTCCGAGACCATCGGCTGCGGCGACCGGCAGGTGCGCAAGTGGATCACCGGGGAGGCCGAGGTGCCGCGCCACATCGCCATGCTCGTCAACCTAATGCTCGACACCAAGACCAAGCCCGCGGAGCTGCGCGCATGAGCTACGTCGGAATGAGCCTGACCAACTTCCTGTTGTGCGTCATCGCACTCTTGCTCTTCGCCATTGCCCTCAACTCCAAGCATATGGCCGACGACCTCGGCTGGCTGCGCAAGGCGATGAAGCGGTACAACAACGACCCGCTCTGAAAATGCCAAAGGCCCGAGGGTGACCTCGGGCCTTTTTCAATCCATCTGCCGAGCAACCTCGAGCGCGAGCAGAAGGCATACGGCGGATCGATAGCGAATTGATCGCGCAAATCGCCCCTTCGGTCAACCGCGCAGCGTCTCGAAAAACTTGGCCAGCCCCGCCCCTGCGCTCGACAGATATTCCGCGGCCCGCGACCGCGCGCGATACGGCGACTTGAACCCCATCGACATCCCGGTCTCCTGCAGCGCCCGGCCGAAGCACGCGACCTGATCGGCGACGAATGACGGGTTGAAGCCGATGGCCTGTTTGGCGGCGTAGTAGGTCCGCTTGTGGTCGAGCTGCGCCTCGCACCTCGCCAGTCCCGTCATGCTGCTGGGATCGAAGGCGTAGATGCGATTGAGGTCGACACTTCCGAGCGCCCCCTGGAGTCCGCCAGCGACCCAGTGCAGCGTGTAACGGCGCAGGGCACCGAGTATTCCTGCGCCGAGATGATCTGGCGCATCCAGCACCGCCCCAGCGCGTCGTCGAGCATGGTGATCTTGCGGGATGATCGCGCGCGCCCGACGACGGTGAAAAACTGTCCAGCCTTGGCGAGACGTTCGGGCGTTGGTCCTGCGTCGTCGAGCGGCCTGTCCATCAGCAATCTCCGGCGAGAATGCGTGGCACGCTATATCCACAGTTTCCACATCGGCAAGCCCTTCGCGCGCGCAGCTACAGAGAAGGTAGTAGTTATTAAAAGTGTAGGTGTAGGTGCTTGAGCCGGGCTTAAGCAAAAGGACAGCCGGGCTTAGGGCGTAACTCAGCAAGTCTGAGTTCGCGGAGCGTCCACGGTGGCCGGACCGGTTTGCTTCAGCGCGCACGGCCTAGTTTGAATTAAGTTTGCGTGACTTGATTTGGATCAAGGGTACACTCGCCGCGGGGGCGAACTAGCGTATTCATGACGCCGACCGATGAACGAGGTCCAGACAAGGAGACACCTTCTGACCCTTCGCGCCTTGAGGAGGCACGACGGGTCGTCGAGGAATACATGGAAAGTCTGCGGGAGATGATCAAGAAGCTTCGGCGCAAAATGAATTGAGGGTGCTGTCCGTCCTAAGCCAATGGCCAGTTGATCGGCGTCGTGCCCCACCACAACGAACGCGCGCGATGAAACTTCCGGAATGCCGTCCGAAGTTGCGGCGGATCGGCTGGGATTTGGAACAGGCCGAACGCTTACGCGGGAGATCGAACGGCTGGAACGCAAGCCCTGCGAAATCGACGAGGCCGCCTCACTTGGAGGCATCATTCCGTACATTGAACGTCAGCATGCGGCCCATCGCGTCATTTGGTGCGGCGCAGTCAAGTCGCTCAATGACTTTGAAGATCAAATGCGTGCAGTTGTTTCCGGTCTAGAATGTTGATTTCGCGCTGGTTGACGTCAGTGAACTCGAGTACGCCCGCCCGGCGCAGTCGCGACAATGCGCGGGAAACCGTTTCAATGGTCAGCCCAAGGTAGTCCGCAATATCACGGCGGGTCATTGGCAACGCCATCACGGCGGTAGCGGTGCTTCGCTGATCCATTTCCACTAAGAATGCCGCGACCCGTTCGACGGCATCCTTGCGACCCAGAAGAAGCATGTGATCTTCAGCGTGTTGCAGATTTTTCGTGGTTAGGCTGAGTAGCTCTCGCGCGAGGACGCTGTCGCTCTGAGCAGCCTCGTCAAGCCTTCGACGCATCAAGAGCCGAACGGTGGTCTGAACTACGGCTTCTGCTGTGAACCGGTGGAAATCACCGTTCACCAATCCAAAGATGTCCCCAGAGAGATGAAATGCGCCTATCTGTCGCCGCCCATCATTGAGCATTTTGTAGCTCCGAGCTGCTCCAAGCTTGATCTGGTATATGTACTCGGCAGGCTCTCCCTCGCCGAAGATTTCAGTGCCTTTTTTGTAGGTGAACTCGCTCAGGCAAACGAGCTGGTTCGAACTGCTCGATATACCGAGATCACCGAGCGTGGTTGGCTGATAAGTCCCATCGGTTGAAGTGCGCACAAACATTGGGCCCTCCATACATGCACTGCTCTCTTGATTTTAGAGCCTAGTTCGCGCCTATCCCTATGGTCATTGTACCAAAGGGCATATCCCAATTGCTGCGCCGTTTGAGAAGACCAGGAACTCTGGTAGCTACAAGTGTAGGCGTCATGGGCGCGCTCGCAGTTGCAATATGAGCACTGAAACTAGCATGGTCCGTAGGGGTAATACCCGCAGCGCGGCCTAGCAACCACCGCTCCTCCTACTACTGCTCCGCCCACTACCGCTCGCCGTGTGGTTCGACGTGCAACGCCAGCGACACTCACGGGGGTCAACGGTCGCCCCACGCGTGCTTGCGCGCTATCAACGGACAGCGAGAGGCCGTCATTTTTTGACCACCCAACTGAACCGGAGACCCCACATGCGACAACGGCGGCAACTAACAAAGCTCGTTTCAGGCCGATTTGTCTCATAACAATCTCCTTTCCCTGTTAGGGAAACGACTGTCCCTGACTAACCCCGCGAATACTTGATCTGTGTCAACGTTTCCCTCGTGCCGGGGCATGCAGACCGGTGCCTTCCGTTGAGGAGCCGAGCCGAAGGCGACTTCCGTTTCTGGCCCTTAGGAAAAGGCTGAGCCGATCTGGACGCCTGCTGCTGGCACTAGACCGGACGTGGGGCCGCCTTTGCCTCGACTGCCGCTTATGATCCGGAACGGACATTATGAACGTTTTGAAAGTAGTCGCGCCCAAGAGTTTCACCAACTCGGCGGGTTGCAGATATCAGCCCTGGCAGTCGTTCTGGCGCAAGTGTCTTCGTTCCATTGAATGGAACCATCGGCATTCTTCGAAGGTGCGCGAAACATTTTCGCACCCCTCTAACTTAAGTGGATTGTGGGGCCTAACCGAAAGGTCGCGATATGGAACCGACCAGTCGAATATCGGACCACATCGACCATAGGACTGCCCGGTCGGTCTGTGACGAGGTGTGTGACAGATTGCAACAGAACTTATCTCTTGAAGCCACGCCTCTGCCGCCCTACCTCGAACGTCTAGTCGATGAATTGCGCAAACAGGAGCGTCATCCAATTGATGGCGTCGCAGCGCCTGCTAACCGTTTCCTTCATGCGACGCGGCGGGTAGTCGCGGCCGTCTGAGCGCGTAAAGAAGAAGCCGTCGCGGCGCTTAACCCGGCGACGGCTTTTCGCTGACGCCATCAGGACGTGCTTGTTCAGTGAACGGTCAAGCGGCACTGCTTCCCCTGTTGGCCCTTAGCCGAACCATGCTGATCCTATTGTGATGTCGGCTATCGGCGGGAGACCGGACGCTGCTTGGGAGCACAAAGCGCGGACCGCGCGACTCCGATGGATTTGCGAGTAAACGCCTAAGCCGGGCTCACTTCTTCTTGGGGTGCCAGCGGTTCATCGCCGAGATGGTGCCGCCCTTCGATCCGGCTAGGGCGCGGCGTTTGGAGGTCTCCTGAATGCGCTGCCGCTCGTGCTCCAGGCGAGAGCTGCGCCAACCTTCATCGCAATCCTTCTGGAAGAACCGAAGCAAGGTCGCGCGGTTCGCGCGCCACTCGTCCGGCATCATGCGCGCGATGTTGGCGAGCTTCTCGTCGTCATCTGGCAGCGCGCCTGTCCTCCACGAGTGAAACAGTAGCATCAGGTAGGCCCCGTGCTGCACGGTGGAGAGGTGTCCGGTGTCGGCGAGATAATCACCAACGTGGATCGGGAACCAGGGGAGCCGCGACATCGATCACCCGCACCGTTGTCGACGACCCGTAAGACATGGGCCGTCCCTCCCGTTGATTATGAACTTTCGGCGATGCGCCAAGCCTGGAATTGGTTGTCGAGCCGGTGCCAGCGCTGACGCTCATCAGACCGGCCCGGCTTGCCGAGGTCGCTGCGGCTCGCGATGCCGCAGTGATGCCGCACGCAATCGGCCGCGTGCTGCTCGCACGTCACGTCCCTGTAGCGGTGCTCCTCCTCAAGGAAGCGCCAGAACACCGACTCCTTGCAGCGGATGCCCGCCTGCTTCGTAGGGCCGAGCGCAGCCCATCTGTCGCGCTCCCGGGGGGCGGCGCCCGTGTCGGCATCGCGGCTTCCGCCGAAGATGTCGGCCTGCTCCGGCTCCTGGCGCACGCCCGCTTGCGCGCTGTAATCTCGGCGCGAACCTCGCCGGACCTCCAGCCCGCGATCTCGTATTCAATGCCCGCGATCACCAGATAGCCGGTGACGTGCGCCGGCTGATCCGAGAAGAACAGCGCACCCTTCAGCTCTTTACTCATCACACTTTCCGGTGCAGGTGGGTGCGCCGTCCGTGCGACTTGCTTGCGGTCATCGGCGCTCTGCTGGGCAGCTCGACGAGCTGGCCGCGCTTCTTGGCGGCGTTCCAGCACGCGCCCCAGGCATTGCGGTGTGGCGGGATGCCCGTCCAGTCCTTGCGGATGTCCTCGCACTGCCAGGTCCAGCCAGACGGCAGATTGTCGATGAAGCGCGCGAACTGCTCCTTGAACGTCTCGTTGTGATCGATTACGAGCGCCATGCCCGCATCGCGCAACTCGCGCGACTTCTCCAGATCGAACTCAGACATCGAGCGCCTCCGCTTTGTGGCGCACCCGCGCCTTCAACATCTCGACCTCCTCGTTGCTGAGGTCGTAGTTGCGCCGCGCCGCCTTCTGCGCGTCGCTGTTCCACCATGTCAGCAGCTTGGTCTTGTCGGTGTAGTCGTCGATGGACGACTGGTAGTGCTGGAGGAACGAGGTCCGCTTCGCGGTCGCCTCGGCCTGCCGCCGCAGCTCGGACTCGTCGACGACGTTGCTCTGCGTCTTGTCGTACAGCGCGAGGCCGAACACGTTGCCGAAGGTCATGAAGGCGCGCTTCATCGCGTCGGTCTCGGCCTCCTTCAGCGCGCTCTCATGCGCGAGGCCCAGGTCGCGGTCGATGCCGTGGCCGGAGCCGCAGCCCTCGCGCACGATCCGGCCGATGGTGATGCGGACCCTGGCGTTGTAGGTCACACCATAGCCCGGCACCTTGTTCTCGCCGATCTCGCGCGCGGCTTCCGCCACGCACCTGATGTCGATGGTCTCGCGGGTCCAGCCGTCGAAGCCAAAGATGCGATTGGCCTCCGCAATGACGTGCCAGCCCTCGACATAGGAATAGGTCCGTCCGCCCTGCTTGCGCTCCTTGACCTGGGCGCGGTTGAGCGGCGCGTCGAGCGCGGCCTTGGTCTCCTGGTCGAACATCACTTCACCATCACCATGATCGAGGGCGGCGCGTTGGAGAGCTGCAGGCCGGGCAATTCGCGCCCGGCCTGCAGTGCCGCCTTGATCGCCGCGCGATCCGCCGTGCGCTTGATCTTCACGAATTCGTCCGGCAGCGCGTCGGCATCCGGCTCGCCAATCAGCTGTTGCGGATTGTTGCGCAAATAGACGGTCGCCTCCGGCAGCTCGACCTTGCGCAAGGCAGCGGCATTGAGGATCGACAGCATCAGCGAGCGCGTGAACTCCAGGCGGCGGCCGAACCGGTCAGCCCGCGCCTTCAGATTCTCCTGCTGCGTCTTGGTGGCGTCGCGCAGTGTGTGCGCATCCTCGCCCAGGCGGATCAGCGCGGTGAGCACGTCCGAGAGCGAGGTCTCGGCGTCAAGCATGTCCGCGCGCAGCACCTCGTCCTCGGCGATCTCGGGATAGTCGCGGGCCAGCTTCTCGATCTCCAGGCGCAGCGCGTCGACTTCATGCGGCTTCATCAGTGCTTTCCTTCTGCACGGTCGCTGAGGCGGGAGAGGTTGTCGCGCGCGTCCTCGATGGCCATGCGGAAGGAGGCGGCCTCCTGCGCGGTCATGTTCTCCGCGAGAAACTTGGCATCCATCGCCACACGCAACAGGCGCTGGCTGAGGTTGATCGGCGTGAGCTTAATGACGTTGTCAGCCATGCCACCCTCCCCTAGATGCCGCGCTGGTTCCACAGATGCGCGGGCGCGCTCGCCTTGCGACGGCGCAGCGCGCGCTGCATCACGACATAGGTCGAGGCCGGGAACGACTTGGCGCGGGTCGGCCAGTTATAGGCGGTCTTGTTCTTGGCCTGCGTCAGCTCGCAGACGCGCTCCAGGCCGCCGAGGTGTTCGACGACCTCGCGCGCCGTGGTCAGATACTTCATGGCGTGAACCTACAAAGGTGCCGTTAGGAGTAATATGTAGGCATAGGTTAGCGAACAAATTGCGGCTCGCAAGTGGCCACTGCGTTCGGGGCTTGATTTTTTTGCGCACAAGCTACAACCTGCTGAAGGCGCGCCCAATGCGGCTCGTGCAGAGGTTTTAAATTCCGGTCATCAATTGCGGGAATAGCGTCTTGGTCAGAAAGCTAGAGGGGCTGGACGATTTCGGCTTCGACACTGCAGCCTACAAAAAGCGGCTGCGGATGCTCAGGCAGATTGTCAGCGGGGAAAATCAACAGGATTTTGCGGCGCGCCTCGGCGTTGATCCCAAGCGCTGGAACAATTACGAACAGGGCTACCCGGTCCCCCGTCACGTCGCCATGATGATCATGAAGCAATTGGACGGCATGAGCATCGAGTGGCTCTGGTTCGGCAAGGTCGGCAATCTGTCGACCCACTATCTCGAACAGATCAGAGCCATCGAAGCGCTAGAGCGGCAGCAGGAGAAGACCCGCCAGCACATCTTGCAGAAAGTACCGGCAAAGCCTCTTCCCAAGCGAGCCACCGCGGCTCCGAAAGCCAAGAGCCGCGGGCGCAAGCGCTCCTAACCCGCCTGCCTGTCCAGCTTTTTCATCTCGTTCAACTGGGCTTCCTGGCTCGTCAGGATGGTCGGAGCCAACTGGCTCGCCCGTGAGAGCACTGCTGCGGCCTCGGTCACGTCCTTCGGCAACATGCAGACAATGTAAGTCGCCAATTCGATCCGCTTGTAGTCGGGATCAAACATGAGCATTCCACTTCCCCGCTACGCTGGGCAGCGCCACTTGCCCGATTTCTCGAACGATCCCCCAGAGCGGACGCAAGTGTAGGCCGTCGTGGGGAACTGTCACGCAGAATCTTTTCTCCGGTTGACCTGGCCTAATAGTTTTGCCTGCAATGATTCGATAGTAGCGCAATAACTCCTTGTCGAACGTACTATGTACTCCTAGGCTCCTCATCCTTTCCTCCAAGGATGAGAGCCAGCCCATGCATGATGCGCGACTTGCCCAACCGACCGACGGCCAGCGCGACCCCCTTGCCGCGGTCCGCGACCGGATTGATGCCGCGGCCCAGCTGAAACCGGCCGACCCTTCGGCCACGCCCGTCGCGCCGCCCGCCTACGGCGCACCGCAGCGCGACGCGATTTCCTCGGTCGTCGACAATGTCGTGCAGACCGTCTGCCTGCAGATAGCCGAGCTGCGCACCCAGCTCGACACGCTGGAGCGGCAGCTGCTGATCAGCGGCGCCGCCGCCAAGGACACGCTGAACCAGCAGGTGACAGTCTGCATGGAGGTCAACGAGCAGGCCAAGCAGCTCGCCACGGTCATCGGCGGCATCGCCCAGCGCGTGGTGCGGCCATGAACAGCGGCGGCCCGCCTGTCGCCAAGCGCGGCCGGGCGGTCATCAAGTATGGCTGAGCGCACCGAGGCCCCGTGGACCGACGCCCAGGTCGAGGCGCTCAACCGCTTCCAGGCGCTGCGCCTGTTCCACCCATTCACCTGCCCGAATCATCACGGCAGGCGCGACAGCGACCGCGCCCTCATCGCCACTCACCATGGCTGGCGCTGCCGCCATTGCACCTACACGCAAGCTTGGGCGCACCGCTGGATGCTCACCATCGCCGACGAGGCCGAGCGCCTCGACGACATGGTCCGCATCGGCGACATGCGCGCGCTGCGCAAACAGAAGAAGGGCGACAACAACAATGACTGACGTGCAGGACAACGTGCGCGAGATGCTCACCGCTGAGCAGGTGCTCGCCATGATCCCGGTTAGCCGCACGACGCTGTTCCGGCTGGAGCGGGACGGGCTGTTTCCGAAGGGACTGGCGGTGACCCCTCATCGCAAGCTCTGGTTCTGCGACGAGGTCATTGCTTGGCAGCGCGATCTGCAAGACCCCGTCTCAGCGCTGGCGCAGGCAATGTGCGCGCGCAGCGCGGCCATGAAGAAGAGGAAGCCGAAGCTGAGGGCGGTCTAGCTTTTTTCTATGTCTGTCCCTGTCGGATTAGCCCGACGTTAGCCCGAGCAATCGGGCTATTTTTTTCCGTAGCTTTTACAGTTGCTTAGTGTGCTTGACTTCATTGGTGCAGAGAATGCGCATGCCGGGGGTCGATTCCTGAAGCGGGTCTGAACCGTCTTATCCGGCCGGGGCCGATCAGGCAAACCGGCCGACTGGGGCCGGCGGCGGGTTCCCGGCCTGGTCCTGCTACCTGCGGATCCGCCATTGCGGCAGGAAGCGCGCGAGCCTGCCTTCCGCACGCAGCTTCATCGCCGGCACCACCAGGCTCACGACCGGGGCCTCGATCACCCCGAGCGCCTTCATTTGCGCGAGGATCGGGTCCGGCTCCGGCGTCTGCTGAAAGCGTTCGCGCGCCACGGTCAGCGCCTTGTCGAAATCCGCAGCATTCACGCCGGGCTTGGCCCGCCGGCTGCACACGAGATCGTCATCCCAGAGCCGCGCGATCGCGATGTCGAGCACACCACGCAGACGCTGATCGACAGCCTGGATACCGGCACCTGTCACCGCCCATTGTCTGCCGACCCAGAAGATGTCGCGGTGCAAGGCCATGAACAGTGAGTTCGTGTTGTCGGGTGGCCGGCAGAATAACCAGCCGCCCGATCTTCGCAACCAAACGTTTCTGCGTGACAGCCGGGCAGCACGCCCTGAACTCCCGTTCCGATAGAATCGGAACGTGAGTCCAGATTTTTATCTTGTTTGAGGTGTTTTCTTGACGCGAACCGGTATCGACTTCGCTCGAAAACGCGCTACTCGCGCGCGACCACCTTCAGCCCGCCCATATAGGGCTGGAGCACGTCGGGGACTGCGATCGAGCCGTCCTCCTGTTGATAAGTCTCCATCACGGCGATCAGTGCGCGGCCGAGCGCGGTGCCGGAGCCGTTCAGCGTGTGCACGAATCGTGGCTTGCCGTCCGGACCGCGCGAGCGGGCGTCCATGCGGCGGGCCTGGAAGTCACCGCAGACCGAGCAACTCGAGATCTCGCGGAACGCGCCGCCCTCGCCCTGCCCGGGCATCCAGACCTCGATGTCATAGGTCTTTTGCGACGAAAAGCCCATGTCTCCGGTGCAAAGCGTCATCACACGGTAATGCAGATCGAGCCGGCGCAGCACTTCCTCGGCACATGCCAGCATCCGCTCATGCTCGTCCTTGCTGGTCTCCGGCGTCGTGATCGACACCAGCTCCACCTTGGTGAACTGGTGCTGGCGGATCATGCCTCGGGTATCACGTCCTGCGGCGCCCGCCTCCGCGCGAAAACACGGCGTCAGCGCAGTCAACCGCATCGGCAGCTGCTTCTCATCGAGGATGGATTCTCGAACGAGGTTGGTGAGCGCCACCTCCGCTGTCGGAATGATGCCGAGACGCTCGGTCCGCAGCCGCTCCAGATCGGGTGCGGCGAGCAATTCGCCCTTGATCGCCCAGAACTGGTCGTCCTCGAATTTCGGCAATTGTCCCGTACCGAACATGATCTCGTTGCGGACCAGCAGTGGCGGATTGATCTCGGTATAGCCGTGCTCGTCGATGTGCAGATTCAGCATGAACTGGCCGAGCGCGCGTTCGAGCCGCGCCAGCCCCTTCTTCAGCACGACGAAGCGCGCGCCGGAGAGCTTTGCCGCCGTCTCGAAATCCATGTCACCGAGCGCGCCGCCGAGATCATCATGGGGCTTGGGCGCAAACGCGTAGTTGCGCCGGTTGCCGAAGACATGGCGTTGCACATTGCCGTGCTCGTCGACGCCGTCGGGCACTTCGCCGAGCGGCAGATTGGGGATCGCCGACAGCGCCGTGGCGAGCTCCTCGTCGGCGGCTTTCGCAACGGCTTCGAGCTGCGGCATCGTGGTCTTGAGCTCGGCGACCTCCGCCATGAGCTTGGCGGCGCGCGCGTCATCCTTGGCCTTCTTGGCGTCGCCGATCTCCTTGGAGGCCGCATTGCGCCGCGCCTGCGCCTGCTCCGAGGCCAGGATTGCCGCCCGCCGCTTCTCGTCGATCGCGAGCAGCGAGCCCGACAACGGCTTCAGGCCCCGGCGGGCAAGGCCGGTGTCGAAGGCTTGCGGATTGTCGCGGATCGATTTGATGTCGTGCATGGCCGTGGTCCTGGGGCTTGTTGCAAGCTTGCAAATTGAAGGTTTGCAAGATTGCAAATGGCTGGCTCCCCCTAGCACAGCTGTCATCGCCCGCGAAAGCCGGCGATCCAGTATTCCAGAGACTGCGGTGATTCCTCGATAGGCCACGGCGTACTGGATTCCCCGCCTTCGCGGGGAATGACAGCGAACCCTAGCCCTACTCCGCCGGATTGGGCGGCGTCGACACGTCGGTCCCGGTTGCGGCCTGCGACGCCGCCGCCTTCTTCTCCACCATCCCGACCGCGATGATCGAACCCTCGTAGAGCGCCAGCAACGGAATCGCCAGCGAGCACTGGCTGAGCACGTCCGGCGGGGTCAGCACGGCTGCGATGACGAAGGCGATGACGATGAAGTAGCGGCGCTTCTCGCGCAGCATTTTCGAGGTGACGATTCCAATGCGGCCAAGCAGCGTCAGGATCACCGGAAGCTGGAAGGCGATGCCGAAGGCGAAGATCAGCGACATCATCAACGACAGATATTCGCCGACCTTGGGCAGCAGCTGGATCTGCGCGGTCTCGTCACTGCCGGCCTGCTGCATGCCGAGCGAGAAGCGGACCAGCATCGGCAGCACCACAAAATAGACCAGCGCCGCGCCCAGCACGAAGAAGAACGGGGTCGCGACCAGATACGGCAGGAAGGCCTGCTTCTCGTGCTTGTAGAGCCCGGGCGCGACGAACTTGTAGATCTGCGTCGCGACGATCGGGAACGAGATGAAGCCGGCGCCGAACAACGCGAGCTTGAGCTGGGTGATGAAATATTCCAGCAGCGCCGTGTAGATGAACTTCGAATTCTCGGGACCCGCGACCCACACGAACGGCCAGACCAGCACGTTGTAGATCTGCTTGGCGAAGAAGAAGCAGAAGATGAAGGCCACGCCGAAGCCAAGCAGCGCCTTGATCAGCCGCGACCGCAGCTCGATCAGGTGGTCCATCAGAGGGGCTTTGCTGGCCTCGATATCGGCGTCGCTCATGACGCTTTGACGTCCTTGATCGCCTCGGATGGCGCAGTGTCTTGCATGACCTGAGCCTGCTCGACCTCGCGGGTGATCGCGAGCGGCTCGTTCACGGCCGCATGCGCCTCGGCCTCCACGAAGGTCTCGGGCGTCGGCGCCTCCGGCGTGGTCGGTGTCGCCGGCGTTTCGCTTGAAATCGCCAGCGCTTCACTTGCAATCGCCGGCGTTTCGCTTGAAGTCGCCGGCGTTTCGACGGCCGAGGTCGTGGAGGTTTCGGCCGGCTTGTCCAGCGCATCGACGCGGAGCGCGTCGCTGACATCCTTCTGGAGCGAGGTCATCAGGTTGTTGCCGGCAAAGCCGGAAGCGGCTTCCTTGACCTCGTCGAAGCTCTTCTTGAGGTCGGCCATTTCGGCCTCGCGCATCGCTTCCTGGAATTGGCCCTGGAATTCGGCAGCCATCTTGCGGGCCTTGCCCATCCACTGCCCGACCATGCGCAGCACGCCCGGCAGCTCTTTCGGGCCGATGGCGACCAGGGCCACGACCCCGATCAGGACCAGTTCACTCCACCCGATGTCGAACATGAGGTCTTCCGTTCACGCCAGCCGCGACCGGCCCAATCCTTCGCGCTTAGGATCGGCGCCGTCACCCGCGTCTCGCGTACGCCTGCTCAGACGGCCTTGCTGCCGACGTCGGACCGGGCCGCGGTCGGCGGCGCGGTGTTGTGCTCTATCGACTTGGCCGGCTCAGGCTTGTCGGCGACCTTGTCGTCGTCCTGCATGCCCTTCTTGAAGGCCTTGATGCCCTGCGCCACGTCGCCCATCAGATCCGAAATCTTGCCGCGGCCGAACAGCAGCAGGACGACTGCGATCACCAGGATCCAGTGCCAAATGCTAAGCGAACCCATCCTGCAACCCTCCAAACACACTTGGCCGGGGACCCGGCCGATCTTCCCCGAAACCTAGGCGCGGCAGGCCTCAAAAACAAGGACCAAGGCAGCGCCAATTCGCTGTTGGCGCTACGTAATCTTGCCAGTGTTAACTGGTCGCAGGGGGCCTCTCTTAACGGCCGGGACGTCAGTCCTCGCTGCCACCCTCGCCGCCCTCATTGCCGCCTTCCGGCGTCTCGGGCTCGACCGCAGGCGCCAGCGCCAGATCCAGGTCCTCGCCCGGTTCCAGCGGATCCTCGTCCTCGCGCAGCTGCGGGTCATCCGACGGGGTCGGCACGCTGAATCCAGTCGGCAGGCGCGAATCCAGCAGGCCCGTGCCCTTCAGCTCTTCCAGGCCCGGCAGATCGCCAAGCTGTTCCAGGGTGAACTGCGACAGGAAGTCCTCGGTGGTTCCGAAGGTCAAGGGGCGGCCGGGCGTCTTGCGACGACCGCGCGGCTTGATCCAGCCGGTTTCCAGCAGCACGTCGAGCGTGCCTTTCGAGGTGACGACGCCGCGGATCTCTTCGATCTCGGCGCGCGTCACCGGCTGGTGATAGGCAATGATCGCCAGTACCTCGATCGCGGCACGCGACAGGCGGCGGGTCTCGGTGCTCTCCCGCGTCATCAGCCAGGCGAGATCGCCGGCGGTGCGGAAGGTCCATTTGTTGGCGACACGCACGAGATTGACGCCGCGCAAGGCATAGTCTGCCTGGAGCTGTTCGAGCGCGGCCTTGACGTCAACGCCATCAGGCATGCGCTTGGCCAGCGTCGCGGTGTCCAGCGGTTCATTCGAAGCAAACAGCAGCGCTTCCAGCAGCCGCAGCTCTTCAGGACGTGCCTGGGACTCGTTCTCCATCGGCTCGGCCTCTTCTACCCGCACTTCAGCCAGGCTTGCCATGGCAGCTTCTCCTTCTTGCACTTAACCGACCGGCGCATCAGGCGCAGGAGCTGCGTCCACGACCGGTTTCGGGCGCCCCTTCCGGAAATAGATCGGCGCGAACGCCTCTTTCTGGTTCAGCTCGAGCTGACCTTCGCGCACCAGCTCGAGCGCGGCGGCAAAGCTCGAAGCGAACACCGTCGCGCGCTGCGTCGGATCGGCGACGTGGCGGACCAGGAAGTCGTCGAGAACGCCCCAGTCGTCCTGTTCGCTGATGCTGCCGACCAGCCGCTCCAGCGTGGCGCGCGCCTCGGCGAGCGACCACACCGTGCGCTTGGCCAGATGCACGCTCGCCAGCACGCGCGACTGGCGCTGCGCGGCATAGGCAGTGAGCAGGTCGTACAGCGTCGCGGTGTATTTCGGGTGCTTGATCTCGGCGATCTGCTCGGGCTCGCCGCGCGGGAAGATGTCGCGCAGCAATTGCTGCCGGTTCATCAGCCGGTTGGCGGCTTCGCGAATGGCTTCCAGCCGGCGCAGGCGGTTGGCGAGTGCGGTCGCCATCTCTTCGGCGCTCGGGCCTTCCGCACTCGGCGGCTCCGGCAGCAATAGGCGCGACTTCAGGAAGGCGAGCCAAGCCGCCATCACGAGGTAATCGGCGGCAAGCTCAAGCCGGATCTTTCGCGCGGCTTCGATGAAGTGGAGGTACTGGTCGGCCAACGCCAGGATCGAGATCTTGGCGAGATCGACCTTCTGCTGCCGCGCCAGCGCGAGCAGCAGGTCGAGCGGGCCCTCATAGCCCTCGACGTCCACGACCAGCGCCGGCTCACCCTCGGCGAGCTCTGCAGGCCGCCCGGTTTCAAACGATAGGATTTCTGCGGTCATGCGGATGCCGTGTTTGCCCGTGCGATCAATGCGTCCAGTTCGGCGCGTGCGGCCGCCCGGTCGAACCGCTGCGGTGCCTTGCGCGACGCAAGTGCGGCCTTCGCCCGCGCCAGCGCCGTGCCGGACAGCTCAGGTGTCTGGCCGGCGACCTCGCGCATCTCCTCGATGTTGCCGTTGCAATGCAGGGCCATGTCGCAGCCGGCCGCGAAGATGGCGCGGGTCCGTTCGGCGATATTCCCCGACAGCGCGTTCATCGACACGTCATCACTCATTAACAAACCCTGGAACCCGATCACGCCGCGAATCACCTGAGTGATCATTGTCGCAGAAGTCGTCGCCGGATGGGCGGGGTCGACCGCGCTAAACACAACATGTGCAGTCATGGCCATCGGCAGGTCGGCCAACGGCTTGAACGCCGCAAAGTCGGTCCGGTCGAGTTCGTCCCTCGGGGCATCGACCGTCGGCAGCTTGAAATGGGTGTCGGCGGTGGCGCGTCCATGACCGGGAATGTGCTTGAGAACGGGCAGCACGCCGCCCTGCTCCAGGCCCTCGGTGACCGCGCGCGCGATCGCGGCGACCTTGCCCGGCTCAGTGCCGTAAGCCCTGTTCCCAATGACGCCATCGGCCCCCGGCACCGGCACGTCAGCCAGCGGCAGGCAATCCACGGTAATGCCGAGATCGGTGAGATCCGACGCAATCAGCCGGGCGCTGAGGCGCGCAGCCGCCAATCCAAGGACCGAATCAGCGTCGTACAAGGTCGAGAAAATCGCGCCCGGCGGATAGACCGGCCAGTGCGGCGGGCCCAGCCGCTGCACCCGGCCCCCCTCCTGGTCAATCAGGACAGGCGCGTCAGCCGCGTCCGCAACCGACCGCAATTCCGCAACCAGCGCAGCGACTTGAGCCGGCGTCGCGACATTGCGCTTGAAGAGGATGAAGCCCCATGGGCGTTCGGCACGGATAAACTCCCGCTCGGCGGCGGTTAGTTCCGTTCCGGATACACCGGTAATGAAGGCCCGCGTGCTCATAACGGCCGATTAACCCTGCCCCGCGAGGGGGTCAAGGAAACGGCCGTTAATTCCTCTGGACGAAGCAGGCGGACAGGCCAGCGGACTTCAGGCTGTTGCAAGCCTGCGTCGCTTCCTCGGCCGAACCATAGGGTCCGGCGAAGGCGCGATAGACGACCCCCTTGCCCTTGTCGGTCAGATCGACCCGCTTGATCACCGGCGAGCGCGATCCAAGCACGCTGCCATATTTGCTCTGAAGCACCCGGTAGGACGCGGCCGCGCTGTCCTCGCTCTGCTGCGAGGAGACCTGCACGACGTAGCCGCCACCACCATTGGTGGCGGGCGTGAGTTGCGTCGGGTTGGTCGCAGCCATCCGCTGCGGCACCTCCGCAACCGGCGTCGATTGCGGTGCAAGCGAGAGCGGCTGGTTGGCACTGGCATTGGCCGAAGACGGCGGATTGCGCGGCGCAGGCGGCGCGGCGGGCACGGCAACGGGCTTCGGCGCGGCTGCCGTCGGCTTGGCGGCTGCGGATTGCGGCGTGGTGCTATCGGTCTGATCGCCCCTCACGGCCACAGTCCTGATCGAGCGCGGCGTGTTGGCCGGCAGCGTGCCGTTGCTCGGGATTGGACCCGCGCTTGGCGGCGGGATCGTGGAAGGCGCGACGCTCGCCACCGACGGCGGGTTCGCGTTCTGATTCAGCGGCGGGAAGACCACGCGCGGGCCGCCCGCCTTGGCAGCGACGTCGACAGGCGCCTCTTCGCGCGGCACGATCTTCTCGGAGCCGTCGCCGCTCGCCATGCGATCCGGCACCTTGGCCGAGGAGTCGGTCGGCGCCGGCACGATCTTGGTCGGCGTGTTGTCAGCCTTGATGATCGGCGGCTCGCCGCTGCGGGGCGAACCGACATAGGTCTTGTAGGCGAAGGCCGCGCCAGTGCCGACCACGGCAAGCGCGAGGATCGCCGCGACCGTCATCATGCCGCCGCGCGGCTTCTTCGGCTCGTCGAGATCGGCCTCGGGATAGTCGCTCTGGAACGCGTAAGGATCGTCCGGATAGGCGGGATCGCGCTGATAATCCTGCTCGCCACCCTCCAGCCGTCCATAGAGCGCGTCGTCGTAGCGCGCCGGATCGGGTGGCTGATGCGGCTCCTGATAGGCTTGCTCCTGGTAGGCCTGATCATGCTGCTGCTGAGCGCGGCCCTGATGGGCCTGATCCTGATGGGCCTGCGCTTGATGGGCCTGATCCTGGTAAGCGTGGTCCTGATAGGCCTGCGGCTGATGGAAATCAGGCTCGGGCGCGGTCGGCTGGGCTGAATAGCGGTGCAATGGATGAACCGGGTTCACGGAAACGGGATAGTCGGGCTCGGGCGCCGGCTGCGGCTGCACGTTGGCGCGCCGCATCCATGAGGGCGGTCCGGGCGGAACCGCCGGCGGAGCCTGCTCGGCATAGTCCTGCGGATAGTCGTGGTCCTGATAGCTCTGGGCTGGCGGTGCCGGCGGCTGCGTGCTCGGTCGCCCCTGCGCAGCGAATGGATCGGTCTGTCCGATCAGGCGGGCGAGTTCGGCCAAGGGATCGTTGTCCGCCTTCCCATGCTGATCGCTAGCGCGACCATAGCCATCGGAAGGAAACGTTCTGTCCTGATATCGTTCGGCCATCGTGATGATGCGTCCCTTCGGGAAAGCCGCGCGCCCCTCGACCAAGGCGCGGCTTTCGACCCACAAGGCATTCAACCAAGTCTAAGCGGTCCGGCTTCTGCCGGTTCCCCCCAAAATTCCCCTTAAGTAGTTCGCCCCAAACTACCGCATCTCGTCCGGAGCATGGACGCCGAGGATGGCGAGGCCCGATGCCAGGACAGAGACGACGCCCTGGACCATGGCCAGTCGCGCCTTTGTAAGATCTGCATCATTATTGATAATGAAGCGTAAATAGGGCAAATCGCGCCCCTTCGTCCAAAGTGCGTGAAATTCGCTCGCTAAGTCATAGAGATAGAAGGCAATTCGGTGCGGCTCATGGGCTGCTGCGGCGGCCTCCAGCATGCGAGGAAAAATTGCGAGGCGCTTGAGCAGCTCGAGCTCGACCGGGTCCGACAGTCGTTCCACGGCCGACTCGCCGAGCCACGCGATGCGCTTGCCGGTATCCTCCGGCAGTTCCGGGAACACCTCGGCCCGGGCGTTGCGGAAGATCGAGTGGCCGCGGGCATGGCCGTACTGGACGTAGAACACCGGGTTGTCGCGCGACTGCTCGATAACCTTGGCGAGGTCGAAATCCAGCACCGCGTCGTTCTTGCGGTAGAGCATCATGAAGCGAACAGCGTCCTGGCCGACTTCGTCCACCACCTCACGAAGGGTGACGAAGTTACCGGCTCGCTTACCCATTTTCACCGGCTCGCCATTGCGCAGAAGCTTGACGAGCTGGACGATCTTGACGTCGAGCGCCCCCTTACCGGAGGTGGTTGCCTTCACCGCCGCCTGCATGCGCTTGATGTAGCCGCCATGGTCGGCGCCCCACACGTCGATCATCTCGGCAAAGCCGCGGTCGAACTTGTTCTTGTGATAGGCAATGTCGGAGGCGAAGTAGGTGTAGGAATTGTCCGACTTGATCAGCGGACGATCGACGTCGTCGCCGTAAGCCGTCGCCTTGAACAGCAGTTGCTCGCGGTCTTCCCAGTCCTCGACCGGCGCGCCTTTCGGCGGAGGCAGGCGGCCCTCGTAGATATCACCCTTGGCGCGCAGGAAATCGATGGTCTCGGCAACCTTATTGTTGCCGCTCTCGATCAGCGAGCGCTCTGAGAAGAACACGTCGTGGCGGATGTTGAGGGCAGCAAGATCGTCCCTGATCTCGTCCATCATCATCGCGATCGCCTTGGCACGCGCGATCGGCAACCACTCGGCTTCACTCATCGCGCGCAGTTTGTCGCCGTGCTCCTTCGCAAGCGCCTGCCCGACCGGCTTCAGATAGTCGCCGGGATAAAATCCCTCGGGAATCGCGCCGATATCCTCGCCAAGCGCCTCGCGATACCGCAGGAAGGCGGAACGCGCGAGCACGTCGACCTGGGCGCCAGCATCGTTGATGTAATATTCGCGGGTGACGTCGTGGCCACCGAACTGGAGCAGGCTTGCCAGCGCGTCGCCGAACACGGCGCCGCGGCAATGGCCAACATGCATCGGTCCGGTCGGGTTCGCCGAGACGTATTCGACATTGACCTTGGTGCCACCGCGGACGCGGCCGTAGTCAGCCCCCTCGCGCAGCACCGTCCGCAGCGCCTCGGCCCAGGCGGCCGGCTTCAGCGTCAGATTGATGAAGCCGGGACCGGCGACGTCGACCTTGGCAATCAGCGCGTCGGCTCGGAGCCGCTCGGCGATCTGCTCGGCGAGGTCGCGGGGCTTTGCCTTTGCCTCTTTCGCAAGCACCATGGCGGCGTTGGTCGCCATGTCGCCATGGGAGGCATCGCGCGGCGGCTCGACCACCACGCGCGAGAAATCGATACCCTCGGGCCAGTTGGCGTCCGCTGCGAGCGCGCGGCAGGCGGCGTGCACGCGTGCGAGCACGTCGGCGAACAGGTGCAGTGCTGAGGATGTGTCGGGCATGGCCGCCGCCTAACGCAAATCCGGGGTCGAGTCAAAGAGCCGCTGGTGCTCGGTCAGGGCGAAACGGTCGGTCATTCCGGCAATGAAATTGCCGATCCGGCGGGCCCGGTCGCCCTCATTGTCCGCCTCCGCCCCCAGCAGCCATTCCGGTGGCAGCTCACCGGGCGATGTCAGGTATTTTGCGAACAGGTCGAACAGGATCTGTTCCGCCTCCCCCATCACCCGCATCACCCGCTTGTGGCGGTACATGTGCTGATAGAGAAACCGCTTGATGGCGGCCTCCTCCTCGGCAACCGCGGCCGGGAACGTGACCAGCGCCCGGCTCTGCTGGCGCACATCCTGGGCCGATTGCGGTCTCACGGAGGCGAGGTTCTTCTGCGCCTCCGCAAACACTGCACCGATGAGGTGCGAGATCAGCTCGCGCACCAGCTCGGCGCCCCGCCTGACGTCTTCGAGATCTGGATAATGCGCTGAGGTCTCGGCGATGATCTCCGCCGTCAGCGGCATCACCTTGAGATCATCGAGATGGAACAGGCCGGCGCGCAGACCGTCATCGATGTCGTGGGCGTCATAGGCGATGTCGTCGGCGATCGCGGCGACCTGTGCCTCCAGCGAGGCGAAGCTCCACAATTCGAGATCGTAGGTCTTGATGTAGTCGGCGATGCCGACCGGAATGCCATGCTCACGATAGGGCCCGACCGGCGCGCCGCTGCGATCCGTCAGCGGGCCATTGTGCTTGACGATGCCCTCCAGCGACTCCCAGGTCAGGTTGAGACCGTCGAACTCCGGGTAGCGATGCTCGAGCGAAGCGACGACGCGCAAGGTCTGGGCGTTGTGGTCGAAGCCGCCGAAATCCTTCAGGCAGGCATCCAGCGCCCGCTCGCCGGCGTGCCCGAACGGCGGATGGCCGAGATCATGAGCCAGCGCCAACGTTTCCGTGAGGTCCTCGTCCAGTCCGAGCTGCCGGGCCAGGGCGCGAGCGATCTGCGCCACCTCCAGCGAATGGGTCAGCCGGGTGCGGTAGTGGTCGCCCTCGTGGAACACGAAGACCTGGGTCTTGTACTTCAGGCGGCGGAACGCGGTGGAGTGGATCACCCGGTCGCAATCCCGCCGGAACGGGCTGCGGGTCCGGCTCGGCGGCTCCGCGACCAGCCGGCCGCGGCTGCGGTCGGGGTCGCAGGCATAGGGCGCATGAGGGGCTGCCATTCCGACGGACACGACGAATTTAGTCCCTATCCATTTGATTCTGCGTATGCTTGCACTTAACTATGCCGGACCCGGGATACCAAATGAATTGGGCAAGTGAACTTGGTATGACCGCGGGACTATCGGAGACGAGCTATGACGACTGACGTGACCATCAGTGACCGCGCCGCACGCCGGATTGGGGAGATCCTCAAGGGCGAAGGTTCTGGCGCGATGCTGCGCATCTCCGTCGAGGGCGGCGGCTGCTCGGGCTTCCAGTACAAGTTCGACATCGACCGCGACCGCACCGACGACGATCTCGTGATCGAGCAGGAGAATGCGGTCGTGCTGGTCGATTCCGCCTCTCAGCCGTTCCTGGCGGGCTCGCAGGTCGATTTCGTCGATGATCTGATCGGCGCCTCGTTCCGCGTCAACAATCCCAACGCGACGGCGTCCTGCGGCTGCGGGACCAGCTTCTCGATCTAGCCCGACTTAAAATCTGAAAAACAACCCCATGCACAGTAGCCGGGAGTCGGCACGATGCATTTCGGACTTTACGAAAACCGTTTGACGCGTCGGGCAAATCAGGGGGTAACTTGTGATCATCGCGAGGTCCCCAAGGGGGCTCGGCGGGTCCGATACAGTCTGACGCCGAAGCGGCCCCTGCCGCAGTCCAATCATTCTCGCGCCATTTTACGACGGGCACGCTCCTACGCCCTTCCCGCGGTGGCGCCCGCGTCACGAATGATTCCGGCGTCGTGCGGCTCGCCAGGGCGTGAGCCGCGGAATCCAGCGCGGGACATTGGCCCGGAAATCCTCGTACTCCGTTCCGAAGCTACGAACGAGCGCCGGCTCCTCGTACCCCACGACAAACGCGTGGAAGGCAAGCCACACCAACACACCGTACCCAAGAAGGCGCTGGTCGCCGAACAAGACCGCTTGGCCCAAAATGACGGCGACAAGGGCAACGTAAATAGGATTGCGCACATAGCGATAGAGACCCGTCACCACGAGGTTCTGCGTCGGTGCGATCGGCGCCGGCGTGCCCAATCCTTGCAGCGCAAAGCGTGCAAACGAGTCGACAAGCCCGGGTAGACCGGCAACGATCAACAGGATCCCGATGGCGCGTGTCGCGTCGAGATCGAAGAAGGGCGGCCGAAACTCCCAACGCGTAATCCACCAGGGAACGAGCCCCGCCACCGAGCTAGGCGCAACCGCAAAGAAGAGGGCAGAGCCCAATACCGCGATCGTTTTCCGCACGGCACCTCCTTCCCGTCCTGTCGCAATGTTAATGCAGCCATGTCCGGTCAGCGCGTTCAGCGGAAGTAGGCGGTGGCCCCATCCAAAATCCGGTTGATCATCATAGCAGCATCGGCGGCTCACGTCCGCCCTGGGCAGCAGCCGAGCAAAATTGAACGTTGCATCATACCGCCACGACGAAGCAAGTAGTGCCCATCTTCATCTGCCGTGGCGTGCCAACAGCGGTATTAAATTATCCAATGCGTATTATTGATCGTCTGTTCTCTTGCCTCGCTCTATTCCTTGCAATGGCAGCCGTCCCGGTGTTTTCCGTGAGCGCTGCCGAAACCTGCCGATTCATCAGCGCCCAGGAGCTCGCCGGCGCGATGCCGGCGCTCAAATGGTCACTGATTTCAAATCAGGACGGCCGCGGCTGCATCTATCAGGGCGGACGCGGCGACACGATGATGTTGACCGTATTCCGCAATCCCGACAAGGACCGCGCCAGGGAATTGTACGTGACCTTCGTCAAGACGCTTGGCGAGCGCTTGCCGCTTAACGCAGTCGCTGACATCGGCGACGAAGGACGGGTCGGAACGAGCGTCGCCGGCGCAGAGCGCCAGGAGGCCTCGGTCGTCGCCTTGTCCGGCGATTACATTCTGCAGATCAGCGTCTATCCGATCGGCCGGCGCGCCGATGGCGCGCTGCTCGGGCCGATCGCCGAAGCCGCGCGCGTTGCCATCGCCAACGTGAGCAAGAGCAGCGAACGGTTCGGCAATTGCGAGTGGCTCACTGCCGCCGATGCCGACGGCTTTCTCGACAAGGGCACGCTGACGGTCCAGCGGACCGGCGCGGGTAGCTGCATGATGTTCGATCGCGAGGCCAACACCATGACCGTCGCGGTGATCGCGATCTCGCGCGACACGGTCATCGGCATGATGAAACGCCCCGGCCCGTGCAAACACGTGACGATACCCGAGCTCGGCAGTGAAGCGTTCGGCGAGCATTCCTGCACCAAGGGCAACGGCAACGCCGTCAACATCTATGTCTGGAAGAGCGGCCGGCAGGCTTCGATCCTGTTTGCGCCGGTCAAGCCGCATCCCGAGTCCGGCTCGGTCGAGCGCCTGAGGGCGGTCGCCGGGCGCGTCTATGGAAAACTGTAACGGCGCAGCGTTACATTGCCGGCGTACGCGCTCGTAGCCATCCTGCGGCTGCGGGACCAGCTTCTCGATCTGAGCGCTTACGCGCCGGTCATCTGCCTTTCCTCGTCCGTCCACGCGACCTCAATCGGCGTCAGCTCCGGTTGCAGCGGCACGTCCTCCGACATGGCGTGGCCGTCGAGCGCGCGCAGCAAGGCGGCGGCGAGCGCGGGCTTACGCAGCGGCTTTGCCAAAAAATCCGACATGCCGGCCTCGCGGCAAATCGTGACGTCCTCGGGGAAGGCGTTGGCGGTCAGCGCGACGATCGGCAAGGCTTCGAAGCGCCCGCCCTGTGCGCGGATCGCACGGGTCGCGGCAAGGCCGTCCATGTCCGGCATGCGCACATCCATCAGCACGACATCGTAATCGCTCTCCGAGGCAGCCTCGACCGCCTGGACGCCGTCGGTGACGACGCGCAGCTCGACGTCGAACGCCCCCAACATCTTGGTCACGACCATGCGGTTGACGGCATCGTCCTCGGCAACCAGCACCTTCAGCGGCCGGTCGAGCCCCGCAATCCGCGCCTTGAGCTCGTCGGCTTCATCGCTGCCCGCCGCCTGGTCGGAGGCCTGCGCCTGGCTCCAGGGCAGCACCAGCGTGAAGCGGAAGGTCGAGCCCTCGCCTGGCGTCGAGGTGACGCCGATGGTGCCGCCCATCTGCTCGATGATGCGCCGTGAGATCGCAAGCCCAAGCCCGGTGCCGCCGAAGCGGCGGCTGATCGAGGCGTCGGCCTGCGCGAAGTCGGAGAACAGCTCCCCGAGCTTCTCCGGCGCGATGCCGATGCCGCTGTCGGTCACGGTCCATTCCACGGTCGCAAGCAGATCGCGGCGCGCCTGGCAGGTGGCCTTGATCGTCACCTCGCCTTCGTCGGTGAACTTTACCGCGTTGGAGGCGAGGTTGAGCAGCACTTGCCGGATCCGCGCGACATCACCGCGCAGCGTCGGCGGCAGGTTCGGATCGAACTCGACCTTGACGGCGAGCCCCTTGCTCTTGGCGCCTGCGCGCACGACGGTCGCAACCGTCTCGACCAGCGCCTGCGGCGCAAAGTCGATCGCCTCGAACGCGAAGCGTCCGGCCTCGAGCTTTGACAGATCGAGGATATCGTTGAGGATGCGCTGCAGATTGTCGCCGGACTCGCGGATCGAGGTGACGGCCTCGTGCTGCTCCGGATCGAGCTTGGTTTCCAGCAGCATGCTGGCAAGCCCGAGCACGCCGTTCATGGGCGTGCGGATCTCGTGGCTCATCACCGCGAGGAAGTTGGATTTGGCGCGGCTCTCGGCCTCCGCCTTTTCCGCGCGCCAGCGCTCGGTGACGTCGCGGCCGAAGCCGCGATAGCCGAGGAACTGGCCGTCGCGGTCGTAGGCCGGCTTCGCGGTGAGCGACCACAGCCGCGCCTCGCCGCCGGCGACGACCTTGAGGTTCATCTCGTGCAGCGGCTCGCTCTGCTCCATCAGGCCGACGACGTTGTAGGCTGCGCTCTTGTCGTCGGGACAGAGCATGTCGAGCACGTCGATGAAATGCGAGCCCTTCAGCAGCGGAAGCGGAAGCTGTGCCACGTCGGCGAAGCGTTGGGGCACGTCGATGAGATGCCCCTCGGCGTCGGTCTGCCACAACCAGTCGCTGGCGTTCTCCTGAAAGTCCTTCAGCAGCAGCGAGATGATCTCGGTCTGACGTTCAAGCTCGAGCCGGGCCTTGAGATTGCCGAGGAACAGATTGCCCTGCGAGACGATGTTGCGCGCCATGAAGAACGCGAACAGCAGCAGGAACACCGCGGTCAGCAGATATGGCCCGGTGCCGCACAGGAACAGCGCGCCGGCACAGGCCATCGTCACGGTCGCGAGATAGACGAGGCCCGCGCGCGGGAAGGTCGACAGCGTGAAGGCGCCGCCGGACATCATGCCGACCATCAGGCAGGCCAGGATGAGCTGACTGGTCGGCTCGACCCGGCTGAACAGTGCGAGCGGCAGCGTGCCCCAGATCGCCGCGAGGAAGAACGCCTGCCGCAGCATCTGCCGCGCGGCGCGCGATGACGCTTCCTGCGGCGGGTTTTGATGCGACCGCCGCCACGCGCGCACGGCAAGCGAGGCGGTGACGGCGAGGGTCATGCCCCAGATCGCGAGGAAATCGTTCCAGCCCCTGCCCCAGAACAGGATCAGCACGATGGCGACGTTGAGCATGGTGACGGCCATCGTCACCGGGATTGCGCGCATCACCGCGTCGATCTGCTTGGCGCGAATCCGGCGCAGCTCGCGCTCGCTGAGATCGGCGGTCAGGCCGTCCTCGATCTCGAAGCCGCCGAGCCAGTACAGGAACGCGCCGATCAGGCCGTCGCGCGGCTCAGCTTGCTTCATGGATTTGTCCGGCCATCCCATTCGAAAAACCTTTTCGGTATCAATGGCCCGAGCCCGGCTTAAGCCGGGTTAATTTTGTGGGAGATTTTGCGGCGTCCTTGACGGGCGCGTTTGCAGTTTGTTCTAACCATGGCCCCTGCCCGGAGCCCCACCAATGCCCATCAGAGTTGCTACCTGGAACGTGAACTCGGTCCGGCAGCGGATCGACCTGCTGTTGACCTGGCTGAAGGAGTGCCAGCCGGACATCGTCTGCCTGCAGGAGATCAAATGCGTCGACGAGGCCTTTCCGCGGCTGGAGATCGAGGCGCTGGGCTACAACGTGGTCACCCACGGTCAGAAGACCTTCAACGGCGTCGCTTTGCTCTCGAAGCTCCGCTTCGACGAGACCAAGTCGGGGCTCGCCGGCGACGACGAGGACGCTCACGCCCGTTTCCTCGAGGGCGTGGTCACGCTCAAGCACGGTGTGATGCGCATCGCCTGCCTCTATCTGCCCAACGGCAATCCGGTCGGGACCGAGAAATATCCCTACAAGCTCAAATGGATGTCGCGGCTTCTTGAGTATTCGAGGGAGCGCCTCAAGGCCGAGGAGCCGCTGATCCTCGCAGGCGACTTCAACGTCATCCCGCATGCCCGCGACGTCCACAACCCGGCCGCCTGGACCGAGGACGCCCTGTTCAAGGCCGAGACGCGGGAGAGCTTTCAGTCCCTGCTGGGCCTCGGCCTCACCGACGCCCTGCGCGCAGTCACCGACGAACCCGGGCTCTACACCTTCTGGGACTACCAGGCCGGCGCCTGGCAGAAGAACCATGGCTTGAGGATCGACCATCTGCTGCTGTCGCCGCAGGCCAGCGACCGGCTCGCCAATGTCGGCATCGACAGCTATGTGCGGGCTTGGGAGAAGCCGTCGGACCACGTGCCGGTATGGGCGGATCTGGATCTGGAGGCGGCTTGAGCTGATGCCTGGAGGCGCTGGATGGCGCCGGCGGACTGCGCTTCGCGCAGCCGGCGGACTGCGCTTTGCGCAGCCGCGGGCTAACCTACCCGGCGGGGGTACCTACTACCGGCGGCCCTGAACGCCCTGCACCCACTGTTCCAGCATTTGCAGGCACATGGCGCGGTCGTCATCCGAGGCCTTTGCGAAAGCGCGGTTGTAGCTTTCCTTGATCCAGGTTTCCTCGATACCGGCGCTGTCACGCGCCAGCGTCAGCCACATCAGGCCGCGCGCGGCCTGCCGCGGCAGGCGGTCGCCATTGAACAACATCTGGCCGAGCAGCGCCTGCGCCTCGTGCTGCCCCTTCTGGGCGGCAAGGCCGAGCCAGCGCGCGCCATAGCGGAAATCCTCGCGCGAGGCGTCCGGGGTCTTCAGATACAGCCGGGCGAGATCGTACTGCGCATCCGCGTTGCCGAAATAGGAGGCCGCATAGGAGAACATCTCCCGCGCCCGGTCCGTATCCGGCTTGATTTTCGAGTTCGGGATACCGCTCAGATAATAGCGGCCGAGCGCGACGAAGGCGTTGGCCACGACCTGCGCCTGCGGCGCCGACGGGCTGTCCTCGGCATGCGCATTGGCGATGCGGCTGAAATATTCGAAGGCGCGCACGTCGTCCTGGGCGACGCCGTCGCCGTTGGCATACATGCGGCCAAGCTTGAACTGAGCGCCGGGATGACCGCCTTCGGCGGCATATTGCAGGGCGCTGAGCGAGGTTTCCTGGGGCGTGGTCGCCGGTGCCGCCACCTTGCTGCGCACGGCACCCGCGGCGCCCGGCAAGGTGGTCACGACCGGAAGGGCCGCATCCTTGCTGGCCGAGCCGTCAAAGGCGAGCGCCGGCGCGGCCAGCGCTCCGGCCCCCAACACAAACGCAACTATGGCACGCCTAGATGTCCGCATAGCACTGTTTCTCGTGCGCGCCGCCCGGATGGGTTACTGCCCCACCGACCGCTGGTCCAACCTGCTGAGCATACTTCCAGAGCGCACCCGACGTGTGGTTAGTCGCGCGAGCGCTCCATTTGGTCTTGCGCTGGGCGAGCTCCTGGTCGCTCAATTTTACGTTAAGGGTACCTGCGACCGCGTCGATCTCGATGATGTCGCCATCCTCGAGCAGCCCGATCGGGCCGCCGATGGCGGCTTCCGGCCCGACATGGCCGATGCAGAAGCCGCGGGTGGCGCCGGAGAAGCGGCCGTCGGTGATGAGCGCGATCTTGCCGCCCATGCCCTGGCCGGTCAGCGCCGCGGTGGTCTGGAGCATTTCCCGCATGCCGGGACCGCCCTTGGGGCCCTCGTAGCGGATCACGATGACTTCGCCTTCCCTGTAGGTGCGGTTCTGGACGGCCTCGAAGGCGTCCTCCTCCCGGTCGAAGCATCGCGCCGGACCGGTGAACCTCAGGTTAGACATTCCCGCGACTTTCACGATCGCACCTTCTGGCGCCAGATTGCCCTTCAGACCGACCACACCACCTGTGACGGTGATCGGCTTGTCTGCCGGGTGCACCACATCCTGGTGCGGATTCCACTTCACGCTTTTGAGGTTTTCGGCGATCGTTCGACCGGTGACCGTAATGCAGTCGCCGTGGAGAAATCCGTTGTCGAGCAGCGTCTTCATCAGAAGCGGTATGCCACCTACTTCAAACATGTCTTTGGCGACATAACGGCCACCCGGCTTCAAATCCGCGACATATGGTGTCTTTTTGAAGATTTCGGCGACGTCGAACAGGTCGAACTTGATGCCGCACTCATGCGCGATTGCCGGCAGGTGCAGTGCAGCATTGGTCGAGCCGCCGGACGCCGCGACCACGGCGGCGGCGTTCTCCAGCGCCTTCCGTGTCACGATGTCGCGCGGCCGGAGATTGGAGGCGATCAAGTCCATGACCTTCTCGCCCGCGGTCATGCAGAAGGCGTCGCGGATTTCATACGGTGCCGGGGCGCCGGCCGAGTACGGCAGCGCCAGCCCGATCGCCTCGGAGACGGTCGCCATGGTGTTGGCGGTGAACTGCGCGCCGCAGGCGCCCGCCGAGGGGCACGCTACGCGCTCGATCTCGTCGAGGTCCTCGTCCGACATGGCGCCGACCGAGTGCTTGCCGACCGCCTCGAACATGTCCTGGACGGTGACCTGCTGGCCGCGGAAATTGCCGGGCAGAATCGAGCCGCCGTAGATGAAGATCGAGGGCACGTTGAGACGGACCATCGCCATCATCATGCCCGGCAGCGACTTGTCGCAACCGGCAAGGCCCACGAGCGCATCATAGGCGTGGCCGCGCACGGTCAGCTCGACGGAATCGGCGATGCACTCGCGCGACGGCAGCGACGAGCGCATGCCGTCATGGCCCATGGCGATGCCGTCGGTGACGGTGATGGTGCAGAATTCACGGGGCGTGCCACCGGCGGATGCCACGCCCTTCTTCACCGCCTGAGCCTGGCGCATCAGGGAGATGTTGCAGGGGGCGGCCTCGTTCCAGCAGGAGGCGACGCCGACGAAGGGCTGGTGGATCTGCTCGGTGGTCAGACCCATGGCGTAGAAGTAGGACCGGTGCGGCGCGCGCGTCGGGCCTTCCGTCACATGACGGCTCGGCAGCCTCTGCTTGATGTCGGTCTTCGCGTCCATCGCAAACCAGTTTCCCCGGCCAACCCTTTCAGACCCGAAAAATCAGAGCCAAGATTTGAATCGACCTTGGGATTTCCCGTCCTTCGAAGACCGCCGATGCCCTTCAAACTTTAGAGCGATTTTATTCATGTTCGGGTGTGGCTAAAAAGCGGCGCTGATGCGAACGGACGGAGATAAGGGTTTAATCCAAGATGAGTGTTGCAGAGACGGCACAATCGTGGCTCGAAGGACACGCGCGGGACTACTGAGATACCCTCGTGAAGATGACGATCCACAACTCAAGATCGCTTCCTAGGCTTGGCGCACCTGACTTCGACTCGATGACGAAGCGCACTAAGGTGAGTCGGTGCCGCCCTCCTTTGTCGGCGATACCCCACCCTCTCCGGACCGTAACAATAGCCCACCCGCAAATGCGCCGCAGGCGAAGGCAGTTCAATCCGTCAGGTCGAGCCTCATGAACTGGTTGTGTGGGCTTGCCTCATAGTCGGCGAACGGCGCGCAGGAGACGAAACCGGCGCTGCGGTAGAGCGAGATGGCGGGCGCATGCAGTGCTGCCGTGCCGGTCTCCAGGCTGAGGTGCACGTAACCCCGCCTGCGGGCTTCAGCGACGATATGGCTCAGCAGTGCGCGCCCTACCCCGGTGCCCCGCGCAGCCGGCGCGGCACGCATCGACTTCACCTCGCCATGGGTATGATCCAGCTCCTTCAGCGCACCGAACCCGCGCAGGATATCGTCCTGCCAAGCCGTCCAGAAGGTCACGGTGGCAGCCGAAAGGCCGGTGGCATCGAGAGCGAAGGCGCGCTCGGCCATGACGCTGCGCAGCTCCTCGAGATGATGTGCCAACAGGTCGGCGACATAGGGCGCCGTCGGATCGTCTCGTCTGATCTCCACCTCATCCCCCTGCTGTCGCACGCGTGCCACCGCTTAAGCGCAGGTGACACGCCCGCGGCATAGCCATTATCGGCGCTATTCCCAAGTCAGCGCACCACCATTCTGGTATTCGATGACGCGGGTCTCGAAGAAGTTCTTCTCCTTCTTCAGGTCCATTGCCTCGGACATCCACGGGAATGGGTTCTCGACCTCGGCGAACACCGGAGCGAGCCCGATCTGCGCACAGCGCCGGTTGGCGATGAAGTGCATGTACTGCTCGCAGAGCGCAGCATTCAGGCCGAGGAAGCCGCGCGGCATCGTATCGCGTCCGTAGGCGGCTTCCAGCTCGGCTGCGTCGCGGATCATGCCGCGAACCTCATCCTGGAACGCCGCCGTCCACAGATGCGGGTTCTCGATCTTGATCTGGTTGATCACGTCGATGCCGAAGTTGAGATGGATGCTCTCGTCGCGCAGGATGTATTGATACTGCTCGGCGATGCCGACCATCTTGTTGCGGCGGCCAAGCGACAGTATCTGCGCGAAGCCGGTGTAGAACCACATCCCCTCGAACACGACATAGAAGGCGACGAGATCGCGCAGGAAGGCGCGGTCGCTATCCGGCGTCCCCGTCTGGAACGA